>LJTN01000022.1 GCA_001303415.1 Myxococcales bacterium SG8_38
TCATCGTTCGAAAAAGTATCGCGAGATCGATGCGAAGCGACAGGTTTTCGACGTACCAGACATCGAGCGCGAACTTCTCTTCCCAGGTGATCGCGTTTCGGCCGTGGATTTGGGCCCAACCGGTGATGCCTGGCGCGACCTCGTGGCGGCGCCGCTGCTCCGGGGTGTAGCGCTCGAGGTACCGCACCAGCAAGGGCCGTGGGCCGACCAGGCTCATGTCGCCACGGATGACGTTCCACAGCGTCGGAAGCTCGTCCAAGCTGGCTCGCCGCAGCCGTTCCCCGAAGGGCGTCAGCCGTTGCTCGTCGGGAAGCAGGGCGCCGTTGGGGTCCCGCACATCCGTCATGGTCCGAAACTTGATGAGCTCGAAAATCCGGCCGTCGCGGCCCGGGCGCTCTTGTCGGAACAAGACGGGGCTTCCGAGCTTGGCGCGAGCCAGCCCCGCGACCACGAGACCCACCGGCGCGAGCACGATGAGCGCAGGCACCGCCAGACCGAGGTCGAGCGCCCGCTTTCCGACTCGCCGGTAGAACGTCACGACAGGAGCCTTTCGTACTCGCCGAGCACCCGGTCGAACACTTTTTGCTCGTCGAAGCGCTCCTCGGCCATGCGGCGGCCTGCCGCGCCCATCTCCGCCCGCCGCGCATCGTCGCGCAGCAGCTCGACGAGCGCGTTCGCCAGCGCATCACTGTCGCCGACCGGGAACAAGAGCCCGTTGACCCCGTGCTCGACGGCCTCGCGGCAGCCCCGGATGTCGGTCACCACGGCCGGCACCCCCATTGCGGAGGCTTCCATGGGGGCGCGCGGAAAGCCCTCGCGGTGCGACGGCAGCACCAGCACGTCCATCAGCGCGTAGAGCTCGGGCATGTCGTGCCGCATGCCGAGAAAATGGCACCTCTCCTGCACGCCATAGCGCTCCGCGACGTCGGCTCGAAGCGCATCGGGTTTCTCCTCGTCGAACGGACCCACCACCAGGAGCTGCACGTCGGGGATCTCGCTCGACACCTTCCTCACGGCGTCGAGCAGCTCCAAAATGCCTTTTTCCTCGACCAGCCGGCCGACGAAGCCAACCACCGGTGCCTTCGCATCGAGGCCGATCTCCCTTCGCAGCGCATCGAGCGCTTCGCTCGACAGCCGCCGCCGGTCAAAGCGATGAATGTCGATTCCATTCCCGAGCCATTTGATGAAGCCGGGGGGTGCGATCCGCTCTGCGACTGCGGTGGCCATGTCTTCGCGGTTCTGAGAAAGGATCGTATCGGAGCACCTCGCGGCGATGCGCTCCATCCAAACATAGAACCGCCTCGGCGCGGGCTTCGTGCGATCGTGGAAATAGAATCCGTGCAGCGTGTTGACCACGACCGGCACGCCGCTCATCCGTGCCGCAAGCTGGCCCAGCAGCCCCGCTTTCGGTGTGTGGGTATGGACGACATCGAAGCGTTCCCGACGCATGAGGCGAACGAGCGACCACAGGGCCCGGAGGTCCGCCACCGGCGTGAAGCGGCGGGTCATTGGCACCGCAAAGTGCGGAATGCCGCTTGCTTCGAGCGCGGCGACGTCCGGCCCGTCGGCGCTGATGCCGAACACTTCATAGCCTTCGTCCCGAATCCGTTGCAGCTGGTTGAGCAGCAAGTAGCGGAGCGACAGATCGACGGTGGTGACGTGCGCCACCCGCGGCTTGCCCGGATGTCTTGCCGTGCCCGGCATGTTCGCGCTCCCCACCTACCGCTCAGGTAGCACGGCCCGCCCCGGAATCTCAAGACGGCGCGCTGTCGCCGCAGATCATCTGGACACCCGATCTTCCCGACCTATGCTACCGGCCGCGTGGCTTGGTGGAAAAAAGGCTGCCTTTCGGTCGTTCTTGGGCTGGTCTTGTTGGTATTGGCTTTTTGGGTCGTGTACGGGGGCGCCAACGAGCAGGTCGATGGCGAGATCGTGCCAGTGCCCCTGGCGCCCGAGCACGTCACCGCCCGCGTGGCGGTTCAAAAGAAGACCGCTCCCAACGAGAGCAACCGAATCTTGTTTGGCGACCTCCATGTCCACACGACGCTGTCGGTGGACGCCTTCATGTGGGGTCTGCCGTTGATGGGAGGGGAGGGGGTGCACCCGCCGGCCGACGCCTGTGACTTCGCCCGCTTCTGCTCGCAGCTCGATTTCTACGCGCTCACCGACCACGCTGAAGCGCTGAATCCCCGTACGTGGGAGGTGATCAAAGACTCGGTGCGCGAGTGCAACGCGGTAGCGAAAGGGAGCGAGCAGCCCGACTTGATCGCCTTCACCGGCTTCGAATGGTCGCAGGTCGGGCTGACCCCCGAAGAGCACTTCGGCCACAAGAACGTGATCTTCAAGCACGAGGACGAGGACCGACTCCCGGCTCGTCCGATTGCCGCGCCTGGCATTTCGGCTCGGGCATTTTCGAAGCTGAGCGCATTGTGGCCCTTGCTCACGATTCCCGTACGCGCCTTTCCGGATCAAGAGCCCTACCTCGATTTCGCCCGTCATATCCGCGAGAACGCCCGCTATCCCTTCTGTCCCGAGGGGCGGAACAGCACCGAGCTGCCGCGAGACTGCCGGGAGCAGGCGGCGACCCCCGACGTCTTGTTCGACAAGCTCCACGACTGGGGCTTCGAAACGTTGGTCATTCCGCACGGGACGACTTGGGGCTTCTACACCCCCCTCGGCTACGCCTGGGACAAGCAGCTACGCGCCGACCTCGACGACGAAAGCTTGCAGCGGCTCATCGAGGTCTTCTCCGGCCACGGCAACTCCGAAGAGTACCGAACCTTCCGCTCCGCCGTCGTGACCGAGGACGGGCTCGCCTGTCCGGAGCCGACCGACGGCTACGAAGCATGTTGCTGGCGAGCCGGCGAAATGATTCGCGAGCGATGCGAGGACCCCGAATCGGAAACCTGTCAACGTCGCGTGGCGAAGGCACGAGCCGACTTCCTCCGCGTGGGCCTTGCCGGGCACGTGACGATTCCAGGCGAGGACGTGCCGGACTGGAAGAACTGTGGGCAGTGCCCGGACTGCTACTTGCCTGCCTATCAGTACCGCCCCGGCGGCGCGGTGCAGTACATCCTGGCCAAGGGCGACTTCGCGAACCCCGAATCGCCCCGACACGCGACCATGGGCTTCATCGCCTCGAGTGACAATCACTCTGCCCGTCCCGGCACCGGCTACAAGGAGCTCGCGCGCCTGCGGATGACGGAGGCACGCGGCGCGCCTGACGAGTCGTGGCGCGCCATGATGTTCGGAGAGCGGGGCCGTCCCGAACCGGAGTCGATTACCTACACGATCGACGACCTCATGGAGCGGCCGCCATTCGAGCTGATGTGGATGGAGCGGCAGGCGTCGTTTTTCATCACGGGGGGCCTGGTTGCGGTGCACGCGACCGAGCGCTCCCGCGAGGCGATCTGGGACGCATTGCACACTCGCAACGTCTACGGCACCTCGGGCGATCGGATTTTGCTCTGGTTCGACCTCTTGAACGGACCCGATGGTGTTCTTCCAATGGGAAGCGAGGTCGAGCTTTCGATTGCGCCCCGGTTTCAGGTGCGCGCTGCAGGCTCGTTCGAGCAGAAGCCGGGCTGTCCTCCGGATGTGATTCGCGCGGTCGGCGAGGAGCGGCTCGACCGGATCTGCGCTGGCGAGTGCTACAACCCTGGCGACCGTCGCCGCCGCATCACGCGCATCGAGGTCATTCGCATCTTACGTCAGCTGAGCGAAGACGAGCCTGTCGAGGACCTCATCGAAGATCCTTGGAAGACGATCCCCTGTCCGGAGGGACAGGACCTATGCGTCGTCGAGTTCGACGATCCCTCGTATGCGGAGCTCGCCCGAAAAGCGCTCTACTACGTTCGGGCCATTCAAGAGCCCACGCCCACCGTGAACGGAGGCGGCCTTCGTTGCCAAGGTGAACGATGCAAGCCCTGCTACGGGAACTTCCGGACACCCACGGAGGACGACTGTCTGGTAGACACCGAAGAGCGCGCCTGGTCGTCGCCGATCTTCTTGCTGGCCGGTCCGAAGCCATGAGCCGGACTTGGCTCCTGCTCGGAGGGATGCTGCTTGGCGCGGGTCTCGCAATCTTCTACATCGTTCGCCTCCCGGAGACGGGCGACCCCACCACGGACGCGGTCGCCTGGGTGCACGATCGGCCCATTGCGCGGGCGTCCTACGAGAGCGCGCTGCAGGCCGTCGCTGCCGACCGCAAGGAAGGCGTGCTCCGGCCCGATGATCGAGAACGCGTCCTCCAGCGGCTGATCGACCAGGAGCTCTTGATCGACCGTGCCATCGAGCTCGGGCTTCACGAGCGCGATCCGCAGATTCGGAACCAGCTCGCCACTGCGATGATCGACTTCCTGGTGCGCCGTGCCGAGGACGAGGCGAGCGCCGCGAGCGACTCGGAGCTCCGTGCGTTTTACGAAGAGCAGAGGTTTCGCTTCGAGCGCAGCTCGCAGTATCGAATCCGTGTGGAGGGCGGAGACGTGCCGGTGCCCCATGGCTTTCTGCTCGAAAAAGAGATCGAGCAGCGCCTCGGACCGAGCGCGGCACGCGAGGTGAGCTCGCTCGAGGTGGGTCAATCGGTACGCATCGGAGAGGGCCCTCAATCATACACGGTTCGCTTGCTGGAGAAGCGCGAGGGAGGCGCGGTGCCGTTCGAAGAGGCGCGCGAAGCGGTGGAGGCGGCCTACCTTCGAGCACGGAGCGAGGCTGCGGTGCGTGATTTTCTCGAAACGGCCCGAACGCGAACCGACATCCGAATCGAGGTCGAGCCTTGATGCGGCTTTGTCTTCTGGCCGTCCTGCTCGGCCTTTGCTTCCCGGCTTCCTCTCGTGCGCATCAGAAGAGCGTCTCGTACTCCAAGTGGACGCTGGTCGAAGGCGGTGCGATCGCCGAGGCGCGCGTGCGCTGGCTCGAGCTCACCTCGCTTCCCCTCTTCGGCGATGAAGCCGGCACACCCTTCGATCGATCCGACGTGCTCTCGTACCTCCAAACGACCCTCACTCTCGAGAGCAACGGCGGAGCTTGTGAGGCCGTTCCGTCGAGCGCGACCTGGCTTCCGGCCGAGCCGGGTTGGGCCCGGGTCGAGTGGCGAGTTCGATGTGGCGAGCCGCCCGTGCGCTTGCATAGCGAGCTGTTCGCCACCCTCACCAATCACGTGCACCTCGCGACGATTCTCGGCCCCGAGCCGCTCGACGTCGTGCTCTCCCGGAGCGCCCCGCGCGCCGCCATCGGCGCTTCGGAGCACCCTGCGGCAGGCGGGATCGGAAGCTATGTGCGCCTCGGCGTCGAGCACATCCTCAGCGGTTGGGACCACCTTGCATTCTTGCTTTTGCTGATCGTCGTAGCGGCCCGGCTTCGAGAGGTGGCTTTGCTCGTCACCGGGTTCACCGTCGGTCATAGCGTGACCCTCGCAGCCGCCGCGCTCGGCGTCGTCATTCCACATGCGCGCGCCGTCGAAGCGACCATTGCTGCCTCCATCCTCATCGTCGCCTTGGAAAACATGGGGATGGAAGAGGCGCGCGGTGGCGCGTTCGTCATCGCCGCGGCGTTGATGCTCTTCGTCGCCGGCGCAGCCTTTGGTGGGTTGCCCGCCTTCTGGGGCGTCGCGCTGTTCACGGCCTGCTACTTTGCGCTCCTGCGAACCCTCGGCGGCGCCGGCCGTCTGCGATGGGCGATCGCGTGCCTATTCGGCTTCGTCCACGGGCTCGGATTTTCGGGCGTCTTGCTCGAACAGGAGCTCCCGCGCGGCCAGCTCGTGCAGGCGCTGTTTGGATTCAACGTCGGAGTGGAGCTCGGCCAGCTGGCCATCGTCGCCCTGCTTTGGCCCCTGCTTCAGTGGTTCCGCCGTCGTGTGCTGAGTCGGAGCGTAGTCCGTGCGACCTCGATCGCGGGCGCTGCCCTCGCGACGTTCGCGCTGATGGTCCGCGTGTTCGGCCCGTGAGCTAGACGAAGAAGGGGCCGGTCACCTCGTAGGTGATGCCGCTCTGGCCCAGCGGGTCGCCGCCATTCGGGCCCCGCTGCGAGCTGAAGTAGAGACGCTGAAGCGAGGGGTCGAAGGCCGGGCCGGTAATCTCGGACTCTTCGTGGCCGGTCACTTGCACGAGGGGCAGAAGCGTTCCCTCTGCCGTAATCGCGACGATTTCCATGTTGCCACCATCCTCGGCGACCAACACATCGCCGGCGGGTGACACCGTGAGGTTGTCCACACCGGTCAGGATCGGCGTGCTCGACGTCGCGGCGTCATAGAGGATGGTGAGCATCGCAGTCCCCGTGTCATAGGCCCAAATCCGATTGTCACCCTTCGTCGAGAAATAGACGATGCCCTGGTGACACCAAATCCCTTCGCCGCCATCGAAAGGCGTGCTCGAGGGCACTTGAAGACGCGTATCGGTGTCCGCCGCGCTCGGGTCCGGCACCGTACGCCACTCCACCATTCCCTCCGGACCACCGCCCATCACCTCGGCGACTTGAAGCTCTCCTGCGCTGAGGTCGCCCGGCGCGTCGTACACGAAACGGTAGAACCTTCCATCACCGACGTCTTCGGTCATGTACGCGTGGCGGTTGGCTTCGTCGATCGCGACGGCTTCGTGCTGGAAGACGCCCATCGAAGGACGCACCACGGCGCTGCTCTGACCGAGCGGGTCGCATTCCCACACTTGCCCCGTCGATAGCTCCTCACAGGAGAGCCAGGTGCCCCATGGGGTGACTCCACCCGCGCAGTTCAGGTTGGTGCCCTCGAGGATGCGGTATGCGTCGACGATGTCGCCGTTCGATGCGAACCGCACCGCGCTCGCGCCGGCCCCGACGGTGGATACCGTTTCGGAGTTCGAGACGTAAATCCAACCGCCGTCGTCCGTGACGAACACTGCGCCGCCGTCGGGCGCGTTGTGCCAAACGTAGCCCGAGCTCTCCACCTCCATGCCCGACCTGGCGACCACCCTGCTGGTGAAGCCCTCCGGCAACCGAAGGCCGTTTTCGTCGGGGTCGCGCAGAGGCCCGAGATTGGCGATGTTGCTCGTCACGCTGCCGCCATTGCCGTCGCTGCTGCACCGGCTGAGCATCGTCCCTGCCATCATCCACCCCATTCCGGCAAAGCTCTTTTGAAGGAAGCGGCGGCGAGACGGATCGATGACGATGGAGTGATGCTTGACCGGCACGAGGGCTCCTTTTCGAGGCCACAACCGGTAGCATTTTTTGGCGAACCCGCATAGCCTCCGGCGCTCGGGTGTACGACTCTGTTGCGTGACCGTCACACCCGGAAAGACCACCTCATGAGAGAGTGGCGCGCTCCGAAGCTCGCGAGAGGAATACATGGGTTTCAGTCGTAGAGAGATTCTCAAGGGTATGGGCGCAGCGGGGCTCACTCCGCTGCTGGTCAGTGGTTGCGGCGACAGCGATGCGAGCGGCCCTCCGCCGCTTCCCGAGCTGCCCGAGTACGAGCACACCGGCCCGCTCGGTCCGGAGAACTTGTTCGAGCACGGCGTGGCGAGCGGCGACCCCCTGACCGACGGCGTCGTCATCTGGACGCGGGTCTCGCCCGAGTCGACCTCGGAGCCGCTCGAAGTGTGGTGGGAGATGGCGCTCGATGAGGGCTTCGAGCAGCGCACCGCCCAAGGAACGTTCACGACCGACATCTCGCGCGACTTCACCGTCAAGGTCGACGTGCCGGGCCTGGTGTGGGGACGAAACTACTACTACCGGTTCGCGCTGCAAGGGCGCTGGAGCTCTATCGGACGAACCCGTCTCGCCCCGCTGCCGAACGAGGCCACCAAGCTCCGATTCGGCGTTTGCTCCTGTGCCAACTACGGCTTCGGCTACTTCTACGGCTTCGGTCACATGGCGGCGCGTTCCGACCTCGATGCGGTGTTGCACCTCGGCGATTACTTCTACGAGTACGGTAACGACAACTATCCGGACCCAGACGAGCAGCTGCCTCAGCGTCAGCTCGAGCCACCACACGAAACGGTTACCCTCGACGACTATCGCATCCGGTATGCGCTCTATCGGCGCGACCCGGACCTACAGGAATGCCACCGGCAGCATCCCTTCATCGTGGTGTGGGACGACCACGAGTCGGCCAACAATTCCTGGACCGGTGGCGCCGAAAACCATGACCCGGAGACCGAGGGCCCATGGGAGGACCGTCTCGCGGCTGCCCGCCAGGCGTTCTTCGAGTGGATCCCGATTCGCGACAACCCCGAGCGCGAGCTCTATCGCTCGTTCAGCTACGGTGACCTGGCCGATGTAATCATGCTCGATACGCGGGTGGAAGGCCGCGAGCAGCAATTTCCCTCCGTCGTTTTCGTCGAGGACGAGCCAGAGCTTCCGGAAAACATCATCAGTGCCGAGCAGGAAAGCTGGCTGAAGGATCAACTCGTCAACAGCACGGCCAAGTGGAAGATCATCGGCAACCAGGTGGTGATGAGCCTTTGGCAGTTCGGGTTGGATGATGGCAGCACGGCCACCGTCAATTCGGATCAATGGAACGGTTATCGAGTAGGCCGGGAGCGGCTTTTGACGTTCCTACGTACCAACGACATCCGCAATACTGTCGTGGTGACAGGCGATGTTCACTCCTCTTGGGCAATGGACGTGACGATCGGGGACGGCAGCTACAATCCAGAAACCCGGGAGGGAGCCGTGGCGGTCGAGTTTGTCGCGCCGGGCATCACGTCGCCGTCGGATCTTCCGCAAAGCCTCATCGACTCCTTCGTCGCGGAAAGCCCCCACATCCGCTACGCAGAATCAGGCCGAAGGGGTTATTTCGTCCTCGACGTGCAAGCCGACAAGGTGCAGGCGGATTGGTACTTGCTCGATGGAATCGGCCCTGACCAGGGGACCGAGACGCTCGACGCAAGCTGGGCGGCTCTCGACGGTCAGAGCTACACCATGGAAATGAGCGGGGCAGAGCTTCCCAACGAGGACGCACCGCCCCTCGCTTCGTGATTCTGGACATCGTACCGTCTCGCGCTAAGCGTTAACCAAGAAGGGAGAGTACGACTATGGCGATTGAACTGCCCGCGCTTCCATGGGCTAAAGACGCTCTGGCGCCCCACATCAGCGAAGAGACGATCGAGTATCACTACGGCAAGCACCACGCAGGCTACGTGAACAAGCTCAATGCCGCGATCGAGGGCACCGAGCTCGCAAAGAAGTCCCTCGTCGACATCATCCGCGGGGGTGGTGCGACGTTCAACAATGCGGCGCAGACCTGGAACCACACCTTCTATTGGCACAGCATGAAGCCCGGCGGTGGCGGTCAACCGACTGGCGCCATCGCGGACGCGATCAAGGGGAGCTTCGGCAGCTACGACAAGTTCCGCGAGGAGTTCTCGAACGCAGCCGCCACGCAGTTCGGCTCGGGCTGGGCCTGGCTGGTGGCCGAAGGCAACAAGCTCGCCGTCAAAAAGACCTTGAACGCCGAAACCCCGATCACCACGAGCGCCAAGCCGCTCTTGACGATCGACGTCTGGGAGCACGCCTATTACATCGACTACCGGAACGCGCGACCGGACTACATACAGGTGTTCCTCGATTCGTTGGTCAACTGGGACTTCGCGAACCAGAACCTGAAGGGCTGAGCTTGCTCACATGAAGGCGCCTCGCTGGAGCCGCCAGGCTTCGTTTGCTTGGGTGGCAGGCGCCTATGCGGCTGCGCTCGCCGCTGCCTCGGTGACGCTGATGCTGGTCCCAGAGGAGTGGAGCTCCTTTTGGGCGGTGGCCGCGGCCGACGTCGTCGCGACGCTGGTGGTCTTTGGGTTTTCTCGCGGGCTGAAATGCTCGAGCACGTACGATGCCTACTGGTCCGTCGCGCCCATCGTCATCGTCTTCTATTGGGTGTTCCAGGCGCAACAGGGGGTCAATCCCATCCGCGCGGGAGCCGTGCTCTTCCTCGTGACCTGGTGGGGCGGGCGTCTCACGTACAACTGGGCCCGAAGCTGGCCTGGGCTCCATCACATCGATTGGCGCTACGAAGCGACGCGGCAGAAGGCGCCCAGGCTGTGGCTCTTGTCGGACCTATTCGGGATTCACCTGTTTCCGACCGTCGAGGTGTTGCTCGCGCTCAGTGGGGCGTGGGTGGCGCTGACGCAGCAAAGCCGTTCGCTTTCCTGGCTCGACCTCGTCGCGCTCGTCGTCACTGCCGGCGCGATTACGATCGAGACCATCGCCGACCAGCAGCTCCTTGCATTTTCGAGAGTGAAACGGCCCGGCGAGATCATGAAGACCGGGCTCTGGGCTTACTCCCGTCATCCGAACTATTTTGGAGAGCTTTCTTTTTGGTGGGGGCTCTACTTGTTTGGTCTCGCCGCCGATCCCACACGACTGTGGACCATCATCGGTCCGCTCATGATGAGCGGGATGTTCCTCGGCGTGTCGATCCCCTGGATGGATCGGCGAAGCTGTGAACGGCGTCCCGAGTACGCAGAGCACATGAAGCGGGTGAGCGCGCTCGTGCCCTGGTTCCCGAAGAAGACCTAGAAGAACTGCGGCCAGACGATCGGGTCGAGAAATGCGGTCTGCAGGGCGAAGAGCAGCAAGCCCAACATCGCAAGCACCCCGGCCACCCCTTTCGCGCGCGGCCTCATCGTGAAGAGCGCAACCATCAGCCCAATCGAGCCCACGGCCACGCCCAGCAGATCGATTCGCACCGCAAGCCAAAGGCCCGGGGTGGGACTCTCGAGATGAGCGAAGGTCAGCGGCATCCAAAGCGCGGACGTGATCATGATGAGGGCGTAGAGCGCGTTGATCAGACCAAAGCCGAATCGGTCGCCGAAGCGCACCGTCTCGGCATCGGTCCGAAGCAAAAAGTAGTACGAAAAGAAGAAGTAACCGCCGGCGGCGAGCCACATGGTCACGCCGTAGACGGCCTTCAGCTCTTCGGGAATCGTCCCCCAAAGCGCGTTGCGCGTTTCGGGATGCGTGGCCAGCCCGTGGACGTAGCTACCCAGCACGGCCCCGCCACCCACCACGTTGATGGCGAACCATGCTTTCTTCTGGGCATGCATGCCTCACTCCTGGGGTGGACGCGCTCCCGGAACGCAAAGAGCTTGCGTGTCGTCCTCGGTCTCGCCCATCGTGCATCCGCTGAGCGACGGATAGCTGCAAACCCCCTCGGCGACGGCCTGATGCTCGTCACCATCGCCCGGCGCGCAGTGATTGGTGCCGGTGCCGTTCCGCAGGAACTCGTCGAGCTGCTTGCGCGCGGCTTCGCGGCGGCGAGGCCATTCGTGGGGATCGTCGCAAAGCCATTGCGGGATGTTGCAGGGTGGCTGGCCTGGCAGGCCGAAGTCGTATTCGGTGTAGAAGCTCCCGCTTTCGGTCGATTCGACCGGGGTGAGCCCCCAGATGCTCCGAAGCCCGGTAGTCAGGTGCGGCACCTTGAGCGTTCTCGCCATGAGGTGGCCAGCGTAGGTCGTGACCTGGTGATCGCCGATTGCAACCCTCGTCAAGACTTCCTTGGTGTTGGTTCCAGGGAGCGGGTTCTCGCGGATGTGGTGGGTGTATCCGTTTGGCTCCACTCGGTCCCACAGCATCTGAAAGAGCGCGACGAGGAACTGTTGAGCACGGAAATCGCCATATTTGGCCTTGATGATGTCGAGGAATGGACTGAAGTCGACGCTTCGGAACAGCAGGAAGCTATAGGGTTGCCCCATCACGCCGAGCGCCCCGCGTTCGACGTCGGGGCTCGTCGCCAGGACCACCGAGCCCATGATGCCGCCCTGGCTAATCCCATAGTAATATGCCTCGTCGCCCTTGATGTACTGACCGTAGTTCTCGTCGTTGGCAAAGCTCGTCTTCATCATGCGTAGGAGCAGGACGTAGTTGAGAAAGCCCTGGTGCAAACGGTCGAACATCGTTTGCAGTCCGCTGATGTCTCCCTCAAACAGAGTCTGGACGATGGTGTCGTAGTCCGAGCTCGACATGCCGATGAGATCGGTTCCGCAGAACGCGTAGTTGTACTCGTTCATGAAGCTGCGGAAATGACCCGACTCGATTTGACTCTTCGATCCGAGAAGGCCGTGGCCGTACTCGATGATCGCGGCGGGGTCCTCCGACGTCGCGCTGTTGGGGATCAGCACCTCGAAGGGCACGTCCATCCACGGTGTGTCCTGGTTTACCGCTGGCAGACCGTCTTCGCCAAAGACCAGGAGCGAGCCAGCCTCGGTCGAGGTCATGAAGTTCGGTGCCCGGAACGTCCCAAGGATGCGGAAAGCGATGTTTGTCGGGTCGATCGCGCCCGGGTCTGCGCTCGTTTCGGCCGAGTCGATCGTGACCTCGAATCCGCCCCGATCGTCGATGATCTGAAATGCCGTATCCCGCATGTGCACTAGCCACTGGGTGTTGTTCTGGTCGCTTGCGGTAGTGAAGTCCCAAGCGATTTGCACGTCCTCGCGCGCCCATCCCGCGTCGCTCAGGCGCTTGAAGATATCCGCGTAGAGGTCGCGTCGCGCTTCCACAGATTCGTCCTCGCTCGACATGCCATCGCGAAGGGCGGCGAAGGCCGGCGAGGGCTCGATGATGTCCCCGTCCTCGTTTCGCAAGTTGCGGAAGGCGACGACGTAGCGGGCGTTGTCGCGCAGGCGAACGACCGGGCGAATCATCGTGGAGCGCTGCTCGGCGCTCGACGCGCGAATGTCGATCTCCGCAAAGTGCGGGACGAGCTCGCCGGTTTCCGTGTCGAGCACGATGCTTGGGGAGTCTTCCGCCAGCGAGGCATCGATGTCGTCCGGCCCTGCAAATTGTCCAAGCGCTATACCTGGCAAGAACGTCATCAGCGGAGAGCCAGCGGAGAACCCGTCGCTCTTTGCCCACGGCGCTGGGTCGTTTCCAAGCATGAACTCGGTTCCGAAAGACACGCGGCGACCTGTGGGTGTGGATGGGTCTTCCACGGCGTAGACATTCGACGGAAACGGATAACCACAGAACTCGGGGACCAACGGGTCGCAGTCGAGCAGCGGATAGGTAATGTCGCCGGTGCCTTCGTTCGAGTCACTACAGGCCGAGATCAGAAAGGCCGAGACGAAAATAAGCCAAGTACGTTTCATGGAACCTCCGGCGGTCGAAGCTAAACCGCCGGCGACGCAGGTTCAAGCGTGTCCTTGTCGCCCGGAAGGAGGCAGGTATTGCCGTCTTCAGGCAAGACGGGTAGATCCGCCGCATGGGCGAACGGAAGTTCATGTACGTGCTTCGCGGCCGCGATGAGAGCCATGCCGCGTGGAGTCGGCGCATGCGAAGCGAGGTGAGCCCACGGCTGCTCGCGCTAAGGCCCGCCAAGCTTCAGCTGACGGTAACCGAATCGCAGCCCCCCAAGCCCTCGCTTTTTCCGTTCAAGCGCGAGCCGATCGCGATCTTCAACATCTACGATGACGATGCCGGCGATCCTTCCCGCTTCACCGAGATCCTTCGGGGAGCCGCTCCCTCGGTTTCCGGATACGAGGTCGAGGAGGCCTATCCCGTCACGTACGAAAAGACGTGGCGCGATGGCGAACCGACGCCATCTCCCATCTTGTTGACCATGCTTTGCAAGAAGCCTGGAATCACCACCGACGAGTACATTCGCCGGTGGCACGGAGGGCACACGCCGCTCTCGCTCGAGGTGCACCCGCTTTGGTACTACCAGCGCAACGTCGTGCGAAAACCGATCACAGAAGGCGCCGAGCCGTTCGATGGCATCGTGCTCGAAGCCTGCCCGACTCGCGGGGACCTCTTGAACCCCGCGCGCTTCTTCGGAGGACCGCTCAAAATGCTGCCCAACATGCTCCGCGTCGCAAATGACATCAAAGGGTTTCTCGACATGAAGAAAACCGAAAACTTCTACGCCACCGAGTACCACTTGCGGAGCTGATCGATGACCGTTCGTTATGAAGTGGTGGGCCGCGTCGCAGTCGTGACCATCGACCGCCCGGAGGTACGTAATGCAGTCGACGTGCCCACTGCGCGTGCACTCGCGGATGCGTTTCGCCGCTTCGACGTCGACGAAGAAGCGCTGGTCGCCGTGCTGATCGGCGCTGGCGGTTGCTTCTGTGCGGGCGCTGATCTCAAGGCAGTCGCTGGTGGGGAGCAGCGCGACTTCTCGGCTGACGCCGACGGCCCGATGGGCCCCACGCGAATGCGTTTGAGCAAGCCGGTGATTGCAGCCATCGAAGGGCACGCCGTCGCGGGAGGGCTGGAGCTTGCGCTTTGGTGCGACTTGCGGGTCGTCGCCGAAGATGCGGTGCTCGGGGTGTTCTGCCGGCGCTTCGGCGTTCCCCTCATCGACCTCGGCACCATTCGTCTACCACGGCTGATCGGCCACAGCCGAGCCATGGACCTCATCCTCACCGGTCGCGCGGTTCCGGCCAAAGAGGCTGCGTGGATGGGCCTTGCAAATCGCGTCGTTCCCACGGGAAAGGCCCTCGACGCGGCGATCGATCTCGCCGAAGAAATTGCGAGCCATCCGCAGCGCTGCATGCGAAGCGATCGCCGTTCCGCCATCGAGCAGTGGGACCTCCCCGAGGACGAGGCCATGCGAAACGAGCTGCGCTTGGGGATCGACACCATCGAAAGCGGAGAAACGCTCGCCGGCGCGGCACGCTTTCGAGACGGTGCGGGCCGGCACGGCGCCTAGCTCGGCTTCCCGTGGCTGTGGTACGGTCCGACCGTGTGCGACACGGTGGTAGTGGTCCCGGAGCAGGGGCCGGTTTGGTTCGCGAAGAACAGTGATCGGGAGCCGAGCGAGGCGCAGCTCGTCGAATGCCACGACGGCTCGACCGAGCAGGGCGTTCCGGACGGCTTGCCTCTCGCACCGACTCGTTTTCGCACCATCGTGAGCCGCCCTGCATGGATGTGGGGTTGCGAGATGGGCGTCAACGAGCACGGCGTCGCGATTGGCAACGAAGCGGTCTTCACCAAAGTGCCGGTTCCCAAGTCCGGCTACACCGGCATGGACTTCCAGCGCGTGGCGTTGGCGACCAACCGCACCGCCGACGAGGCCCTCGAGCACGTCATCGAGCTCACCGAACAGCTCACCCAGGGCGGCCGAATGGGCCATCGCCATCAGCGGTTCCGCTACCACAGCTCGTTCTTGATCGCCGATCCGACGACTGCTTGGGTGCTCGAGACCGCTGGTAACTTCTGGGCGGCCAAGCGCGTCCGCGGGGTGGCCACCATCTCCAACGCGTTGACCATCGAGGACGACTTCGACTTGATCCACAACGACGCGTACCCGCTCGCTCGCGAGCGGGGATGGGTCAAGTCGGCAAACGGCTTCGGTTTCGCCAGCGCGTTTGCGAACCCGGCCATGTCCATGCTGGCCGGTGCCCGGATTCGCCGGGCCTGTACGGCGCGCTTCCTAGCCGCGGTTCGCGAGCCCCAGGTGCGCGACTTCATCGGAGCGCTCACCGACCACGGCGCGGTCGAGCCGACAAAGGGTCTCCGAAGCGAGTCTCCCTGCGCGCACGCCTCGTGGCTTCCCACCCGTACCTCGGCGCAAACGACTGGCTCCATCATCGCAAAGCTCGATGCCAAAGGCCCCACCATTTGGGCCACGGGCACTTCCTCCCCGTGTCTGAGCGTCTTCAAGCCGGCTCCGTTCGACGCGAGCCTGCTGCCGCCGCGGCCCATCGCGGACGCGGAGTTCGACGAGCGTGAGCTCTGGTGGGCGCATGAACGCCTTCACCGCGCTTGCCTCGCCAACTATCACGCGCGCCGCGTCACGTTCGCTGACGACCGGGAGCGCTTTCAGGACGACTGCCTATCGCCCGGGGGCGATCCTGCGCGGGCCTGGAAGGAGCACCGTGCACGAGCCGACGAATGGCTCGCCCGTGCGCTCGAGGTGGAGGCCTCGCGCCGTCCGCTGCTCACACGATGGTTCTGGTCCACGCAGTCGAGAAGCTTCGCATGAGCCGCTTTGTGCCTGGATGCGATCGGGCAGACCGTATAAGCTCCGCATCATGGCGGACACGATCTTCAGCAAGATTCTCCGCGGGGACATCCCGAGTCACAAAGTGTACGAAGACGCCCTGGTCTACGCCTTTCTCGACATCGGCCCGTTGAGCTTTGGACATACCTTGGTGATCCCGAAGGAAGAGGCAGCTACGCTCGATCAGCTCTCGGACGAAAGCGCAGCGGCAATCGGCCGCGTGCTTCCCCGCCTCTGCCGCGCCATCAAAGCGGTCACCGGCACCGAGCAATTCAACATCCTCCAGAACAACGGCCCGATGGCGCACCAGGCCGTGTTTCACGTTCATTTTCACATCATTCCCAAGCCGAGCGGCGATCAAGGCCTGGGCATCGAATGGAGGTCGACGAAGCTCGACCCAAGCGAGGGCGGCAAGCTCGCGGCAGCGCTGCGCAAAGAGATGGGAGGCTGATCGTGGCGGGTCCGAGGTTCGACGAGTCGATCCCCTTCAAGGGCCTGCGGATTGCGGTGATGACGGTCTCCGATACCCGTACCGAGGAGACCGACAAGTCGGGCGCCTATCTCGTCGAACGCGCCCTCGAAGCCGGCCACCACGTGATGGACAAGGTCATCGTTCCCGATGATCGCAAGCGCATCGAGGTGCAGCTCCGCCGTTGGATCAACGAGCCCAACGTCGAGGTGGTCATCGCGACCGGCGGCACGGGCGTCACCGGGCGAGACGTGACCCCCGAAGCATTCGAAGCGGTGTGGGAGAAGTCGATTCCCGGCTTCGGCGAGCTCTTTCGTTCGCTGAGCTACGAGCACATCGGGACGTCGACGATTCAATCGCGCGCCTGTGCGGGCGTCGCGCGAAGCACGTATCTCTTTGCGCTACCGGGCTCGACCGGCGCCTGCAAAGACGCCTGGGAGGGCATCTTGCGTTACCAGCTCGACATCCGGTACCGCCCTTGCAACTTTGCCGAGCTGATCCCCCGGTTGCAGGAGGGCTAGCTAGGGAGCGAGCGCCTCGACCGGGAACGGCATGATGTTCCAGGTCATGCGAGACATCGGAATCTCTCGCGCTTGAATGACCTCGCGCTTGGGGCGGCCGCGCACCCACACGTAGCGGCGAAGCTCGCCTTGCATGTCCGCAGCGACATAGAGCTCGTCAGCGCCGTCTTCGTCGAGATCGGTCAGCAGGGCCGCGTGCTCGAAGCCGCCGGAGTCTCGGTCGATGCTTTCGACACCCCACTCTGAATTCGGATCTTTGCCGGGCCGGAGCAGCCAGAGGCCTTTGCTGAAGGAAGCCGCCACCATTTCTTTTTTGCTGTCGCCATCGACGTCGCCCACCGTGAGGAAGCGGCACAGGCGGTCGGGAATGGTGGCGATGACGACCTTGGCATCCGGCTTCGTGCCCGCTTCGTATCGCCGGATTTCCACTGGCTCCACGATGTCGAGGCTCGCCCCGCGTCCCTTGGTCAGCGCTTCGACCGCGACGTAGAGCTCGTCTTTGCCATCACCGTCGACGTCGCCCACGTAGATCTCTTTGGCGTGGCGATTGCCGAGGTCGGCCACGACGGCGGGCCCGCTGCCGGTTTTCGGCACGTAGCGCACCACCTCTCCTTGCTGTGCTTCGGCGTCGAGCTTGTTGGGCTCGCTTGGGGTGGCGTAGACCTCCAAGGTGCCGTCTTGGTCGAGATCGCCGATTTCGATCTCGTGGACGAAGGTGTCTTTCTTCTTGTCGATGCGCTCGACTTTCCACTCGCCGTTACGTGGCCGAAGCACGGCGACGACTCCTTGGTCGTGCGTCGCCACCGCGATGGAGGGCGCGCCTTCTCCGTAGAGGTCCGCGACCTCGGCATCGCGCATGCGGTCGAACTTGCCTCCGAACTCCGCATGCCAGAGCGTCGTCGGCTCGAGCTTCTTCCCATCGCGTTTCCACAGCTTGACGTAGGCGCCCGTGCCCCCGAGCGTCAGTATTCCGGCAGGCTGCCCGGGCGGGCTCCACAGCATGGCCTTGTGAAAGACGTTGCTCTGTGGATCTTCGACGGTTTCCGTCTTCCATTCGCCGCCCTCGCGCATCAGGATGTCCAGACGGGCGGGGCCCGGCTTCGCCGTTGCTTTCCCGCCTTCCACCTCGAACTGCGAGTAGGCCAGCAAGAGCCCATTCGGAAGCGAGTCGGGCAGGGCGGCCCCCGGCTTCTTTTCGGAAGGCGGTTGTCGGGGCTCGGCGGGCGCCTGGTTTTCGGATGGGCTGACCGGAGCAGATTCTCGCGCTTCGGGGCCCGGCGCTTCGCTCGGAGGGGACTTCTCACATCCGAGGCCCGCCACCGCGAAGAGCAGAGCCCAGGTTCCAAATCGAGTCACGGCTTGATGTGGCATCTGCGCTCGCTACCAACCGGCGAGGGCTGGCGCAACCGACCGGCCCGCCCGCGCGTCCTCCCATGACAATTTGACCCTTTAGCGTGCAACAGGTAGAGGAGCCCGAAGGCCCCGTGAACGCAAGCCCACGAAAGATCGCTCTTTTCCTGCTCAAGCTCGTCTTCTCCATCGGCATGCTGGTGTTCATCTTTCGCAAGGTGCTCCGCCGGGATGGCGCCGAGGATCTGTTCGCACGGCTGAGCGAGCTGCACTGGGGCTGGGTGGTCGGCGCCGTGCTCATGCAGCTCGTCGCGATCGGTTTCAGCACCGTGCGCTGGCAGCGGCTGTTGGTCGGCCAGGGGATTTTCGCCCGATGGCGGTTCCTGGCCGGGTCGATCATGATCGCGCGCTTTTGGGGCGCGTTTACGCCAGGCGGCTTCACCGGCTTTGGCGGCTGGCGGATCTACGACGTCGCCAAGCACACCCGGAAGACCGCTCGCGCCACGGCCACCATCGGCGTCGAGATGATCCTCGGTCAGCTGGCCTTCGGGGTGGTGGTCATGCTGGGCAGCCTCTTCGGGATGCGCTTCATCGGCACCGACGGGGTCCTGTTGGTCAACGGGGTGTTCCTTTCGATCATCGTCGTGGGACTGGTGTTTCTCGCCCAGCCGCAGCTCTTCTTGTTCTTCACGCGCTTCGTGCCCGATGGCGTTCGTGCGCGCGTCCAGACGCTGATCGACGCGGTCGGGGCGTACCGGGGCAAGGCCGGGCTCCTGATCCAAGCTGCCGCGCTCGGCGTCGGCACCCACGCTTTCAACAATCTCATCTACGTCTGCGCGGCGAGAGCGCTGGGCGTCGAGCTCAGCCTCGGCGAGGTCTTTTTCGCCTCCTCGCTTCAGATCCTCGCCACGGTGATCCCTGCGTCGATCAACGGCATCGGCTTGCGCGAGGCCGCGGCAGTCGCGCTCTACACCTCGCCCGCCATCGGCCTGCCCTTGGCCGTGGCCGTTCTGATCCCGACGCTCGGCTTTGCTTGCGAGATGTTCGTCTCTGCCTTCGGCGGCCTGATCTTCCTTCTGCGCAAGACCGGCTACGACCCGGAGATCCGCGTGGAGGACCCCGACCGCGAGCGCTTGGTGGCCGAGGCGATTCCAAAGGCGCCGCGCGAAGCTTGGCCGCATCCGGTGCGCGGCCTGGTGGTTGGTTTCAGCGGAGGCGTCTTTGCGGGCGCCCTGGTCGGCATCGGCGAGGCGATCGTGATCGGCCTCTCGTCCGCAGGGGCCACCGGAGCGCGCGTGTTTCTGTACGGCCCGCTCGCATACGGCCTCTTCTGCAGCGTATTCGGCGCCGGCCTTGGTTTCGTCACCGCGCTGACCGGCCGTTGGATGAAGCGGTACGCGCTCCCTGAGCGCGAAGCCTTCGGATACTTTGCGGCGGCCATCGTCGGCATGTTCTCTTTTGCCCTCGGCGCGTTCCGCATTCGGCGCGACGTCTTTCACGAAGAGCTCGTCTGGAAGAGCGCGATCGGGCTCGGCGTCTTGTTGGGCTGCGCCATCGTCGCGGCGGGGGTGAGCGCTCTGCTCGCGTGGGGCCTTCGGTCGCTCGTGCAACGAAAGCCCTTCGATCGCCTGCCACGGGCGTCGACCGCGGTGGCTCTGCTGGCCATTCTCGGTGTCGGGCTTGCCGGCAACCTCGCCCTTGGAGCACGAAGCGCGCGCAAGGCCGAGGTCGGCGGCGGCGCTCCCGAAGAGGGTGCCAAGGGCAACGTCTTGTTCATCGTCGTCGATACCCTTCGCGCCGATCGTCTGTCGGTATACGGCTACGACCGCGGAAGCACGCCGAATCTGGATCGATTCGCGGGCGACGCGATCCGCTTCGATCAGGCGTTCACCAACTCGAGCTGGACCCGCCCGAGCTTTGCTTCGATTCTCACGGGGCGCCTGCCGTCGAGCCATGGCGTGATGGCCAAGAGCGATGCGCTACCCGATGCGGTCACCACCCTTCCGGAGGCGCTCAAGGACGCCGGGTACACCACGGTCGGCTACGCCACGAACTTCAACGTGGCGCCGTATTTCAACTTTCATCAGGGCTTCGATGAATACTTCTATCTCGAGCCGGAGTTCGTGCTGGGCGCCGACGACGCCAGCGCCAAGCTCTTGTTGATGCAGCTCGTCCGGCAACGCATCGAAAAGACCCGTGCCTCCGAAGGCGAGGTGTTGCCGGGCACCGCATACCAAGATGCCGCGACGGTCAACGCGCACCTGCTCGAATGGGTCGATCGGAAGCCGGAGGCACCTTGGTTCATGTTCGTCGGGTACATGGATCCCCACGATCCGTACTTCGTACATCCCTACGACGGGAGCGGCTACGCGCGGGCTGCCCATCAGCATCCCGATCCGTCCGAAGCCGAGACGCTTTCGGCCCTGTATGACGGAGAGATCACCTACTGGGATGCCGAGCTCGGCAAGCTCCTCGAAGCGCTGAAGGAGCGGGGGCTCTACGACGGTCTCACCATCCTCATCACGAGCGACCACGGCGAGGAGTTCAACGAGCACGGCGGCTTTTGGCACGGCGCCACGCTCTACGACGAGCAAGTGCACGTCCCGCTGCTGGTGAAGCTGCCCGAGAGCCGGCGCGGCGGCACCACCGTTCGCCACTGGGTGCAAAGCATCGACTTGATGCCGACGGTGCTGCGCCTACACGAGCTTCCCATTCCCGAAGGGGTGCAGGGCGGCGACATCTTCACGGGCACCGACGTCATCTACGCCGAGGAAAGCCACGAAGGGAACGTGCTCGAATCGGTCCGGGAGCTCGATGGCACGGACGAGTACAAGCTGATCACCGCCAACCAGGGCAACCCGCGCGGCCTCGAGCCGGTCGAGCTCTACCGCGTCGATCTGGATCCGGCCGAGCAACAGAATCTCGCGCCGTCGGCGCCGGACCAAGTGCGCATGGCCACCAAAGCGCTGATTCAGCAACGCGCGCGCGCGCAACGAGACGCGGTGGCCGCCGATTCCGTGGCGCTCGACGACGACGTGGCCGCCCACCTCGAAGCGCTCGGCTACGTGGAACGCTGAGCGGCGGGCGAGACGGCGGGTGCGGAGGCGGTGCCGGCTTCCTTGATCGTTCGGTGGATCAAGTAGGCGAGGGCGCCGATCGAGCCGGTCGTCAGCACTGCTACCACGTAGGGCCAGGCCGGAATTTGGCGCGCCCGGCTGTCCCCGAGCATCCATCCCGTAAACAGCACGAGCGCAATACACAGGTCGAAGAACACCTGCGCGCCCCATCCGCCAGCCGTCGCCAGCCCGAGGAAGGCGAAATACCCATGCTCCCACACGATTTCGGCGGTGTAGATCGTGAACGTGGCAAGCACGGCGATGAGCAAAAACAGTCGCAATTTCATGGATGACCTCCTTGTGGCGAACAGTCTGGAGCCTCGGCTGCGCAGCAACCATTACCTCGGAGGTCATCGGCAGGACGAAAGGAAGGGATACAATCCCCCCATGTCGTCCTTAACCGCCGCCCCGGCCGGCTTTGGCCCGCTCCTTCGGCGATGGCGAGCCGCCCGCCGCATGAGCCAGCAGCAGCTGGCGATCGAATCCGAGGTTTCGACCCGGCACATCAGCTACATCGAAAACGGCAGGTCGGCGCCCAGCCGAGAGATGGTGTTGATCCTCGCGAGCGCGCTGGATCTGCCCCTGCGCGAGCGCAATGCGCTTCTGTCTTCGGCCGGCTTTGCGCCGGTCTATCGCGAGCGGAGCCTCTCGGCGCCGGAAATGCGTCCGGTGCGCCAAGCGCTCGAGATGATCCTGGAGCACCACGAGCCCTATCCGGCGACGGTGCTCACGCACGGATGGGACCTCGTGACCATGAACCGGTCCTTCGCGCGTCTGTTTTCATTCTTCATGACGCCGCCTCTCGAGCCAATCGTGGCGAAGAACGTCATGCATGCATTGTTCCACCCGCGAGGAGTCAGGTCGTATGTGACGAACTGGGAGCAGGTCGCGGGGTTTCTCATCGATCGTCTCTACCGCGAATCCATCCTCGAGCCCGAAACCAGCGACAGCCGAAAATTGCTCGACGCGCTGTGTGCGTACCCGGACGTCCCTGCGCGAATACGCGAAATCGATCTTGCTGCCGCGCCGCAGGTTTGTATCACGGTAACTCTCGAGAAGGACGGCACGCGCCTCGACTTGTTCTCGACTTTGACCACGCTTGGAACGCCGCTCGACGTGACCGCGCAAGAGCTCCGCATCGAGTCCTACTTTCCTGCAGATCAGCGTACGGCACAGTGGCTTCAGAATTCGGCAGCATCGGCGGCAAACTAGGGTAAGTTAGCTGCGGGGGAGAATGGAGTCGCTGGCGGCGGTAGACCTGGGGTCCAACAGCTTTCACATGGTGATTGCCCGGGTCGACCATGGGGGCGTCCAGATCGTCGATCGACTTCGCGAGCCGGTTCGACTCGCCGCCGGTCTGCGAGAGGATGGGTCGCTCGACGACGACTCCAAGGAGCGGGCCCTTCAGTGTCTGCGGCTCTTCGGTCAGCGGCTGCGTGATTTTGGCGCAGAGCAAGTTCGCGCCGTTGGGACCAACACGCTGCGCAAGGCGCGCAACTCCTATCAATTCCTACACGACGCGAGCGAGGCGCTCGGCCACCACATCGAAATCATCACCGGCCGCGAGGAAGCCCGGTTGATCTATCTCGGGGTATCACACGGGATCGCCGGCGCTCCTACGCGACGGCTCGTCGTCGACATTGGCGGTGGCAGCACCGAATGCATCGTCGGCGATGGCTTCGAAGCGGTCGCCGTGCACAGCATGTACATGGGCTGCGTCGGGTTTACCCAGCAGTTCTTCCACGACGGCAAGATCAGTCGAAAGCGCATGCAGAGCGCCAAGCTCGCAGCGGGGCTCGAGCTCCAGCCGGTCGAGGCCAAGCTCCGCCAACAGGGATGGGATCGCGCCATCGGGGCTTCGGGCACGATTCGGTCCGTTGCGGACATCTTGAACGAGGCGGCCTGGGCCCACGGCACCATCACGGCCGATGGGCTCGCAAAGCTGGAGCAAGCCTTGGTCACCGCCGGCCGGTTGGAGCGGCTCGACCTCCCTGCGCTCGACGCGGATCGACGCCCCGTGTTTGCCGGCGGCGTCGCCATCCTCAGCGCCACCTTCGAGCGGCTGGGCATCGACGAGATGTGGGTATCGCCCACCGCGCTTCGCGAAGGCCTCCTCTACGACATGCTCGGCCGAATCCAGGATGAAGATCCGCGCGACCGAACCATCCGTATGCTGTCGTCGCGCTACTCGATCGATCAGGCGCATGCCGATCGGGTCCAGGCGACGGCGCTGGGCCTGCTCGAGCAGGTGGCGAGAGATTGGGAGCTCGAGTCGGTCGACGCGACGCACGCGCTCGTGTGGGCGGCGCAGCTGCACGAGATCGGCCTGGCCGTGAACTACACCGGCCATCACAAGCATGGCGCGTACCTCGTGGCCCAATCGGATCTTCCCGGCTTTTCACGGGACGAGCAGGCAATGGTCGCCGCGCTGATCCGCGGCCACCGCCGAAAGCTCGACGACTCTTATTTCGAGTCGCTTCCTCCCGAGCTCCGCACGACCGCCAAGCACTTGTGCGTCTTGCTTCGCCTCGCGGTGCTGCTCAACCGAAACCGCGATCCACAGGCCGTCACGCTCCCGGAGCTCCAAGCCAGCGGGAACAAGCTCAGGGTCCACTTCGACGAGGATTGGCTCACCGCGCACCCGCTGGCCCGAGCCGACCTCGAGCGCGAGCAGCCGCTGCTCAAGGCTGCGGGTTTGAAGCTGAACGGTTTCGACACAGACTGAGGACCGATGGACCTGTTTCTGATTCGACACGCGATCGCCGAAGAGAGAAGGGCGGGTCTGCCCGATGCCGACCGTGCCCTCACCGAAAAAGGCCGCACCCGATTCGACAAGATGGTGCGGAGCCTCGACCAGGCCGGCTTCCGATTCGATCGCGTCTATCACAGCCCCTGGCTCCGTGCGGTCCAAACCGCAGAGCTGCTCGAGCCGATCGCCGAAGGTCCCCTAGTCGTCGCCGAAGGCCTCGCCCGCCCCCCCGAGCCCTCCTTCTTCGCGTCCCTCGAGGGAGAGCGCGTCGCCTGCGTAGGTCACGAGCCCTGGCTGAGCGACGCCGTCGCCCTACTCACCATCGGCACCCCCAACGGCTCCTGGCTCCACTTCAAAAAAGGCGCCGTCGCCTGGCTCCGCGGCACCCCCCGCCCCGCCTCCATGCAACTACGGGGACACTCTCCACCCCGCTAACCCAGCGAAACCACCCCGTTCCCCCCGCAAAGATCGCGGCGCCAATTCACTCGGCTTTTCGACCACCCGCCAACGGTGGTCTGTCGTACTTAAGGGTGAAATTCCGTGGACTCCGGCGCGGGCGCTTGGAATAGTAAACC
The DNA here is from genome assembly GCA_001303415.1 of Myxococcales bacterium SG8_38. GTDB lineage: Bacteria > Myxococcota_A > Polyangia > Polyangiales > Houyiibacteriaceae > SG8-38. The sequence goes on from LJTN01000022.1 coordinate 24,685, forward strand.
ATGTCCTCACGCCTCGCTGGGACCGCGGTGCTGGCGCTCCTGCTCGCCTGCAGCACCGGGCAGATTGGCCCCGACCGTGAGAGCGCTGGGGGACCTGATGGACCGCCGGCGGTCGACCCGCTCATCGCCATACAAAGCGGCGCGCGCCGTCTTTCGCAAGCAGAGCTCGACAACACGCTTCGCGATTTGGTGGGAGAGGATACCGCGCCGGCTGCCCGTCTATTGAACGAAGACGAGTTCCGCCCGTTCGACAACGACTACACCATCCAACAAGCCTCGGCCGCCCTCATCACCTCGCTCGAGGCGCTTGCCGAGGAAGTCGCAGCCCGCGCAGTTGCCGACGGGGCCAGGCGTGCTGCGCTGGTTCCATGCACGCCCTCGAGCGCCGCAGACGAGGCGTGCTTCCGACAATTTCTCGAGAGCTATCTTCCGCGCGCGTTTCGAAGACCGGTTACCGGCGAAGACATCGACGCTTACGTCCCGCTACTGGCCTATGCTTCGGAGGACAATCCGGCGGTCGACAATGACTTCTACACTGCGGTCGAGCTCGCCGTGGCCGCCACGATTCAAGATCCCGAGCTCCTATACCGAATCGAGCGCGGCACCCCTGGGGACACGCCCGGTCTCGTCGAGCTCGACGAGTACGAAATTGCCAATCGCATGTCGTATCTCCTGTGGGCGAGCATGCCCGACGACCAGCTCTTCGCAGCAGCCGGAGCCGGATCGCTCCAAAGCCCGCAAGGCCGCCGCGCCGAGGCTCTGCGCATGCTCGATGACCCGAAGGCTCGCACCCAGCTCCATCGCTTTCACGCCATGTGGCTTGGCTATCGTTCCATTCCGCACAGCCCCGACCTCGTTGCGGCGTTCAATCGCGAGACCTCGGCGCTCATCGACCGCGTCATCCTCGACGAGCCAGGTAGCTATCTTCGCCTCTTCACCATGGACGAAACCTTCGTCGATGATTCGCTGGCGGACCACTACGGCCTACCGCACCCGGCCGATGGAGAAGGCTGGGTCTCCTACGAGGGAACCGGACGAGCCGGGATTCTCGGTCACGGCAGCCTACTTGCCGCCTTCAGCAAGTTCGAAGACACGAGCCCGACCCAGCGCGGAATTCTGGTGCGCACCCGCCTGATGTGTGAGGAGGTTCCGCGGCCACCGCCTACCGTCGACACGGATCAGCCGCCGCAAGGCGCCATGGACGCGCTCTGCAAGTACGAGCGGTACGCCGAGCACCGCGATCAGTCGAGCAGTTGTGCGGCCTGCCACAGCCTGGTCGACCCCATCGGCTTCGGCCTCGAGAACTACGACATCGCCGGCCGATATCGCGAGCACGACGACGGACTACCGGAATGCGTCATCGACGGCTCAGGTGAAATCGTCAACGTCGGTTCCTTCGCCGGTCCCGCGGAGCTCTCGCAGCTCTTGGTGGACAACGGCTACGCCGACTCCTGCGCCGTTCGACAGTTTCTCGCCTTCGCCCTAGGCCGGCCGACCACCTCATACGAAGCCGCTTTGGTCGAAGAAATAATTGAAGCCTTCAGGGCCGGGCAGCACGACTTCAAGGCGTTCGTCGTGGATTTCATCGCCTCCGAACGCTTCGCCCGCCGCGTGGAGGAAAGGCTCTAGTCATGGCCATGAAGCTGAATCGCAGAGTGGTTCTTCGGGGCATGGCAGGCGCGGCGGTTTCCCTTCCGCTCCTCGAGTGCATGCTCCCGCCGAAACGCTCGTCGGCCCAAGCAGCGCCGGCGCGCTACGCGATTTTGTTCGCTGGCCAGGCTCTCGGCGGCGACAACTACCCGAAGAACCAGAGCCGCGTAGCCGGCCAAAACATCACAGAGGGCGGCCACTTCGTCGCCGACACCAGCTACGGCCGCGGGTTCGCGCTCACCACGCCGCTCCTGCCGCTGCAAGGCATGGAAAACGACTTCAGCATGTTTTCCAACCTGGCCATTCCCTTCAACGCGAGCTCCGCAGATGGTGCGGCGGTCCCGCCAGCCGGTGCCTATCGCGACTTCCACGGTGGCGGCAGCAGCCCGTTGCTCTCGGGTACGCGCTCCACATCGCCCGAGTACGTCTGCAACGGCATCACCTCCGACCAAGTGATCGCTGAGCTCAATGCGGGCCAGACCACGCACAAGTCCCTGGTCGTGCGCGCGCAGCCCGCATTCTACGTGAGCGGTTACAGCTTTGCAGGACGTCAGTACATCTCCTACGGGCCCGGGGGAGGGCGCAGCGCTCGTATCGAAGCGCAGGCCAGCCCCGAGGTCGCGTACCGCTCGCTCTTCAGCGGTTTCGTACCTGACGACGGCGAAGATGCGGCGAGATTCGACTTCGCCCTGCGCAAGCGCCGAAGCGTGCTCGACCTCGTCCTCGAAAAACGCGCAAAGCTCGTCAGCAGCGTGGGACGTGCCGACCAGGAGCGCCTCGAACGCCACTTCGACGAGATCCGCGACCTCGAAAATCGTCTGAGCGCCATACCGCCGATTGCAAGCGAAGGCTGTGCCGTTCCGCCCGATCCTGGCGCCGATCCGCCCATCGGCGGCGACCACGACGGAGGCGGCAGCGCGTCGGTCACGCCGGGGTCTGGCTATAGCGACGAGCACGCCCGGGCCCGCATCTTTGCGGACCTCATCCACATGGCGTTCGTGTGCGACCTGACCCGCGCCGCCTCGCTTCAGATCACCGCATTCCAATCACACATGAACGCGCGTCCCATCGCCGATGGCTTGGGAACGCTGCCCGGCACCACGCGCCCCTCTCGCTGGGCTTCCGTGGGTGGCGACTTGCACGAGGTCGGTCACAACGGCGACCCCGACAACCGCGGCCAAATCCCCTCTGCAGGGCTGCTTCAGTGGCACATCTCCCACTACGCGTACCTCATGGACAAATTGCGCAACACTCCCGAAGGCGACGGAAGCGTGCTCGACAACAGCATGCTCGTTTTCACGCCGGAGGCGGGACACGGGCTTCAGCTCAACGACGCAAGCTCACAAAACCAGACGCACTCCGTCGAGAACATGGTCGTGCTGCTCGCGGGCCGAGCGGGCGGTTTCAATCCTGGTGAGCACATCAACGGCAACCGGGCACATCCGGCCACCGTTCTCATTCGCGCCATGCAGGCGGCAGGGTATCAGGGCAACAGCCTCGGCGAAGTTTCCCTTTAGACGGCAACCGGGGGATTGCGTGGTTTGTCGCCCAGACCCATATCCACTTCATGCTCGGCACGATGTGGGATGTATGGCTCCAGCTCTCGCCTTGGCTTCTGTTAGGGGCCGCGGTCGCGGGGGTGCTCCACGTGCTGCTCCCACGCGACTTCGCGCGACGCCAGTTCCGAGGGTTTGGGGGCGTTGGCAAGGCCGTGGTCTTGGGTGTGCCCCTGCCGCTTTGCTCCTGTGGCGTCATTCCAGCGGGGCTTGGCCTCAAGAAGGACGGCGCCAGTGACGGGGCCGCGGTCGGATTCCTGATCAGCACGCCGCAGACCGGCGTCGACTCGCTGCTGGTGAGCGCTTCGTTCCTCGGCTGGCCCTTCACCATCTTCAAGTGGGCCAGCGCGTTGGTCATGGGTCTGGCCGGTGGCGCGGTCACCGAGGCGCTGCACACCGATGCGCATGACTTGCAGCGCGTCGAGGAACCAGCGGCGCCACGGTCCGCCATGGGTTTTTTTGAGCATATGCTCGACGTGATTCGGCCCATCTGGAAGTGGATCGTCTTTGGCGTCGTCGCATCGGCCGCCATCACCGTCTGGGTTCCACCCGGCGCGATGGCCGGCTGGTCGGGCATGCATGCAGCGCTTGCCGGTCTGATGGCGCTATTGATCGCGCTTCCGCTGTACGTCTGTGCGACGGCATCGGTGCCCATCGCTGCGGCGCTGATCGCGCAAGGCATGCCCACCGGCGCTGCGCTGGTCTTCTTGATGGCCGGTCCCGCCACCAACGTGGCCACCATCGGCGCCGTCAAGCGAGCCTTCGGCGGGCGTATCCTCGCGGTCTATCTGGCCACGGTGATCATCGGAAGCGTCGGCTTCGCGTACATCTACGACGCGTTCATCCCGTTTGGCGCGCTGGGCACGATGATTCACGAGCACGGTTACCCATGGTGGGCATGGGCATCTGGCGTCGCGCTCGCGGGCCTCTTCGTGCACTTCGCGCTCGACGATCTGCGGAGCGCTTGGCATCGGCGCCGGGCCCGGACCGCCTCGGCTGCCGTGACACTCGAAGTCGAAGGCCTCACCTGCAACAACTGCGTGCGCAAGCTCGAGCGCGCGCTACGCGAAACCGAAGGCGTCACCTCGGCGACCGTCACGCTCGAGCCGAGCCGCGCCGTCGTCGAGGGCTTCGTCACGCCCTCGGAGCTCGAGGACGTGGTTCGCGCGACGGGCTACGCCGTCAGGAAAGAGGGGGCAGAGAAGGCCGTACCCGGGGCTCGGCTCAGCGTCCCGAGCCGTTGATCGCAGCGGGCAAGGTCAGCCGAAAGCGCGTCTCTTTGTCGTCGGTGGCAGACACCTCGAGCTCCCCACCGAGCTCCTCGGCGATGCGCCTAGAAATCGCCAGGCCCACGCCCGCACCCTGAAGCCGCCCGCCCACGCCGAACGGCTTGAACACCGCCTCCGGGTCGCCGGTGATCGGGGGCCCGTTGTCCGAGACATCCAACACGGCCTTGCCGTCTTTCACGGCGGTCGACACTCGAACGACCCCTTGGCCGTCCTTGCGGTTCGCCGCCCGCTGAATCGCATTGGCCAGCAGGTTGAGCGCGATCTGCACCAGGTTCGTGCGCGTGGCCATCACCTTCGGCTCGACCCCGGTCGCGACCTCGATCAGCGCGCGGCCCCGCAGGCCGCTGCCTTCGGCCTTTCGCAAAGCCACCCGCACTGCATCCGCGAGGTCGACGACCTCGGCCGGCGCTTCTTCGGGCGCTTTCGCCATCTCCTCGATCAGCTCGAGGATCCGCTTCACGCCATCGCGGGCATCGGTCACCGCGTTGGCGACCTGCGCCAGCGTGCCCCGCGCACGTGTCACGTTCGGCGTCGCTTCTTCGAGCGCAGCCACCGCAGCATCGACAGACGTTTCGATCACCGTGAGGTTGTTGCGGATCCATCCCACCGGATTGCGCAGCTCCTCGGCAAGGCCGCCGGCCACCACGCTGAGCGAGTAAGCGCGCTCCGTTTCGAGCAACCGCTGCTCGAGCTCTCGCACCCGCGTGTTCAGATTGTAGAGATCGATCGCATCGCGCAGCTCGGCCCGCAGCACCTCGGGCTCCCACGGCTTGCGCATGTAGCGCCGCACGTGGCCACGGTTGATTGCATCCTCGGCTGCTTGCAGATCCGAGTACGCGGTGATCAGCAAACGAATCGCATCCGGATGCTCTACCTCGACCTTTTCGAGGAGCTCGATGCCCGTCATACCCGGCATCCGCTGGTCGGTCAGCACGACCCCAACCTCGTGCTCCTCCATCAGCTCGAGCGCCACCCTGCCGCTCGAGGCAGTGAGCACCGGAAAGTCATCCCCGCACACTGCCTCGAAGACGACGAGGTTCGGTTCCTCATCATCGACGAACAACACGTGCGCGGTCATGCCGCCTTCTCCATCGCGGGAATCTCCATGACGAAACGGGCACCCCCACCGGGCCTCGGCTCATATCTTAGCTCACCACCACACTCCCGCGCGATTCTTCGACTGAGGTGAAGGCCGAGCCCCGTCCCCTCGCCTTCCACTCTGGTTGTAAAGAACGGGTCGAAAATGCGGTGCACGACGTCGGGGTGAACCCCCGGTCCGTCGTCTGAAACTGCTACGGAGATCTTGTCGTTGGTCTGGCGAACTTCGATCCAAATGTTGCCAGCCGCGGAGCGAATCGAGTTGTCGATCAGGTTGAGCAAAACCTGATTGAACGCCCGTGCAGGTGCGAATACGTCGCCCGTGGTTTGGTAGTCTTGATGAATTCTGACGCGGTCTTGGAGCTTGTGCGCCAACAGATTCAGCGTTGATTCGACCGCCTTTTCGATGTTGCAGGGAGCCAAATCATCGCCGTCCGCGGGACGCGCGTGTGCATCGAGCGCGGAAATGATGGCGTCAATTCGCGCGAGTGCGTCAATCACCACGGACATCAGTCTCTCATTCGAGACCCGCGACGAACCCCCCTTTTCCAGCACTCTTACGGCATTCAGCGCTGCGTTGAGAGGATTCTTCACCTCGTGGGCGAGTCCCGCCGCGAGCGTCCCGGCAGAGGCAAGTCTCGCCTGGTCTGCAAGCTGCAGGCTGAGGGCCCGCATCTTCAGATGAGCGCCGATTCGGGCCTGCAAGACTTTGGTGTGGAAGGGTTTGGACACGAAGTCGTCAGCACCTGCGTCATAACCTTCGAGAGCGGCTTCGCTCTCCCCCCTTGCGGTAAGCAGAATTACAGGAATGTGACGCAAAGAGGGGTCTCCTTTGATCGCCCTGGTTACATCGAGGCCGCTCACCACCGGCATCATCACATCCGTTAGGACCAGGTCAGGTCTGTTTTCTTTTATCAAGTCTAGTGCAAGTGCCCCGTTGCTTGCGGCGTCAACTGTGTACGTTTCGTCGAGTATGCCCACGATGAAACCACGGAGGTCGTCCTCGTCTTCCGCAACCAGGATTCGGGGCCGTCGACCACGATCGAGAAGAACTCGATCACGCGGAACCTGGCTTGGTCGCAGCTCCGCGCCGACGATTTGGGGAGCGTTCGTAGAGATCTCATCCAGTCGATCTTCGGCACGTCGTCCGGGGTGTTCCTCAGTCTGGAGCTGTCTCCTTTCGACGATCTCCGTGTGAAAGTGCTCATTCCCCGATTTGAGGAAAAGGGTGAAGGTTGATCCCTTACCCGGCGTGCTTTCGACCGTGAGCGACCCACCATGAAGCTGTGCGAGTTCTCTAGCGAGGGCCAGTCCGATTCCAACACCACCCTGCTTGCGCCGTTCGGAGCCCTCTATCTGATGGAAACGTTCGAAGATACGATCCTGTTCTGCGCGCGAGATCCCCGGTCCCGTGTCCGTGACTTCGATGGATACACCAGCCGAATTGTGGAATGCGTTCACGTCGATGCGGCCTTTCGGTGGCGTGAACTTAATGGCGTTGCCGATCAGATTCGTCAGGATGATTTCGATTCGGTGTGGATCGGCGAATACCCCTCTTCGTTCTCCCTCCGATGAAAACGTCAACTCGATGTCTTTTGCCTTTGCCGTGGGCCAAGCATTCCCGACCACCCGTTCCGCGAGCTTTGCGGTATCGATCCGCACGATGCGCAGGCGTAGGCCGCCCGCCTCGAGTCTTGCCAGATCGAGGAGGTCGTCAATCATCCGTAGGAGTCGAGCAGCGTTCCGTCGAACTACGCTCAGCGCGTCGCGCTCTGGGCTAGGAGCGAGCCGTGCGAGCAGGTCTTCAACCGGCGAAAGAATAAGAGTAAGCGGGGTCCTAAGTTCGTGGGAAATGTTTGCAAAGAACTCGCTCTTCAGGTGATCAACTTCCTGCGCACGCTCGAGGGCCTTCGCTAGCTCTACTGCTCTGCGCTTTTCCGCCTCTCGGAGAAGTTCGGTCTTTTGTTGCTCTTGCTCTAGTCCCTTGCGGGCTCGAAACTCGCTGCGGATAAGTTGAAAACGGAACTGCGCGCTTACCGTGGCTAGGACCACTCCGGTGACTAGTACGAAGTACGCGGCGAAAAGATCTGGGACATGTCTGGGAGTGAGTGATATCGAGTATGCAGCAGGCACAAATATGGCACCAAGCACTGTAGAGGCGGACACTCCAGTCCAATACGGAAGCACGCCGACGCCCCAAAATACAATGAAAAGGCCAAGTACGTACGCCAGGAACGCGTCACCAGTCTCCGGCAGCATGGGACACACAAAAATCCCCCAAACGAAAAACCAGAGCCAGAACGCTGGGACGCTGAATCGACGGAGGGATGGGGCCAGCACTACGGTCCCCACGATGATGGCATTCGCGGACGCCGCGATGATCCGGAGCGCCAGAAACTCTCGCCACTTGTCAGGCACCAAGAAGTAGTCGAAGAGCCCCCATAGCACGTAGATGATGCCGAAGATGATCGCGCTCCGAGTTAGGAGACGATAGTTTACCTCCTTCAGCTCGTTCCGAAGCTCCGAGGCAGTGCTCACCTCTGGCCGTGCAATGAGCGAATCGTCTGTCCCCCCTTTGAGCACGTCCTATCCGCTAGGGCGAACGACCCTCAGAAACAGGCAACGCTGCGTCGAGTCTTTCTTGACACTCGCTGATTCGGGCCGAGGCTCGAGCTCGTCTGACAGGCGCAGCAAATCGCTTTCGGTTCGCCAAACAAGATGCCAGGCAAGCACGAAGTCCATGAGCCAAGTAGTGTTCGGTTCCGAATCTAGATTACCGACGAAAAGGGTTCCTCCGGGCTCCAAATGTCGATAGAGGAACATCAAGAGCCGCTGCGCAACCAAACTTGGCAGATAGTCGAACAACCCCATCGAATACACCATATCAGCGCCGGCGAGCGCTTGCCGCCCAATTTGCTCCTCCTGGGCGTCGCTGGGCTTGAGGAGTTGCTTTACGGAGAGGTGAATGCCTTCAATGTGGGTTCGAGCCGTATCCCACTTGGACGCCAGAAGCTCACGGTGTAAGGCGTCGTAACTATAGGCTAGAGCCCCTTCGTCCTGGTCGATCAAGACGAACGTCACCTCTTGGTCGGGTGGTTCAGCTTCTCGCAGAACCCAACCAATTTCGATAGCGGGCCCACTGGCGAGCGACACGATCTTGTTGGCTCCGCTACCAACTGCGCGTCGGATTTCGTCGGCTGCCGTCTTCTGGCGTGCCACAACGGTGCGACTGAGCGTGTGCTTCTTGCCGACGATGTCGAGGAACCGTTCGTACAAAGTGTCGCCGTTGGGCTCGTGCTGGTTGTAGATCAACATGATCTTGTAGTCGCCAGCGTAGCCTCTTGGCTTCGTAATCGCCCTCCGGTAGAGGGAGCCGGGATAATACAGAGGCACCAATTGCTGTTCTGCATAGATCCGACCGAGTTCCATCTGCTCTTCGTCCAAAGCGTGGGACAATGAGGTCAACTCGGTGATTTTTTGGAGATGGAGTGGAGACCAGCCCCTGGCCAGGTCACGCAAGATCTCATCTTTGACCGAGGTTGTAGGAGTGTTTGCGCTGGCCTTGGTAGTTTCCAGATCTTGGAGAAAGCTTCGCGCCGTCAAGAGAAGGTTGGCGAGATCTCCAACTGCGGCGCGCCATGCCGGACTTAGCCGCTCAAACTGCAGCTGCACAGTTTTGAGCCGCTTGTCGAGTCCGTCTTTTGCCATCGCATCCCTGAGCCCCAGTTGCTGTAGATCGAGCAGGCCGCTCAGCACGCGGATTCCGATGCGAGAGTTTGGTTCGGCGGTTTGGTAGACGATCCGACCTACACCCGAGAAGAAGACCGTCTCCCCGTGCTTGAGGCTCAAAGAAGTGAGGATGGCTCCCTGGGCAGCCTGAAATTCCTCATCCTCAAGCCGAAGAGCGAATCCGGTCGGCGAAAGATCAAGAACGCGGCCAGTTCGTACATTTGGTTCGCCATCGACGACGAAGCTACATTTTAGCGGGAGATTCAGGCTTTCGCTGTGGATTCGTTCGGGTCGGTACCGGTGGCGAGCGATGGCCCCCTGAAGATCCGAGTGCACAGCACTGGCTTCGCTACGACTCGGGGGTGGGGGCTGACTAGAATCGGACGGGAAAACGGGTGGCATCGTGCTTCTCTCTTTGCTCCTAAGTTTTGGCTGACGGGGCATCATACTCAAGTTTCAGCGCTCTCCAGGTGTTAATTTGATCAGGGTCTAGCGGAGAAATTCACATAGAACGGGCGGGACGATGATTTTATGGAGCGCTTGAGCCCGAACGCATCCTCGAAGCTGAACAATGGTTTAGGCGGACGTCGCATGCGGGTGGTAGCGAAGCGATCTCAAGAACCGAAAACCTGGCTGGAGTTCTTGAGCAGTTCCACGCCTGGCTTCGGGAATCAACCGGCGCATGATCTGAAGCTACGGTCAACCGCCGCAGTAGTCTTCGTTTCCCGAGCCCGAAGAGCCGCAGGTGGAGCCGGGGTTAGGCGCTTGGTCGCACTGCGTTTCATCGGTACATCGGTAGGTGCATCGGAGGGGAAGTCCTCCCACACTGCGACAGAGCCCGTATAGCGGACAGTCCGTGTCTTCGCCGCTGGGACACGTATCATTTCCATCGAGTGCACGGACGGTCGGGCAGGTCGCGAGAGCCTCGACTATTCCGCAGTAAGCGCCTAGTTCCGGATCTGAGAGGCTTTCACGATCCGATATTCTGATGGCGTAGGGCTGGGCGCATTCGCCCGGCGCGAAGGTCTTCAAGCAAAACCCCGTCTGCTCGTCCTCGGGAAAGGGCTCGCCCTTGTAGAACATCGGCACGCAGCGGTGCTCCTCCGACGGGGCGCCGTCGAGGCCGCATTCGCTGTCGGCGACGCATGCTTCGCAGACGTCGAGGCTTCCGACGTCGGTACTGGTGCACTGGCGCGTGCGCGGGTCACAGCTCTTGCCTTCGGGGCAGGTGTCGGCTTCGAAGACCGGCGTACAGTCTACGCACAGGCCTTCGTCGCAGACGTTGGCATTGCTGGGGAGCTGGTCGATGCCGCTGCACTGGGCGTTGTCGTCGCACTCGGTGCACTCGAACCTCTCGCCATCGCAGCGCGCGGCAGAAGCGGTGGTGCATTGCGCATCGGTGAGGCAGGCCACGCACTCGAATGTCTCGGTATTGCAGACGAGCATTCGCTCGGTGCAGTAGGCGTCCTCGCCCTGCGTGCACTCGACGCATTCCATCTCTTCGTTGCAGATGGGCTTGCTTGCAGGGCACACGCCACATGGCCCCGCTTCCACGCCACCATCGAGGTCCGGGTCGATCGGCTTGTCCTCGAGGACGCAGCCCGCCGACAGCGCCAAGACCCCAAGGAAGCAAGCGACCCCTCTCATCTGTCTTTCCTCTTTCAAAACCGGAGCCTCAAGTCAATCCGAGCGGGTTGGAAGCCGACGGTAGCGCCTCGGGCGTCGTGCTGCGAATTCTCTGGGCGCCGCCGCTTCTTGCCGACGACCCACCACGCGATGCCGCCAGCGACGGCCGCCGCGCCGACGGCCGACCATGCCCCCACCGCGGCGCCGTCGAGCTGTTGGCCGTCGTCTTGGACGCCTGCCGCCACCCCGATCGCGACGAACGCCGCCGAGCCCGCTGCGATCAACACGATGGGGCCCGCCTTCCAAGCGTGGGGATGCGCCGCCTCGGAGGCCGCGGCGTCGGACCTATCCGGCCCCACCGACGATGCTGCCTGCCGCATCAAGAGCATGTCGACGAGCGCGGTCGCGGCTTGTGACGCGTCGGTGCCAAGCGCCGTGCTCACATTGAGGTTGCGCCCCGATCGCTGAACCAGCGTCAACGTGAGCTCGGCCCCGCCGCGTTGTCGCGACCAGAAATCGACGACCGCTTGGCCCCATAGCTCTTCCCCGTCGGCAACCAAATGCCCCCGCGACCCCAGCGCCCGCCGCACGGCATTCGCGACCGGCTCGGCATGCGAAGCACCGAGCGCATCGCTGCCCTGCAGAGGCGCAAGCAACACCGAACCCGCTGAGGCCGACGCCGGGGCTGCCGTCAGCAGAACCCACGCAGCCACGCCCAGCCAGTCCCCCCGTGCGCCCATCAAAACGCCTTGCCCACCTGAACCACCGCGCTCTGTCTAGTCACCGAAACCGACGGCGTCGCCCGCAGGGGGCGGAACAGGTACACCAGCGGCACGGTGAGGAGCGGTGCCGCCCCCGCGAGACCGAGCGAGAGACGTCCGGTGCCCTGGCCCCGACGCACGCACGACTGCACCGCCGCCTCGTCGGCGATGAACGGCTCGGGGCAGCCCGCGAGGGTAACGCCTTCGTAGATCGCGTAGCCCGTCAGCCCGAGCCCGAGGGCGCCGAGCGTCCAGGCCCACCAGGGCGGCCGCTCGTAGTCGGGCAGCAACAGCGGCATGGCCCCGCTTGCCGCCGCGCCACCGAACGCCGCGGTCGTCCAGACGCCGATGCGCGCGTCGCTCCACCGTTGCGCCGCGCTCAGGCTTGACGGCGCCTCGATGAACCGGTCGCCGAGGTCCCCGCGCCAGACGTGCAATCCGACGCTCGTGCCAATGCTCGCGACCCCGAGGCCAAAGAGGGACCAGCCTGCGATCCGGTGCTCACGCGGCCGCGGCGTTCCACGACGCGGCATTTCCCGCGGGTGTGGCTCCCCCGACTCGCTTGGGCCTACCGCCGCCGTCGCGGGGGTAGCGACCTCGGCCTCGAGCGCCTGGCCGTCGACACGCCAGCTCACACGGGCCATCGGATGCGGCCCGGTGAAATCGACGGACCGCCCTTCGAACAACGCGTTGATCCCGCGGCGCACCTCGTCGGCGGCGAGCTGCCCATCTCGAGCGGCAAGCCACACCGACGCGGCCTCATGACCCTCTGCGCGGAGGTCGACGCGGACCTCTTGCGGTCCCACGGCCGTCACCGCGAGCACCTTCGCGCCGCCGAGGATGCTCGCCACCGTCGCCGCATGATCCATCCGCGAGCCCCATGCGGCTCGTGACGCGTATTGCAGGTGCAGAACGGGCCGCGTTCGCACCGCGCGCCCGAGCGCCGCGTCGAAAGCAAACGTGTTCGCGCCGCTTTCGATGGCGACGCGGTGGATACGCCCTCGCTGACCCTCGTCGCACTCCACCTGCAGCCGGTATGTGCCCACTGGAAGCTCGACGCCCGTCAACGGCGTACGTCCGAACTCGACGCCGTTGATGCGCACCAAGCAATCCGCCGGCTCGCTCGTCACCCGCAGGTTGCCCGGGGCCTCCGCGGCCATCTCGGCGTCGACCTCCGCCAGAAGCTCGCGTACCTCCGGCGTATGACGAAACGCGCTCGGCTCGACCCGGGGCACGAGCTGCCTGCACTCACGGGCCTGCCGCCGGGCTTCGGCGTGGTTCTTCGTCTCGACATACGCGCGGACCATGAACAAGCAGGTGTCGAGCACCTGTTGAGCCCGGGCCGCTTCGCGGTTGAGCTCGGCGGCGGCCCGATCGGCTAGCTGCTGCGCCGCTTTGAGCTCGCGCCTTGCAGCCTTGTAATCTGCTCGCGCCAGGTATCGCACCGCCGCACGCGAGTGCTCGACCCATCGATCGATGTCGCTCTGGCTCACCTCCGGCGCCGGCGCCGACCCGACCACCTCGAAGCGCTCCGAGGCGCGATCCGCGCGCCACACCGATTCGCCCCGCACGCTGAGCTCGTACCGGAGAGCCTCGGCTTGCGCATGAAGCGCCTCGACGCGCATGGCATCGACGTCATCGCTTGCGACGAGCACCGGCAGCACCAACCAGCGCGCCGCGTCCGAGGGCAGGCTCGGGGGGCGGTCGGCCTGCGCCCGGGCTAGCGAGGAGCCGGTGACTGCCGCCAGCACTGCGGCCAATACCCAAGCGAGCCACCGCATGCCACCCCTAGAAGCACCCCAGGAAGGTGAGGGCGGAGCCCCCGCTCGCCGACGCTTGGAGGACCGCTGCCGTGCCATCGCTCACCGCGACATCGAGCCGAGTAGGTGGGACGCCAAGCGCATCGAGCACCTTGGCCTCCTTGATGACCGGCATGTCGTCGCTCCGCCCCACGACCGCCAGCTCGCGGCCTGCGGCGACGAACCAGGTATCGGTCGCGTCGTCGTAGGCGAGGGCAGTCGGCCCGTCCTGCTTGGCAGCCAGCTCGGTTGCCTGGAGCTTCGCCTGACAGAACCGACCTTCATCGCATTGCAGGCTCAGCCCGCCAAGCTCGCTCAGATGCAGCGCGCCATCGTTCAGATATGCGATGCCAGGGCCGCCGTCGCGGATGCTGATCGACGGCGTGTGCCCTCGCCCCACGTCGATGTCGAGCGCCAGCATTCCATCGTCGAAAACCCAGCCTGCCCGAAGATTGTCGGCCTGCTCCCAGAGCACGAAAGGGCCTGCCGCATCGAAGGGTGTATAGGCCTGGATGGAAACGGGGGTCGGCTCTTCGCCTAGGCCCGAAAGGCCCGCATCATCGAGCGGGCTCAATGCGAACGTGAGCAGGTCCTGATACCCGATGAAGCGCGACGGCAAGGCTATCACGCGCGGGTGGTAGGGCGGATTGTAGACGCCCAAATCGATGCCCTGCCGCCAAGCCGCGTGGAGCTCGCGCGCTTCGACGATGATCGGCACCAGGCGCGAATCGACGTCCACCTCGAGAACGTGGAACGCAAGCTTGCCGAGCGTCACCAGCACCCGCGTGGCCGAGGCGTCTGACTCCATGAATGCGACCTCTCCGAAAGGCTTGTCGATGTCGTCGTGATGACCTGTCCTGTTGCCAAGCGCGTCGTACGTCTCGACGCGCACCTGGTCTGAGACGATTCGCGCGACCAGGAAACCACCCTCGACAGATGCGACGGTTGCATGCTCGAAAAACACCTCGCCCTTGACCGACAACACACCCTCGTCGATGACGCCGTCGCAGTCGTTGTCCCTGCCGTCGCACAGCTCGACGCTTGGCAGGACCGCCCCGTCGCACACGAGGCCGCGTCCATGGGGCGCGCACGCGTACACCCCCGCGACGCATACGCCCACACCCGCCTCATCGCCGCAAGGCTCGCCAAGCGACGGCCAGTTTTCATCGATCGCGTCGTCCCCGTCGTTGTCGATGCCATCGCACCGCTCGACGTCGGGATACGCCTCGTCATTCGACGGGGGATCGTCAACAGGCTTCGGCTCGCCTTCGGGTTCCGGATCGAGCTTCTGGCAAGTCCCCTCGACTACGCTCAACGGCTCCGGACAAGTCAGCTCACCACAACCGAAGATGCAGAGCAACGAGCCCACGGCCAGCAACACCCTCGCGCGGCAAGACACAGCGGGATGCATGCAAGCCAGGTGGGTTTGCAGGAATGAGAACATGTCGTTGCACTGATTATCGACGCTTCGCGTCGGCCGTTGCGTCCGCTCGAAGCGGACGGACACCCTACCGGGTTTCGCCGGTTTCTTGGCCGGAATTCTTCCCCAACCGACCGTCCGTCATGTGGCGCGGCTCCCGCCCTGACTCTCTTTCGCAGAAACCGACGGCGCTCGAGCCCGACAACCGGGTTGTGGCTGCGACTTACACATGACATCACACATAGACACGTGTAACAATATGATTATGGCGACCAATTTGGCCCTCGACGACAACCTCATTGCAGAGGCGCAGAAGCTCGGTGGGCACCGCACGAAGAAGGCTGCGGTGACGGCCGCGTTGGAGGAGTACGTGCGGCGGCGAAAGCAGCTCGAGCTTCGAAGGCTGTTCGGCACGATCGACTACGACGAGAGCTACGACCACAAGCGAGGCCGCAAGCGTTGAACGTGCTGGTCGATACCTCCGTATGGTCTCTTGCGCTTCGTCGTGAAGCCACGGGTCGATTGAGCGCGCTCCAGCAGAAGGTCGTGGCGGAGCTGTCTGCGCTCATCGACGAGGCTCGCGCGTGCATGGCCGGCTGCATCCGTCAGGAGGTGCTGAGTGGCATCCCATCCCCCGCGCAGCTTGACAGGCTGCGCAACAAGTTGGCGGCTTTCGAAGACTTGCCCGCCGCGTCCCTCACGCACGTTCGAGCCGCTCGATTCTACAATCGCTGCCGTTCACGCGGCGTCCAAGGATCTCACATCGACTTTCTGATCTGTGCGCTTGCGGACGAGCACCGCGCGCCAGTCTTCACGCTCGATGCCGACTTCGAACGCTACGCAAGCATCTGCGGAATCGAGCTGCACCGCGCACGAGCTTAGGAATTCTGCGTTCAAGCCGGTCCTGGTATCCTGCAATCATGACGTATCAGCTTGCGAAGCTCGCTCTGGTCGCCTTCGTACTCACGCTCACCCTGGCTGGCTGCAAGCGGGGCGCGTCGGATGATTCCGGCGAGGCACCGACGACGGGCTCAATCGAAACGGCCGATTCCGCCGAGCCGGCCACGCCGGAGGTTATCGATGCCGATTGGGTGGCTTCGAAGTTTCAAGCGCCGCCGCCTCCGGAGACCAAGGACTGGGCTCGCGAGATTGAAATGGATCCCATCGCGGCGTTGAAGCAGATGGACCCGGGCGCGCTCCAACCGAAGCGGGACGTCTCTCCGCCGGGTCCCCGCGCCGATGACCCGAGCGTGGCGTCGACCGTGGCATCGAGCGCCCCGCGCGAAAAACGCGCCGCCGCGTACAATCCGGATGCTCCGCTTCGCGGTTGGCCTCCGGCCGTCGGACAGCTCTATCCGAACATCGTGCTCAAGGATCAAACGGGGCAGGTGACGGCGCTCGGTGACTTTCTCGGCAAGGTCGTGCTGATCGAGGTGGTGGGGCTCACCTGCCGCGCCTGTCACGCGTTTTCGGGAGGCAACGAACCGGGCAAGCCGCGCTTTCGGGGCATCGCGCCACAACCGAACCTGTCTTCGATCGAACGCTACGTCAACGGGTACGCCAAGCTCTCGCTCGATCACCCGGACATCGTGTTCGTGCAGCTCGTGCTCTACGGCATGGACGGGCAAAGCCCGCCGCGCGAGGAAGACGTCCGCGCATGGGCGCAGCACTTTGGTTTCGACCGGGCCAAGAACCAGGTCGTGCTGGTGGGCGACCAGCGCTTCATCAGCCCCGAGACGCGCCGCTTGATCCCAGGCTTCCACCTCATCGACCGCAATGGAATCCTGCGCGCCATGAGCAGCAACGATCCCCGTCATGATCCACTGCACTCCTCGTTGCTCCCAAAGCTCGGCGAGCTGGTGAATGGCGGAGGGTAGCTCGGCCTTTCGGCGGCCACGTGGGCACATTGGAGCGATTCGTCATCCCATGGGGTGAGCCGCAGACCTCGATCGGCAACCGTCCACGGCCCGAGGGGCACATCGAGTTTGTAATCGCGGATACCTTGCTGTATCGACCGAGGTGGTGCCGCCGAAGTGGTTGCGGTCGCGAAAGGAGCCATGAAGAACATGCTGGCGAGTCGAGCGACTCTCGGGGCGGCTCTGGCCGCTTCGATCTTGGTGCTCGTGGGTTGTCGCGAGCTCGCCGAGCCCAAAGACGGCTACATCATCGTTCCGCACATCTTGTCGCCGGTCACCATTCGCACCAAGGGGCTCGAAGGGGAGGGCTGGCTCAAGGCCTATACGAACGCAAACGAGTGGGAAGTGATTCACGTCTCGCCCGCAGGCGCGTTCACGTACAAGCAGGTGCTACCCACGCGCGTTTGGCACTGCAACAAGCCGGATGGCAGCGAAGGATGCGTGGCCCTGCTGCAGGCGGGCGACGAAAAGGGCTATCTGAACGCATCCAAACGCGAGCAGGGCAAGTTTCACGTCTGCACCGAGAGCTATCTGCAGAGGATGGGGCGTAAGCACTGCGGCGAGCGCGCGCTGGAAAAGCTCGTGTTTCCAAACGCAACCGATCCGGTGGATCGCGTGGCACTGAGTCGCACGCAGACCGACGGCGTGCTTTCGCACGAGTACCCGACGCCAGGCGCCACCTATGCGTGGAAGGGTGATTCGTGGAGCCGTCTCGTGAGCGGCAGCATCTCATCCCCCGACCTCGACCGTTGGCACCCTCCTGCCGAGAACGGGCCGACTTCCACCTGGCGGGAACGGCAGTACGTGCCCGGGGGCCGAGCACTCGTCACTTCCGAAAGCGAAAACGTTTCGATCGACATCGGGGCATGCTCGATCTTCTTTCCATGGCAATGGGAGGATCGCATGCCAAACGACTTTTGGTCTCTCTTCATCGGCCTGCAAACGGAGCAGCGCGGCTTCGCCGAGGTCATGCTCGACGGGATCATCGAGCATGCCGAGCCGAGCACGAATCTCATGCTCGATGCGTTTCTCTACATGGACGCGCTCACCAATGTCGTCCAGCGTACGGACGTGAGCCCGGAGTTTCACGTCTCGGCGGGCAGCGGCGCGCGGGGCTCGCAGGGCGACAACGAGATACACATCTGCCTGCGCAACTATTTCACGGCGAGCAATGACATCCGAGAACGCCCCGATGCCTGGTATCGCTGGGATCAAGCCATTCTGAGCGGCTTCACGAGCCTGTTCGGGATCGGCGACTGCAAAGCGCGTCCTGTGTCCGTGTTCTACTGTGGCGCCATCGACCTCGATTCGGACGGGCGGGGGCGCTTTCGGATCGATCCCGACGTTCGGGTCGCGATGGAGGGCTATTCCGTGTTCAAGCCCAGTTGCAACAACAAGTTCATCCCGGCTTTCAAAGAGAGCCTCAAGAAGGGCATCCGTACCGCCGGCGAACAGAACCTCTCGGATGCCATCGACCAACTGGTTCGAGGGCTTCGCGACAGCCTCGGAGTCGAGGCTCGCGCGCTCGAGCCCTCGCCGACGGGCCTCTACATCGTCACGGCGCAGACGCTCGACGATCCGCAATACGGTATCGGCAACTGCCTGCCCGACCTCGAAGCGCAAGATGTCGTACCGGTCTTGCAGCCCTCCCTCATCAAAGAGTACACGGCCAGGGGCATCACCAGATTCTGAGGTGAGCCCGGAGCACATTGGCAGAGATCCGTGCCTTTTGCGTGAGTTTTGGCTCGCGGGGTCTTTTAGCCCCATATTGGATGAATGGGGCGTTCTTTCTTTCTCTGCCTGGCGCTCGTCGCCGTGGTTGGCTGTGGTGACGACTCCGGCGCCGAGGCGCCCCCAGCGGTCGTTCGAACCGATCTCCCCTACGAGCTCTACTGCGACATCGCGCGCAGCGATTGCCAGGGGACGATCTATGATTCGGTGGCCGCCATGCTCGGCGCGGAGGATGTTCCGCGGCCGTTCATTCGGACGATCTCGGTCGAGGAACACGAGCAGGAGGTGCGGCGCAGCCTCAATCTCGAAGACTTGACCGGCGAGGACGCCGCCTCCCGCGGGCTTCGGCTTCTCGGCTTCATTCCCGAGCAGTCGGATAGTCTCGCGGCTGCGCAGGCCGAATACTTCATCACGCAGATCGCGGCCTATTACAGCCGCAACAGCCGATCGATCACGGTCATCGATCGTGACTACGACGAGATAAACGCGCAGACGCTGCTGGCGCACGAGCTGGTGCATGCCATTCAAGACAACCAGTTCGGCCTCAATGCCGTGACCGCCTCCGCCGACACCGAAGACGGCGTCATCGCGGTCCGAAGCGTGATCGAAGGCGATGCGATGCACAGCTCGTTCGCCTGGGCGTACGACAAGCTCGGCTACCCTCCCGACGAGATCGACTGGGAGGAAATGCACCAAGAGCGAACCCGCGCTGAGAGGGAGGTCGCGGCAGACACTGGGATCGCGCTCATCGATTCGGCATCGGGCTTTCCGTATTCGTATGGTTTTCGTTTCATGACCTCGGCTACCTTGTCCGGCGGGCTTGCGGGACGGGCGGCTGCCTTCGAGTCGCCGCCGGCGGCGTCGCTCGAGGTCATGGCGGGCTATGATGCCGCGGCCCCTGCGCTCGATTTTCCCGCGGCGGCACATCCCGCTCCGGTCGGGGGCTATGCGCTCGACGTCGAGAACCGCTTTGGCGCCTGGTACGTATACGGCTTTCTTCGCCGGCGGGGCCTTTCTGACGAGGTCGCCTGGCCCGTGGCGCTCGGCTGGCGCGGGGACGTGCTTGCAATCTACGAAAACGGCGCGGACGTGGTCGCGGTCTGGCGCGTGCAGCTCGACCATCCGCTGAGCGCGCTCCTTCTCGAAAACGAGGTCAACGGCGATGTCTCGCCAGGCGCGTGGTCGGCGATCGCGGTCGAGGACGAGGTCTTCGTGTTGGCGGCCGAGAGCGGCGAATCTCTCCTGGCGTGGGCCGAGCAACCGCTCGACACGATGACCGCCTCGATCCTTCCGAAGAGCGCACGTCGCTGGGGCGGCCCGGTCTCGCCTGGTAACTGCTTGCAATCAAAGACGTTTTCGCTTCAATGGCCGGCGACCTTGTTGCAATAGCAAGATTTCAGTCCTATTCTTGCAATTGAAAGGAGTCTGGCATGTCCGTGGCAGCCGCCAAGACCACGCCCGACGCAGCCGATGTGGTGAGCAAGGCGCTGTTTCGCGCCGCCGAGTCATTGGGGCTCTCCTCGGCTGAGCTCGCGGAGATCATCGGAACCAGCGAGTCGACGTTGTCGCGCATCCGAAACCGCAAGCGCGATCCGATTCCCCTGGGCAGCAAGGAAGGCGAGCTCGCGCTGTTGTTTCTGCGTGTCTTCCGGAGCCTCGATGCGCTGGTAGGGGGCAACGAGGCGCACGCCAAGGCCTGGTTGCACGCAAACAACCATCATCTGGGAGGAGCTCCGCTTCGGCGCATGAAGAAGATCGAGGGGCTGGTCGATGTCGCCGAATATCTGGACGCAATGCGCGGAACGATTTGAGCTCGTACGGATCGGCGGCACCCCATGGCGCGCCGTCGAATCGCAGCACGTGGCTTCGACCCGCAAGCTGGTCGATTCGGACGACGAGCAAGAGACGCTCGAAGCGTTGATCGACTCGGCCAAGCCGCCATGGCCGAAGGGCCGCCGCTTCGTCGGCCTGCACTATCTATTGGCGACGCCTTTTCGGCATCCCCCGCTCCGGTACGGATCCCGCTTCGGCACCCGGCGCGAACGCGGCATTTTCTACGCGGCCGAGACGCATTCGACCGTGTTCGCCGAAAAGGCGTACTACGTATTGTTGTTCTTGGAGGGCACGGAGGCGGACATCACCCCGTTGATGCGGCCCCTGACCGTGTTTCAGGTGCGCATCTCGACGAAGAAGGGCGCTGACCTCACGAGCCCACCCTTCGATGCGTTTCGCGCGCGGATCTCTTCACCGGTCAGCTATGGCGATTCGCAGCCGCTCGGCGCGGCGATGCGCGAGGCAGGTGTTGCGGGCTTTTGGTTCGTGTCGGCGCGCGACCCGCGCAGCGGTGTGAACGTCGGCTTGTTCGAGCCCGTATTCACGACGAAAAGGCCCCTCAATGCGGAGCAGTGGATCTGCACGGCGACGCGCACCCGTGTCGAGATGCGGCCGGGGCCCGCCGTATTGCGTGAACGGACGAGCTTTGCTCGGAGCGTGTTCGAGATCGACGGCGTTTTGCCGGCTCCCAGCGCCTTGGCGTGACTGTCGTCAGGGCGCGTCGTGCCTCGATTTGACGCCCTCGGCTTTGGCATCCGAGCAGGCTTGGAGCGCGTCGATGCCAAGCTTCCTGGCTCGTTCGCGTTTTTCGGGATCGACTGCCATCGCGAAGGAAAACCGGAAATCCATCTCCGCGGCGCACGGAACTTCGTGCTTCATTCGCTCGACGCCGCGCAAGAAGTACACCTCCGCCGACGCTCGGCCGATGCGGATCTCCCGCGTCAGCATGGCCTCGAAGCTTTCATAGTCGGAGCGCGCCTCGACTGCGCTCCACGACCAGACCGCGATCAATGCCGACACAATCACCGTTGCAACGACGGCCGCGGGGGTCGAGCGCTCGGCAGGCGGATTCCAGGCGCAGACGGCGGTGACCGGAATGAAGCTTACCGCCAAGTAGAAATAGCGATCGGGATCGACGAGGAAACCCACCTCGCTTTGACCGAAGAGCACTTGCGCTGCGGCGATGGTGCTCAGTGAGAGCGCGGGGAGCATGACGCGCGCCGGATGTCGCGCAGCCTGCCACGCATACCAGGCGGTGGCACCGAGCGCGATGCCGGCGACGAGCGTCAGGCCGTGAAGCGGTGCGCCGCCTGCTCGAAAGGCATCGCCGAGGCCGACCGACCGGACGATGGCTTCCCCGAAAGAAGCCGCGAGGGCGGTCCAATGAAGAGGCACGCTTTCCGGAATTTCCACGCCGGCCAACGATCGCGCGGTCCACCAGGCGGCGAGGGCGAGCGCGCCGACCAGGGCAGGCGCGCCGAGAGGCGGCCTCGCGGCATGGTGGTCGGCCTCCTCGGGCTCTGCAGGCGAGTAAGCCATCGTGAACAGCAAGGCGATCGAGCCGAAGAGCAAGGTCTCCTTCAGCAGCAGCGCCAGCACCCAAGCTCCGACTGCGCCGAGCCTTGCCGCAACGGAGTGTCGCGTCGCGAGCACCAAGGCCGCCAACAACGCGCTGCTTCCCATCACGTCGAGCAATCCCGACGCCCAATAGATCGCCTCGGCGTGAATGGGCATGACGCTCCAAAGCGACGCCGCGATCAGCGAGCGCACCACGCTGAGGCCGAGGCCGGAGAGCCAGAAGGCTAGCAGGACGGTATTGAGGGCATGGAGCGCGACGGCGAGCACGCGGTAGGGGATGGGCGACGTCGTCCCGAGCCATCCCTTGAGCGTGGCCAGCAGCGCGATACCCACCGGCCGGTAGACCACCGGAGGCACGTCCTCGACACCCGCTGCCCGATAGGAGTCCTGTGTCCACGCCGACGCCCAGGTCGCCTGATTGTCCACGATCAAGACGATGTCATCGCCCATGAGCTCGGCGGGGCCGAGCCAGCCGAGGCCCCAGACGACCAGCGGAAGCAAGGCGCTCAGACCAAACCAGACCCGATCTCGCTTGCTCAGCATGCAGAGCCGAGGCTACCACCGTTGACCTTCGGAGCGCACCGCGGTCGAGGAGAAGAGCTCGATTTCTGCGAGCGGCATCTTGAATCCAGATCTCGCCGGGAATCCGGTTGCCGATTGGGATGTGGTGTATTTGCCGTACTGCGACGGGTCGCTCTTCGCAGGAGACGTCGATCGGATGTTGCGGGGAAGCCTGCTCAGCGGAGCCGGCGCCCCGAGCATGGGTTATCAACGCGGCCTACAGAACCTGACCGCAGCCCTCGACATTGCCGTCACGGAGTTTCCGAGCCCGAGCCGAATCCTGTTGACGGGCGTGAGCGGGGGCGCCTTCGGCACCTTGCTCCGCGAGACCTCCGAGGGCGGCGATCCGGGAGTCGAGCTCGGCAGCCTCGACACGGAGATCGACGGCGTCACCGTGCTCGATTGGCTCACGGCGATGATCGAGGGCACGGCCGCCTGGGACGACCTGGTCGATCCCAGCGTGCAATAGACTCCATCGAGCCAGGCCGCCGCGGGTCGCTTTTTCGATTGACCGCAAGTGCACCCTCCGCCAAAATAGAACACGTTCTATTTTTAGGTGGTGGCATGAAGACCGAGATCTGTAAGCGCTTGGGGATCGAGTTTCCGATTTTTGCGTTCAGCCATTGTCGCGACGTGGTTGCGGCGGTGAGCAGGGCCGGCGGCCTCGGGGTATTGGGGGCGGTGGCGTACAGCCCCGAGCAGCTCGAGCTCGAGCTCAAATGGATCGACGAGCACGTCGACGGCAAGCCTTACGGCGTCGACACCGTCATCCCCGCCAAGTACATCGGCAAGGACCAGGGCGACATCACCAAGGATCAGCTCGAGCAGATGATCACGCCTGCGCACCGCAAGTGGATCAACGACCTGCTCGACCGGCACGGCGTGCCTCCGCTTCCAGACGACGTGCAACAGATCGACGGCCTGCTCGGCTGGTCCGCATCTGGCGGCCGCGCGCATTTCGAGGTCGCCATGAAGCATCCGATTGCGCTGATCGCCAACGCGCTCGGGCCGCCTCCCGAGGACATCATCAGTCAGGCCCACGACCGGGGCGTGATGGTCGCCGCGCTGTGCGGCACCGTGGCGCAAGCGATCAAGCAAAAGAATGCAGGAGTCGACATCGTCATTGCTTCCGGCTACGAGGCGGGCGGCCACACCGGGGAGATCGGGTCGATGGTCCTCTTGCCGCAGGTCGTCGATGCGGTCGCTCCCACGCCGGTGCTTGCCGCCGGCGGTATCGGCTCGGGCCGCCAAATGGCCGCCGCCATGATCATGGGAGCTGCAGGCGTCTGGACGGGCTCGATTTGGCTCACGACCGAGGAGTCCGATTCGATTCCCGCGCTCATCGACAAGCTGCTCGTCGCCGATTCGACCGAAACGGTGCGGTCGCGCTGCATCAGCGGCAAGCCCGCCCGTCAGCTCAAGACCGAATATACCCGCGCATGGGAAGAAGACCCGGAGTGCCCCGGCTACCTGCCGATGCCGCTTCAGTTCATGGCCACCGCCGAGGCGACGCAGCGAATCACCCGCTTCGCCCAGAGCGGCGCCGAAGGCTCGGCCGCGCTATTGGGGACCCCGGTCGGCCAGGTCGTCGGTCAGATGAAGACCCGAAAGCCCGCGCGCCAGGTCGTCGAGGAGATGGTCAGCGACTACATCGATGCGGTCGAACGGGTCTCGAAGCTCTTGGCCGAGTCCGAATGAACACGGCAGCTCACTTGCACTGCCGGTAGACGTCGCGCACACGGCTCGCAAGCCGGGTGCTGCGGTTCGCCTTCAAATATCGCGCCGCCATCTCGCAGCCTTCCTCCGTCGGGCCGAGCAGGGTCGCGAGGCGCCCGGCCGCCTCCGGCATCGGAATCGGCGCGTTGGCGGCCTTGCGAAGGGCTTCCTCGGGAGAACGCTCGCGGTCTTCTTCGATGTCGGCTTGGAGCAGGAACACATCGGGATCCTCGGGCAGAAGCCCTTCGGCGTCGTGTGCATAGCGAACGGCCAAGCCGCGCTTGTCATCGGCGAGCGCAACGCGCGCTTTGACGATGAGCTCCCAAACCTGCACCTGGGTGGTGGCGGGCAGGGCGTTGCCCTCGGCGTCGGTTGCCTCGTTGGCGCGCTCGAGTGACTTCTCGGCGCCGAGCTTGCGGCGGCTCAAGATCTGCGTGAGGGCGAGACCCGTCTCCGCGAGCCGCATGTCGGCGCCGTCCCGCTTGGCCTTCTGGAAGTACATGCCCGCCCGGCGATAGTCCTCCGCCTGCATGTAGACGCGCGCCCCTGCGAGCCGAAGCTCCGCGTTGCGGTTGTGGC
The DNA here is from genome assembly GCA_001303415.1 of Myxococcales bacterium SG8_38. Lineage (GTDB taxonomy): Bacteria > Myxococcota_A > Polyangia > Polyangiales > Houyiibacteriaceae > SG8-38. The sequence continues at coordinate 49,527 of LJTN01000022.1, forward strand.
GTCCCACCGCGTTGCGCATCGTCGTGACCCCGCTTTGCCCAGCTCCAGTGCGCACCAGGAACCGAACACGCTGCTGGTCGGCGCGAAGGTCGTAAACCTTCGCTTCATCCATTTGCTCGATGATCTTCTCGGCGCGCGCGAAGTCGCCGATGTCGATCAACAGGGCCACGAAACCGGAAAGCGCGCGGGGCTCCCCGGGATCGAGCGCAAGCGCCTTTTCGTAGCTTGCCTTGGCGGACTCCACCGAGCCGACCGCGTGCGCCGCGTCCCCACGAAGCGCGTGGAGCCTCGCATCCTCCGGGCTGAGCTCGACGGCGCGGTCGAGCGCAGCCAGCGCCTCGCCGAGCCGACCCTTGGCGAGGAGCACGCGCGCGTGGCTTCCATGCGCCCAACCTTCGCCCTCGAAGGCTGCGAGGGCAGCCGAGGTCACCGCTTCCGCATCGTCGATCCGTTGCTCGCCGATGTACGCCTGCGCCGCCGTATCGACCAGCGTCAGGTGATTGGGATGCGCGGCGAGCCCCTCGGTGAGCGCGGCCAGCGCTTGCTCGGTGCTGCCTTCCTCGATGAGCATCGTGGCAATCGCTTCGGAGGCCGCCACGCCCCACTCGGAATCGGTCGCCGACTGGCGATAGAGCGCCTTGGCTCGCTCGCGGTCGGAGGAGCGACGCGAGCTCGCGAGCAGCTCGCCCAGGACCAAGGCTCGAAACCCTCGCTCAGCCTCTTTTTCAGGGCCGAAACCCGCGCCTTCGAGCGTGGCCAGCCCGGCCCGCATGTCCCCCGTCTGGGCGTACCACCACGCGATCACGTGGGTTCGAGTGAATAGATCCGCCGAGGGCCCGCTCGACAATCGTGTCAACAGCCGTTTGGCATCTCCCGTGCGTCCGAGCGCGAGAAAGAGCTGCGCCGTATCGAGCACCAGAATCTCGTCGACGCGAAGCTCAGGCTCGGCTGCCTTGCGCGCGTGCTCGTACGCCGCCCCAATCGCCCCCTTGCGGTATGCGAGCGCTGCCTGGACGAGGTGCGCCCATGCCTTCTGAGCCACCGAGGCGTCGTCGTCATCTTGCACTTCCTTGGCGAGCGTGATGGCTTGCTCGGCGTCGTTTTGAAGGAGCCCGACGATGCGCGCACGCGCGATCCGGGTGGCGGGAGTCGGGTCGGACACCTGATCGAGCACGGCAAGCGCAGCCTCCGGTCCCTCGGTCCGAGCAGTGATGCGCGCAAGCAGCGCCGCAGGCTCCGGCGCCTGCGGACGGGATGCAGCCACGGTCCGGGCATCCTCCAGTGCTTGGCTCCACTGACCGCGCGCCATCGCGGTCCTCGCCCGGGCAAGCAGGAACGCATCGGCTTGGTCGGTGTACTTCGCAGGCCGCTCCGCCTCACCATGTGCAGCGCGCGCATCACCCTCGGCGAGGAACGCGAAGATCCGTGCAATGCGTTGGTCGGGATCGTTCAGCTCTGCCGCGCTTTCGAGAATGCGTTCGGCTTCCTCGAGGCTTTCCTGGTCCCCGCCTAGCGCGGCCGTCGCAAGAAGGCGCGCGCGGACCCCCGGCTTCGTATCGTCGCGGAGCAGGCCGAGCGCGGTCTGGATGGTGTCTGGGCTTGCGTCGTTGATGACCTCGTCGAGCGCCGCCTCGACACGTGCGTCATGGATCCAGCCGAGCGCGAGATTGATCAGGTAAAGGAAGATCAACGCGGCAATGGCCGCCGCGATGAACCGACGGATACGCCGCTTCAGCGCCTCCTCTGGAGGCAGGACGATCTTCTCGACCGGTGCGATCGAGGGTGTCGCCTCCTCGACCTTGAAGAGATCGGATCGTTCTTTGCGCGAGCTTGCGTGCTTGTCGGCCACCGTGCATCCCTCCCCGACGACGTACGCCTTTGGCTAGTCATTGTCGCGTCAATCGGCGTGAGGATGCAAGTCTACGGAGCTACAGCACAAATGGAATGATCGCTCGGCGTTCTTTCGGGTAATCGCCGAAATGCTCCTGATACCAGCGATGGTTGGAAAATGCGCGCGGAACGAGATTCATGGCCGTAAACCAAGCGAAGACCGCGGCGGGCACGGTCCATGCCGCCAGGGCAAATCCCGTCCATTCGATGATTTCCCCGAAATAGTTTGGGCTCGAGACCCATCGGTAGAAGCCGCCGCAGGGGATCTTGTAGCCGCTTTCCCCCGGTTTTCGGAGGTTTCGCAGGATGGCGTCGGAGTGCTGATTGATGACGTAGCCGGTTGCGAACACCAGCATGCCCACGATGAAACGCGGGTCGGCCATCCAGCTCGTTTGCAACAAGTGAGGCGCGAGCTCGGTGATGGCGAACGCGTTCGTCGACCCGTTGGCCGTGTTGAATCCAAAGGCGAGGACACCCGTGATCAGCGGCTCTTGCTTGTGGCCGCCTCGCATCCGAAAGGGGTAGATGAACGAGCGATACACGTAGTGCAGCATGAACATGCCGAAGAGGATCAGAGGAATCACGGCGAACGCGTTGTCCGACATGAAGTACACGACGGCGAACGAGATGGGAGACGGCGCCTCCATGATCACCCAAAGCGCTTTGGCGTTGAGCGTCGGGCCCCAACCGGGGCGGACGTGACGGCCGTAAGGCGCGGAGATGAACAAGAGAAGGAAGAAGCTCACGATGCCCAGCACGACCACGCCAAGCACGGTCCAGGTGTAGAGGGGATGGGCCCGCAGGGATTCGCTGAACGCTTCGGTGATGGGCATGGGTCTCGCCGTGGGTTTCCGTTGGGCCTAGACTCGCCGCGTGACCCCTAATTGGTTCATTGGGTTTCCCATGCAAGTGGAGGGACTTCGAATGCCTCCGGCTCCGGCGCGCGTGCGTGTCTTCGCGGCCTCGGATCTGCACGTCACCTTGGGCTTTCTCGGCACGGTGCAAGAGGCCGAGGCTCGAAAGGCCTGGGAGCTCATCGAAACCTTCTCGTGCTTTCGGACGGTGACCGGCTCTTTTGCGGGTGTGGTGCCCCTCGGGAACCCCCGAAAGCCCTCGGCTCTGTCCGCGATGGTCGACGCGGGCCGGGAGGCCTTCAGCGAAATGATTGCGCAAGCCCGGGGACCGATTCTCGCGGCAGCCGGGGCGCCCGAGGACACGCGGCCCCCGCTGCCTCATATGACCGTCGCCCGCATCCAGCGGCGTGCCAACGCCGTGGAGCGGCGCCGGGCGCTCCGCTGGGCAGAGGAGATCAAGCTCGAAGGCGCATCGTTCCGCTCGACGTCGGTGGCGCTCTACACCTGGTCCGACGATCGCCAAGCACGGCTGTTCCAGATCGTGGCCAAGCACGACTTCGGCTCCTGAGCCCATCGAGAGCCACCCGATCGGGCGAGGACGGCGCGGTGATTTGTGCGCTGCCTCGCGTCCCTGCACGGAACGCATGGTCAGAACGTGGCATTTTTCGATCAAATCGAGTTCAATGCGGGCGATAGGCACATCGCGCATGTGGAAGAAGGCAGTCTTTGGCACGGCTTCGGCAAGCTTCCTCGGCTATGTCGTCTGGGTCTCCTGTCTCAGCTCGGTCCGCCATCAAATCGAATGGGACGTCGCCACGCGAGTCGCATCGACGCTAGAGCGGACTGGTTTAACCGAGGTAGTTCCCGTCGTCGATGGGCGAGACGTCGAGCTCCGAGGAAAGGTGCCGTCTGCATCGGAGGCGTGGCGCGCCGAACGCATCGTGCGCATGATTCGTGGGGTGCGCGTCGTGCGAACGGACATGCTCGTGGGGGATGACGGGCGCGGGGGAGGTGACACGTGACGTATCTCGTGCTGCAGATGATCGGTGCACTGTTGATCTCGGCCGTGATAGGCGCGGCTTTGTTGTGGCTCGTGCAGTTGCTGTGGGGGCGGCTCGTGGCACCCAGTCGGGCCAGGGCGCTCGAGTACGAGCTCGAGGGGGCACGCGCGGATTTACTCGCGCAAGAGGAGCAAATTCGCGCGCTTCACAAGGAGCTCGAAGTATCGCGCGATCGGAACGATGCATTGCAGCGCGCAAAGCGACAGCTCACCGCCACGCTCGATGCTCGAAACCACACGTTGCGCGACGTCACGGCGAAGCTCGAAGCGCTACGGGCCGATGCCAAGCCCGGCCATCGCGAATCGGCGGAAGACTTGCGTAGGGAGCTTCGGATCGCGGTTCGAGAGCGCGACGAGGCGCAGAGCGCAACGCGACAAGCCGAGACGCGGAGCGAACGCCTACGAGCCGAGCTCGAGGTGCTTCACGGCATTCACGAACGCATGTTGGACGACATCGAACGCTTGAAGGCACGGCTTCGCGAGACGGAGCTCGGACTGAAGAGCAGCGGAGAGTCGCGCCCCCCGGCTTGGCTGATGATTCAGCCTTATGGGCCGCGCGATGATCTTCAACGCCTGGAAGGCGTCGACCCGAGGCTCGAGCGCACCCTCAATCGATTGGGCATCTATCACTTCCATCAGATCGCGCGCTTCGAAGCGTCGGACGTGGAGTGGCTCGTCGAGCACATCGACGGCGTGCCGGAGCACACCATCCGCGACAGCTGGATCGCGGACGCATCGCGCCTTGCCGGCGCGCATCGGGACAACTGAGTCGAGGATCACGACGCCGCGTCGAGCGCCTGATCCGCAAGACGCGTGAGCGCTTCGCGAGCTCCTTCGAGGTCCTGCTCCAGGTCCGACAGAATCGGGGTGGCATCGCGTGTGGACGCCGACTTCTCGAGCTTCAAGCAGGTCGCCCCGAAGCGCCTGGCCCCGAGCTGTTGGCTGCTTCCGCGAACCATGTGTGCCGCAGCGCGGAGCGCCTGGAGGTCTCCGGCCTCGATGGCCTCCCTGATTTGCGCGATGCTCAACTCGGCCGTCGTGAAGAAGCTGTCGATTACGTCGCAGAGAAAGCCGGGCTCTTCTTCTTCGAGCTCGAGAAGCTGGGAGGTGATGGTCGTGTCGAGCGCATCAGGCGGGGGCTCAGAAATGCTCGCCGAGGGTCGGACCGCCCAACGGGTGAGCGCTTTCTGAAGCTGCTTCTGCGTGAAGGGCTTGGAAAGATAGTCGTCCATCCCAGCGGCAAATGCGGTTCGCCGGTCCCCGGTCATGGCGTGGGCGGTCAGCGCGATGATCGGGACGCGTCGTCCCCCGAGGTCGGTCTCGCGGGCTCGCTGGATCCGAGTGGCTTCGTATCCGTCCATCCGCGGCATCTGCCCGTCCATGATCACCGCTGCGTAGTCGTGATCGGCCTTCAGCGCTTCGAGGGCGGCGATTCCGTCGTGGACGAGGTCGACCTCGTACCCGAGCGCACGGAGGTGCGCCTGGATCACCTTCTGATTGACCTCGTTGTCTTCGGCTACGAGGACTTTCATCCCGTTCGAGTCGAGCTCCCGGATGCGCGGAGCCGGCAGGGAAGGACGGTCGATCTCTTGCCGTCGCGAGCTGACCGAGGTCCTGCGGTTGAGGATCTCGAGCAGGGCCGCGATGATCTTCGCGCGACGGATCGGCTTTTCGACGTAGACGCTGATGCCGGCTTCGCCGAGCTCGCTGATTTCGTGCTTGTGTGAGCACATGGCGACGAGCGAGGCCCCCCGAGCGGCGGCCGCCTGGTTGAGCTCGACCGCGCGGCTCCGCCAGTCCTTGCCGAGGCTTCGAAGATCGACGAGCGCGACGTGCGGACAGGGCCCGTGCCGGTACTCCCGCATGGCGCTGTCGAAGTTGGTGGTTGCCGAGGCTTGCATGCCCCACGCCTGCAGTCGCGCGATGAGCGTCTCGCGCGCGCGGTTGTTGCCCTCGAGCACGAGCACTCGCATGCCAGCAAGCGCTTCGGTAACTGCCTTGAGGTCCTCGGTGAGCCGTTCCTCGAGCTCGAAGCGCGTCTCGAAAAAGAAGGTGCTGCCCCGACCCGGCGTGCTGCTCAGCTGGAGGTGACCGCCCATCAACTCCACGAGCTGCCGGCAGATCGGAAGCCCGAGACCCGTCCCGCCATACTCCCGGGTGGTCGAGGCATCCGCCTGCGAGAAAGGCCGAAAGATGCTTTCCGCGCGATCGGCCGAGATCCCGACGCCAGTGTCCGAAACGCGAAACTCGAGATCGACGTGCCACGGCCCTCGGTCCCGCACTAGGACTTCGACGACGACTTCGCCCTCCTTGGTGAACTTCAGCGCGTTGTTGACGAGGTTGGAGATCACTTGGCGGAGCCGCAAGGGGTCGCCGCAGACCTCCGTTGGGACGGTGGGATCGATCTCGGTGAGCAGCTCGATCCCTTTGGCCTGCGCCGCGGAGGCATAGTTCACGGCGATCTCTTCCGTGATGGAGACGATGTCGAAAGGCACCGATTCGAGCCGCATCTCGCCGGCCTCGATCTTGGACAGATCCAGAAGATCGTTGACGATGGCGAGGAGTGAACGGGCCGACTTGTGGACCTCGACCAGGTAGTCGTCTTGTGGCGCCGGCAATGCCGAAGCGTCCACCATTTGCAGAAGCCCGAGAATGCCGTTGAGGGGCGTGCGAACCTCGTGGCTGACGTTCGCCAAGAATTGCCCTTTGGCCTGGGCCGATGCCAAGGCCGCATCACGAGCGCGCTCGAGGGATCGAGCCTGATCGGTCGCCAGCCGGCGCATCGCACCCGCCTCTTCCGCTTCCTCGTGGAGCGTGAGCATGAGCTGCCGCCGCGACCACAGCACCAAGCCGCCGACGACGGTTGCCGCCCAAAGATGAAACAGGCCGAGGCTCAGGGCGCCCCGCGCCGAGCCCCACGCCAATGGAATCCAGCCCACGAAGACGACGCCAACCATGACCGCATACATCGAGAAGCGGTAGAGAAGGGCGCCCGCGGCCACGACTGCAATGGCGAGGGTGGTGGTGTTGCTGAGCGAGCCGCTGACCGCGAACATGGTGAGCCCCATGCCGGCAGCGACGGAAATGGTGGCCACTGAAATCGGTGTGTCGAAGCGTGGGTCATCGGTGCGCATGCCCGCCCAAACCAAGAGCACGAATCCCGACGACAGCGCGCAGATCAAGACGTGCGGCTCGTTCGGGATGAACGGCGGGCTGATCACGAAGAGGGCGGCCGCTGCTGCGTAGATGACCGACAGCACGGGCAACATGTGCGAAAGCGCCCCGAGCGAACGAAGGCGCGTCTGCTCGTCACGACGGCGCCGGCGCTCCGCCTCGCGCCGAGCCGCTGCCTCGTCCCCACCGTCCGCGAGTGGCTGCCCTGATCGGTCCATCCCCTCTACACAAGCTGCCTGAGCGGCGCGGCAATGTCACAACATCACCCCTAAAGACGAGACTTAATCCTCCAAAAAAGGCGCCGTCCGCTTTTGGAAGGGGCTAATTCTGCCAAGGTTCGAGGATGGGCGGTCGGGCGCGGGCGGAGGTGGAGCTGGAGCAGCTGGCCCAGCAAATTCGCTACCACGAGGCGGCCTATCGGGCGGGCGTCCCGGAGATTCCGGACTCCGAATTCGACGACCTGGTGGATCGATACCAAGAGCTGGCCGAGCAGCTCGGCGTCGACCCTTCCGAGCGCCTCGACTTGCAGCCCGGGGCAGAGCACACCGTCGGATTCGAGACGGTGGCGCATCGCGTTCCGATGCTCTCGCTCGAAAAGCTCTCGCCCAGCCGGCGGGACAGTAGCGGGCAGGCCATGCCTCTCGTCGATCAGCTGAACGCGTGGTTCCGCCGGAGGAAGAACGAGCTCGAGGTGGACGAGCTTCCCTTGATCGTCGAGCCCAAGGTCGATGGGATTTCGGTTTCTCTCACGTACGCCCGAGGCAAGCTCCAACGCGCGGTCACCCGCGGGGATGGGCAAAAGGGCGACGTGATTACCAAGCAGGTGCGTCAACTAGGGACGGTCGCGCTCGAGCTCGAAGGGGTGCGCAAGGGCGAGCTCGAGATTCGCGGTGAGCTCTACTGGCCTCTAAGCGACTTCGCGCGCTACAACGCCACGCTCGAAAAGCCCCTGATCAACCCGCGCAACGGCTGTGCCGGCATGATGAAGCGAAAGGATCCTGCCGGCCTCGAGGAAACCGGCATTCGATCGTTTCTCTATCACGTGGCCTGGGATGACGGGGTGGAGCTGCCATCGACCCAGCGTGACGTGTTGGAGTGGTTGGCCGATCGCGGCGGAGAGGTCTACTCGAGCGAAGTCTTCCAGACGAGCTCGGCAAAGAAGGCGCTCGACTACTGTGAAAACTACCAAACGCGCCGCAGCAAGCTGAACTACGACATCGACGGGATGGTGATCAAGATCGACGATCTCACACTCTACCCGAGGCTCGGCGCGACCGGGCACCATCCGCACTGGGGCATCGCTTACAAGTTTCCGCCCGAGCGAAAGGCCACCAAGCTCCTCGACATCGAAGTGTCCGTGGGAAAGTCCGGAAAGCTGACCCCCGTCGCCATCCTCGAGCCGGTCTTCGTGTCGGGCACCACGGTGAGCCGCGCATCGCTCCACAACTTCGTGGAGCTGGAGCGCAAAGACGTCCGCATCGGCGATACGGTGCTGGTCGAAAAAGCGGGCGAGATCATTCCGCAGGTGGTCGAGGTCGACAAGAGCCAGCGCAAGCGCGGCGCGAGACGGTTCGTGCCTCCTCACGCCTGTCCGACTTGCGGCACCGAGGTCGTGAGAGAGGAGATCTTCGTCTATTGTCCGAATCCGGCCTGCCCCGATCAGGTGCGTGAGCGGCTGCGCCACTTTGCCAGCCGCCAAGCGATGGACATCGACGGCCTAGGCGAGGTTCTCGTCGACCAGGTCGTCGACAAATTGGGAGTTCGCTCGCCCGACGAGCTGTTCCGGCTCGAGGTCGACGACCTCGCATCCCTCGAGCGCATGGGAACCAAGAGCGCAGAGCGGGTGAAGGCGGGGCTCGAGGAGGCCAAAGGCCGGGGCTTGGCGCGCGTGCTCAATGGGCTGGCGATCCGGCACGTCGGCGAGACGATGGCCGAAGACTTGGCAGCCTATTTCAAGACCGCCGATGCGCTGTTGGCGTTCGCGGAACGGTACGCAAAGGGCGATGAGGAGGCGATCGAGTTGGTGGCCCCCGCGAAGTCTTCCGACCGCGGCGTGATCGAGGGCCTGGCGAGAAAGACTGCGGATAGCATTTTTCTCGAGCTCGCTTCGCCTGCCGTCCGCAAGGTGCTCGATGGGCTGGCCGACGTCGGAGTGAGCCGGAGCGTGCAAGCGGCGGAGGTCCGCGAGGTCGCGGCGGTGGCTGGAAAGACGTTCGTGCTGACGGGGACTTTGCCGACGCTCAAGCGGACCGAAGCCACCAAACGCATCAAAGCAGCAGGCGGGAAAGTTTCGGGCTCGGTTTCCAAGAAGACCGACTACGTCGTCGCCGGCGCCGATCCGGGCAGCAAGCTCGACAAGGCCCAGTCTCTGGGCGTCACGGTGATCGACGAAGCCGAGTTGCTGGAGCTGCTCGGCGGTCAGGCAGAGTGATTAGAGCTCGGGGAGCGCTCGCGCCAAACGCCGAAGCCCCTCTTCGATTTGGTCTCGGGAGGTGGCGAAGCTGAAACGCACGAAGCCTTCCGCCGCTTCCCCGAAATCGCGTCCCGGTCCGAGCGCCACATGCGCCTTTTCGAGAATGTCGAACGACAAGGTGAGTGAGTCTCGCCCGAAGTGGCGCATGTCGACCAACACGTAGAAGGCGCCAGGCGGATCGATGGGAATCGAAAGACCCATCTTTCGTAGTTCGTCGACCATGATGCGCCGCCTTGCGGCGTACTCCTGTCGCATGCGCTCGACGTGCTCGGCTCCATGCGCCAGCGCAGCAAGGCCCGCATGTTGCACGAACTCGGACGTGGAGATGAAGAAGCTCTGCATCAGGCTTTGCAGCGGCCGCATGGCGATCATAGGAGCGATGAGATAGCCCAAGCGAAACCCCGTCATCGCATAGCGTTTGGAGAAGCCATCGAGCACGTAGCACTGCTCGGTGAATTGCAGCGGCGATGTGACGCGTGCGCCGTCGTAGGTCAGCCCGTCGTAGATCTCGTCGGACAAGATCGGAATGCCGAGCTCGCTCAGTCCTTCGATCACCTCTTGCGGCTGTACGGCGCCCGTCGGGTTGGCGGGGGAAGCAAGCAGGATGGCCCGTGTGCGGGGCGTGACCGCAGCACGCACGCGTGAGACATCGATGACGAAGCCGTCCTCGGGCCCGGTAGGAACCAGAACCGGCTTGCCGCCGCAGACCGCGATCATGTTCGGATAGCAGGGGTAGTGTGGCGTCGCGAGGATGACCTCGTCCCCTGTATCGACGAGCAAGTTCAGGCACAGCAAGATCGCAGGCGACGTCCCGCTGGTCACCACGACTTGATCGGGGCTGACAGCAACGCCGCGGCGCGCTTCGCAGTCCTTTGCGATCGCTTCGCGCAGCGGAAACACGCCGCGGCTGTCGGTGTAGTGCGTTTCTCCGGACTGCAGCGAATCGACCGCGGCTCGCACCGCCTCGGGGGGCGCGTCGAAATCCGGCTCGCCGACGCCCAGTTGGACGATCGAAATCCCCTCTCGGGCCATGGCCATGCCCCTCTCCATGACTTCCATGGCGAGGAACGGCTCCACTTCCTGCGTGCGCTTCGCGAACATGGGGAGAGGCTCTACGGCCCTAACTGTCCGAGATCTAGCCGGTTCCAGGCTAGAGGTCCGCCGCACCTCCGGTAGACTCCGCTCCTTCTGGGTAAAAAGCCTTTGAATCTCGCACGATTACGGGTATGGAACCTGTTCGATGGAGTCGCTCGTCGTCACGGTGATTGGGAAGGATCGGCCTGGCCTCGTCGAGTCGATCTCGGCGGTCATCGAGGCGCACGGCGGAAGCTGGGTCGAAAGCCGGATGTCGCGGCTGGCGGGTCAATTCGCGGGGATTTTGCGCGCGAGCGTGCCGGCGGTGCGAGCAGACGCCCTGACGGAAGCCCTCGAGGCGCTGCGCTCCGGCGGCCTGCGCGTCGTGATCGAACGCGGCTTCGAGGAGGTGCCTCCCGAGGGGCACGTCATCCTGCTCGATCTAGTCGGGGGCGACCGTCCCGGCATCGTTCACAAGATTTCCGAAGCGCTGGCCGCGCGCGGCGTGAACGTCGACGAGCTCAACACCGAGTGCGAGGGAGCGCCGTGGTCCGGCGACACGCTGTTCAAGGCCAAGGCGCGTCTATGGGCGCCCCAGGCGCTAAGCCTCGATGACCTGCGAGAAAGCCTCGAGGCCATCGCCGGCGACCTGATGGTCGACATCACCGTGGCCGAGCCCGAGTAGCGCGCTCGCTCGTGCGCGTGGGAATCGGCGAAGAAGCCGGCGGGCCGCACGAGCCTTTTCCTCGGCAGTCATCGACATTCGAAGCGTTGCAAAGCGATACATCGCGCGAACGTTTGGGAAGAGCGCCAGATGGATCTGCCAAGAGCCTTCATAGGCCGCCGCGTCGAGCGCAAACGCAAGCTGCTCGTCGTCGAGCACGAAGCTCGCATCCTCGTTTCGCATGAATTGCAGGGCACGAACGAGTCGGTCCACGGCGTGTTGGCCCGCGTCGCTGCGCGCATCATCGCCTGGGTTGAAGGAATTGCGCCGCTCGGTCCAACTCTTGCGCCAGCGCTGATCCCACGCGTACAAGAGCACGTTGTCGAAGTGAGCTAGGGCGATGAGCCTGCTCCAGCGCATGCACTGCTGCACCGTCCTGCGCGCACGAAAGCTCACCTCGGGAACCTCGTCCCGCGAGATGGGCGCCCGCAGCGGTCCGAATCGCGCTTCGATCCAGGCAAACTCTGGAGGAAAGTCGTTGGCCGCGATCTGAAGCGCGTAGCTCGGTTGTTTTCCGAGGTCCATCGCGATGTCTTTCAGATCGTCGAAGATCTGGAACGAAGCAAGGAGATATCCCCAGCGGCGAATCGCGTCGGCATGGCGAGCGGGATCGAGCCCGAGAAGCCGCGCGCGCAGATCGAGCCACAACATCATCACCAGGTTGTTCTTTCGGTAGAAATGCCATGCCGCGTCTTGCAGGCGCATCCGATCGGCGCGACGGCCGCATGCCGCTCGGCAAAGCGCAACCTCGTCGAGATACGTCTGAAAGCAATGATGCAGAAACAGGTGCGCCGCGCTCACGACGGCCGGCTCGGCGTCGGCGAGCAACGAGTCGATGGCTCGTCCGAGCTCGTCCAACACGTGGAACAGCTCCGATAGTGTCATGTCGAACTTCGTCGCTCGCCGATCCGGATCCACCCCGATCGCGCGAATGTGCCCCAGCGAGAGCTCACGAAGCGGTCTGTCGTCCGCGCCTTCGTGGTAGAGCGAGCGTACCAGCCGCCCGGCCGCGTCGTGTCCGCCTGTCGCCGCGGCCAGCTCGTCGAGAAGCTCGTCGGCGAGCTGCATGTAGAGGAACGCCACGTCGGCAAGCGCAACCGAGGTCGAATGCGGGATTCCCCCGGCGCCCTCGAACGCGAAGTTGTCGACCAGGGGACCGATCTGCTCGATGGCGAAAAAAGTCCGACGCACGGCGGGCCGAGCCAGCACGGTGCGGGGCAAGCGCGCTCGGATCCGCCTGCGCCGCGTCCAGTAGAAGGGCAGCATCGCTCCATGCCGAAAGAAGTCTCGGCTTTGCCGGCACTTCTGCACGAGGATCGCTCGCACCGGACGTCTGCCACGCAGCCGTTCCCAACGTTCGATCGCCTCGGCCAGCTTCGTCGATACCGTGCCGGCCTCGTGCCCGGTTCCGGGCTCTGGGTGCAATAGCAACAACGTTTCGTACCGGAGGGCCACCTCCTCCAGCCCCTCGCGGCCGGCGATCGCGAGCGCGAGCTGCCTCTCCCGACCGCGAAGCTTGCCGAGCAACGACGCGGCTTTGTCGTGCTCGGCCGGCACACCGTGGGTGTGCAGCCACGCAAGCCGCGTGCTCACGACGGCCTCGAGCTCCTTCGACGCCGCCTCGCATGCACCGAGGTCCGCACGCATGTAGGGGTGCCGGCTCAGCGCCACTTCGAGATCCCGCACAATCGCAAGCTCGTCCTGGTCGAAACAGGGCAGGGTCATGCGATCGCCGGATGCCATCGGGGACTTGGGTTGTGACACGGGATTCGCGCGCGCTCCAATTCCGAGGCGCTTGGTGCTAGGGTCGGTATTCGAACCATGGCTACAACACCGCGAAAAGCAAGCTTGATCGCACCGTTCCGGCGCATTGCCATGGCCACCGAAAACGCGCTCGAGCTGGCCCGGCTCGGCCACTTCACCGACCCCCAGCACGCCCCCTACAAGGTCGCGCATCAGATGCGCATTGCGCGCCTGCGCCGGTATGGAGGTGACGATCATCACCCGAGCGTGCCAGCGCCTCTTCTGTTGATTCCTCCGCTCATGGTGACTGCGGAGATTTACGACGTCGCGCCCGACATCAGCGGGGTCACGGCGCTCACGCGGATGGGCCTCGACGTGTGGGTGATCGACTTCGGCTCTCCGGAGCAAGAAGAGGGCGGCATGAAACGCACGCTCGACGATCACGTCAAGGCCGTGAGCCATGCGATCGACTTCGTCCGCGACACGACCGGTCACGACGTCCATCTGCTCGGCTACTCGCAAGGCGGAATGTTCGCCTACCAAACTGCCGCCTACCGAGCGTCCGAAGGCATCGCCTCGTTGGTGACTTTTGGAAGCCCAGTCGACATTCACCGCAACCTACCGAAGATCGACGACACCATCGCCGGCCGGGTCTTCGAGCTCGCGCAGCAGGCCCTCGACGCGCCGCTCGACAAGCTGGAGGGCTTGCCGGGGTTTCTGACGAGCACGGGCTTCAAGCTCTTGGCGGTGCACAAAGAAGTCGGTCAGCTCCTCGACTTCGTGCGCAAGCTTCACGACCGACAGGCGCTCGAAAAGCGCGAGGCGCGACGTCGCTTCTTGGGCGGTGAGGGGTTCGTCGCTTGGCCAGGGCCGGCGCTCAAGAAGTTCATCGACGAGTTCGTGGTCCACAATCGGATGCTGTCGGGTGGCTTCGTCATCGACGGCCGCACGGTGACCCTCGCGGACATTCGCTGTCCGGTTTTGTTCTTCGTCGGCGAACGGGACACCATTGCCAACGAATCGGCCATCCGCGCCATTCGTGGCGCTGCGCCCAATGCCGAGCTTCACGAAGTCTCGATGCACGCCGGACACTTCGGGCTCGTGGTCGGAAAGCAGGCCATGTCGTTCACGTGGCCGACCGTTGCCGCCTGGGTGCGCTGGCGCGAGGGCGTTGGCGAGCAGCCGAAGACGCTCGAGGCTCCGCCCCCGCTCGAGGAGCCCGAAGAAGCGGGGTTCGAGGAGGTGGATTTCGACGTCGAGCTCTTCTATCAGAGCCTGACCGGCGCCATCGGTGCGTTTTGGAGACGCTTCGGGCGCGCGGCAACCGACCTAGGCGAGGAGCTCGACAGCTTGCGATGGCAAGTTCCGCGGCTGGCAGTGCTGCAAAAGATGGAGCCGGAGACCCGCGTGAGCTTGGGGCTCGCGCTCTGCGAGCAAGCGACCTCGCATCCCGACAACACGTTCTTCTTGTGGCAGGGGCGTGCATTCTCGTATGCGCAGGCCGATCGCCGCGTGGACAACGTGGTCCGCGGCTTGATTCGCTGCGGTGTCCAGCGCGGTGAGCCGGTTGCCGTGCTCATGGAGCCTCGTCCGAGTTACCTGTCGGTCACCGCAGCCCTGAGCCGATTGGGCGCCGTGGCCGTACTGCTGAGCCCCGGCCGCTCGCGCGAGACGCTCGAAGAGGCGATCCACGGATCCGCCGTCCGTTACCTCATCGCCGATCCACAAAGCGCAGAGCTTGGGAAAGCGCTTTGCGACCAGGTCCTGGTGCTCGGGGGCGCAGGCGAGGAACGTACGCTGCCTCGCGGGGTCGTCGACATGGAGCTGATCGACCCGGATGAGGTGGAGCTTCCCGGTTGGTACGAGCCCAACCCCGGTCGTGCGAGAGATCTCTCGATGATCATCCTCACGGCGGGCCGCGGGAAGAAGCCCCGCGCAGCAAAGATCACCAATCAGCGATGGGCGTTTTCGGCCTACGGCACGGCAGCCGCATGCACCCTGTCGCCGCGTGACACGGTCTACTGCTGCCTGCCGCTGCACCATCCTGCCGGCATGCTGGTGACCGTCGGAGGCGGTTTGGTCGGCGGCTCGCGTCTTGCGCTTGGCACCGGTTTCGACCCGCATACCTTCTGGGATGACGTACGGCGTTACGGCGCCACCGTGGTGTTTTACGCCGGAGAGATGCTGCGCGAGCTTCTGCGTGCGGAGCCGTCTGCGGTCGATAATCAAAGTCCAGTCCGTCTCTTCGCCGGCAGCGGCCTCCGCAGCGACGTCTGGCAGCGGATCGTCGACCGGTTCGGCCCGGTCGGGATTCTCGAGTTCTACGCATCGACCGAAGGCAACGCGGTCTTGGCCAATGCGTCGGGCGAGAAGGTCGGCGCGCTCGGCCGGCCGTTACCGGGCAGCACCGAGGTCGAGCTAGTACGGTACGACTTCGAGGAGCAGAAGCTCATTCGGGACGAGCGCGGCCTGTTGGCTCGATGCGAACCGAACGAGCCCGGCATCTTGCTCGCCCGGTTGGACGAGAAGCATCCGCTCGCGAGCTTCACTGGCGGTGACGAAGCCGGCCGGCGTCTATTGCAGGGAGCCTTCGAGCCCGACGACACCTGGTTCATCACATGGGACGTCCTCCGACGCGATGAAGATGGCGATTTCTGGTTTGTCGATCGGGCGAGCCGCATGCTCCGCACTCCCGAGGGTGTCGTTGCGACCCGGGCCGTGGAAGACGCCCTCTACGGCTTTGCGGCGCTGCGGCACACCGTGGTGCTCGGCATCAGGGAGGATCAACTCGATCGCCCCCTGGCGATCGTGGTGACACACGACAATCGGGGGCTGGATTTGCAGGCTTGGAACCAGTTCGCCGCGAGCTTGGACTCGGGCGTCCGCCCTGCCTGGCTCAAGCGGGTGGAGCGCATCCCGATGACCGACGGGTTTCGGCCGGACAAAGCAGCCCTCGAAAGCGAGCCGCTCGACGCAGGAGCGGAGCTTTTCGAGTACGACGAGGCCACCCAGCGTTATCGTGCAACGGAGGCCGCGGTCCCGAGTCTCCGCGCATGACCGGCGCCCTTGCTGTACAAAAATCGCGCGCCAAGGCCTCTCTTGCTACATACGTCCCGATGACGTGCCGAGCTTTTCTTCTGTCGCTGACGCTCTTGCCGGGCATCTTGCTCGGCTGTGCCGACCCGATCTCGAACGGCAACGCGTGCTTCCAGTCGTCCGAATGCCGTGACGGCTCGGTGTGCGTCGAGACGGTATACGGAAAGTACTGCATGAGGCAGTGCAGCGCCGACATGGTGCGCTGCGATGACGAGGAGGCATGCCTGCAGGCGTCGCCGCTCGAGGTTGGGACTGGGGGGACCGGCGGTGCTGGGGGCGCAGGCGGTAATGGCGGCACCGGCGCGGAGGAAGAGCTTTGGGTATGCCTTCCCGGCAGGCTGGAGGACCCGGACTACGACGCACGGGAATTTGGGACGATCTGTGACTACAGCCTCGACTGTGTCGTCAGCGGAGTCTGCATCTGCATCCCGGGAGCGACCTGCGACGGGAGCGAAGGCACGAACGGTCCCACGTGCCAGCGGATCTGCGATCCGAACGTCCTCAATCAGTGTCCGATCATCACCGTGGCTGATCAGCAGGTCCAACTGCAGTGCACCGATCTGGGCACCGGCCGGGGTTTTTGCGACCCGACGACCGCCAATATCAATTGACCGTTTACGTTGGGCCCCTGGAACATTAGACTCCCCCGGTCATGCCCACACCCCAGGAGACTGTCGACGCTGTTCGCACTTATCTGCGTACCCATCCCGAGGAGCTCGGGCGCGCCGTTCGTAGCGCGCTCGGCCTTCGCTTCGGTGTTCCGGTCGCGGCCCTCAAATGGCTCGGCCAGCAAGCCGAGCGCACCGGAAAAGTCGAGGACTTTCAAATAGACGCGGTGCCGCCAGGGCTGAGGCTCGCCGGCAACTTGGACTTGATGAATACGCCGGTCCGCGCGTCGGCCATCGTCTACGTCGAACGGGTCGTATTCAACGATGAAGAGCTGACTTTGGCGCTTCGGCTCGAGGAAGTGTCGCTCAAGCTGAACGGGGAGTCCGACACACCGGTGGCCGCATTGATCAAGTCGGGCGCGCTCGATCTGTCGAACCCCGGCACCTTGGTCAATTTCATGCCTCGTCGCTCACCCGTTCTGGCCAGCGCCAACGGAAACCGCATCGTGCTCGATCTCATGCGCGACCCCAAGATCGGCAAGAATCCGCTGGTGCGCCGCGGCGTCTCGTTGCTCACGTCGTTCGTCACCCTGCACGGCGTCGAGACCGATACCAGGCACCTCGACATTGCATTTCGCGCGCTTCCAGTCGGCTTTGGCGGCGCCGTACGATCGGTGCGCAAGAACGTCGTGCTGCCGTCGATGAGCAGGTTCCTTCCTCGCGCAAGGTAACGCGCATGCCGATCTGCAAGTCGTGCGAAGACGAAGTCGACGAGCTCGTCTCCGTCAAGGCGGGAGGACGCCGGGTCAAAGTCTGCGAAGACTGCGCGGAGCGTCTCGCCGAGGAAGCCGAAATTGCGGAGATGAGCGAGTCGGCAATCCAGGACATGATGGGCTACAAAGGCCGGCGCTAACGGGCTCGAAGCGTTGCGATCCCTCCGAGTACGCCATACGCCGCGGCCAACAGCAAGAGCGTGAGCTTCAACGCGGCGAAGGAAGCCGCGAGCTGCGGATAAGGGGCCGGCGAGCTGAAACGAATCACCTCGTAGAGCAACACCGCGTTTTCGAGCACGTCGAATCCCGCCGCGGCCGTGGCAGCCCAGGCGGCGCGGTTGCTCCAAGTCGTTTCGCCGAGCTGCGCGCCCACCCACGACGCCAACGACGAAAAGAACAACCCGTAGAGGATCAGATACACGAAGTCCACGGCGAGACTGAGCTTGGCGTAGCCGAGCACGCCCCGGCTCTTCCATTCGAGCAGAATCTGAAGCGTCCGGTGAGGGGTACCGGCGAGCTGGAAGGAGATGATGCCCCACCGCGAGGACTCGCCTTGCAGCGGAACGTCGACGAACATCAATAGGGCGGTCGCGAATACGAGCAGGCCGCCTAGCCGGATGGTGAGCGAGCCGAGAAGGCGCGGCTCGATGGTCGATAGGGGGTGGACCGCCAAGCTCAGCTGTCCGGCGCCGGCTGGCCCTTCGTCGATTCAGATTCGGGCTCGGTCTGGCGTGGCACCACCGATCGATTCTTCAGAGCCTCGAGCTCTTCTTGCGCAAACTCCAGCTCCAGCTCGGCCTTGCTGCGTGCGGCGACGGCGCGCGCAACGGCATTCTGCAGCTCCTCGGTCTTCGAAGCTTCTGCGTCGAGCCTTGCCTGCATGGCGGCGATCTCGCCTTGCAGCTCTATCATGCGCTCACCCTCCCGTTCGAGCCTTCGCTCGAGGCGCCGGCCGTGTTCTTCGGCCGAGGCGAGCTTCTGCTCGGCGCTCGACAGACGCAGATTCGAGTTTTCGAGGCTGCGCTCGGTCGCGGAGAGGTCTCGTTCGGTTTCAGAGAGCTGCTGCTCGACGGCGGCCTTCTCCTGACGGTTCTCTGCCAGCTTCTCGCGCGTGCGCATCAGCTTGCGCTCTTCTTCGCGGAGCTGCGTTCGAAGTGACGCGACCTGGCCGTCGGTTCTCGCCAAACGCTGAGCGAGCTCGGTGCGCGTCAGCCGGCTCTGTTCGTAGCGAAGCTCGAGCTGCTCGGCGATCTCACGTGTGTCTGCGAGGTCCCGCATCAATCCGGTCGCAGCGAGCTGTGCTTGCTGGGCGACTTCCCGCTGTGTCTCCGCCTGCTGGTAGAACACGGTGACCGCAGCGCCGGCAGCTCCGAGCAGGGCGAGGGCCATGGGAATCGTCCAACGCAAGATCGTCTTGATGCGTGCCTTGCGTTCCTCGGGAAGCGAGAGAACCGACAGCTCGCCCGCCAGATCGTCAGCGCTCGGTCGAAGCTCCGCATCCCAGCTCAACCATCTATCGAACGAGGGCTTCAGATACCGGAGTGCCCTTCGCTTCGGAGCGGACGGCGTCTCTTTCGCCCGATGCTCGATGAAAGTGTCCACGGCGCCGGCCGCGACGTCCTCTTGGGTCTCGGGCTCGAGCGCATTGCGAAGCGCAAGAGCAAGCGCGAACACGTCTGCTTTGTGGGTGACCGGTGGCTTTCGATCTACCGACGCGAACTGTGCGGCCACCTCTGGTGCAAAGTACGTCGGCGTACCTGCCACCACCATTTCTGCTTCGGTCGCCGCCACGCCGAGGTCGAGAAGTACGGGTGTCACGTCGTCTTCACCGAATCCCGGAATCCTCGCGAGGAAGATGTTCTCCGGCTTGACGTCTTGGTGACGAACGCCTGCGGCGTGCATCGCAGCAAGGGCACGCGCAAGCGGCTGAAAGATCTTGAGGGCCTCGGCCCGTGACAGCGGCTCACGCTGCAGACGGGACTCCAGCGTCTCTCCGTCGTACCAAGGCATGACGAACCAGAGCCGCTCGTCGAACCACCCATGGTCTTTGAACTGCACGATCGACGGGTGAAACACGGAGGCGATGAGACGCAACTCCCGGAGCGACGATTGCTTGGCCGTCTTCGAGTGGGCGGCCTGGTGTAGAAGCTTCAGCGCGACCACGTGTCCCGGGACTTCCGTGTCCTTTGCGCGGTATACGTCGCCGAACGCACCGAGGCCGACGCGCGCTTCGATGGCGTACCGGCCTCCCACGATGGCTCCGTTGGGCAGCGGCTCGATTCCTTCGCGCTCGCCATCGTGGCTCCGGGGGGCCGGCTCGAGCGCAAAGGCCTCGACGATGACGCGGCCGAAACGCTCGGCGTCACGGACGCCATGCTCGTCTAGAATGATCTGGGCCTGCGCCATCGCGTCATCCAGGCGTTGCTCGATTTCGTCAGGCGCCTGGCCGTAGACGAACGCGAGCTCTTGCACGCTGAGCTCCCTGGCGTGATGGAGCTCGAGGAGCTCGGAGTCTTCTGGATTGAGCTCGAAGCGCAAGGCGTTGAGCGGGCTCGCCGAAAGATGCGCAGAGGGCAGCGCGCGCCACGGAAGCGCCTCGAGGGCATCCGCGGAGGGTGGGCCCTGTGGTCTGCTCTGGTTGTGGAGGTACCCTCTCGCGGCGCGATAGAGCCGTGCACGAACACCCGGCGCTTTGATCAGGTCGTCGCTGTTGGACGTCGTCACGAAGGCGCGAAGCTTGGAGAGGTAATGATCGGCTCGTTCGGTGGACCCGGTGCGAATCGCCAGGTATTGCCGCAGGCCCTCCGCATAGAACCGAAACGCGCGTCCGTGCAGCACGTCGACGACGGTTTGCGGTTGTCCTTGAGAGAGAGCAATCGACGCCGCCGCTTTCGTGAGGGCGGCGCCACGCTTCTCGAGGGGCCTGAGCTGGTTAAGTAGAAAGGGGACCGTTCCCATAGTCATCTCTCGCCAGGTGTGGAAGTGTAAGCATGAGTTACCGGTGCAGTGACTCTCAACTATTCAGCAGCGTTACGCCCACGCATACAGTCTACTCAACGCGTAGAGCACTGTGAGTAGTGTCAGTGCCGCCACGATGTTCAGGACGAAGCCGAGCCGCATCATCTGCGGCATGGTGATCAATCCCGTTCCATAGGCGACTGCATTGGGGCCAGTCGCAATCGGAAGCATGAACGCGCAGCTCGCCGCTAGACCCACGGCCAAAGCCGGAGCCACCGGCGAAACACCGAGCTCGACGGCAGCCGCGATTGCAAGCGGCACGATCATGTTCGACGAGGCGGTATTGGAGCACGCCTCGGTGAAGAATACGGTGAAGACGATGAGCGCCGCGGTGAGCCCCCAGAGCGAGCTGATGCCGGTCACGTCGAGAAACCAATGACTGATTGCGGCAGCCAAACCGGTCTCGAACATCTGCGCACCGAGTGACAAGCCTCCACCAAACAGAAGAATCAGGCCCCAGTCGATCCGGACCGCGTCGTGCCAAGGCAGCACGGGCGTCCGACCGTCTTCGTCGTGGATCAAGAACAAGGGCGATGCCGCGACGATGGCCACCACGCCGATCGGCAATGCGCGCGCAATGTCATCGGCATGGGGCGCGCCGAGCGCGCGCAGGATTCCCGGCAACGTCCATCCGGCGACCGCAAGCCCGAAACAAAGCGCGGTGATTCTCTCTCCGCGCGACCAGGGGGTCGCGATGTGGGCGCCGCTCGTGTCGATGGGGGCCGGCGGAGCGAGCCATTGTAGGACGAAACCCACCATCACCACGAGCGCCAGGGACACGGGAATACCGATGCCCATCCATTGCACGAAGTCGAGCTCTGCGCCGGTCTGCTCTTGAAGGAATCGAACCGTGATGAAGTTCGGAGGGCTGCCGATCAGCGTGCCCATGCCGCCCACCGACGCCGCGTAGGCGATCGCGAGAATGCTCCCAGAGCTCGAGTCGTCTTCGTCGGGCAACGTGCCGAGAAGAATCGGAATCAGGATGGCAGCCGTTGCCGTATTGCTGATCCACATGGACAGGACGACCGCACTCAGCATGAACGCCATCCGGATGCGCACGGGTGAGCCGCGCACCAGTCGGAGCTCGGTCAGGTTTCGTGCGATGCGCCGGTCGAGGCCGTGCCTGGTCATCGCTCTGGCGATGAAGAAGCCGCCGATGAAGAGGAAGATCAGCGGGTCGGCGTACGGGGCAAAGGCCGTTTCGCTGTCGGTGATGCCGGCCATGATCATGGCGGGTCCGATCAGAAGGGCGGTCACCGCGATCGGTAACGCTTCGGTAATCCAGGCGACCATGACCGCGGCAAAGATTGCGGCAAGTCGCTGCGCACGCGGATCCAGCCCGAGTGGGGCAAACCACGCGGCCAAAAAAAGCACGGGAGTAAGGATTAAACCTACCTCGCGGCGCCCGCCAAAGCTCATTGTCGCGCCATCTAGCACGTCTTGCGGAGGGTGGGTCGAGCACCGCCCGCCCGAAACTTGCATCGCCTCGCATTCGGCCCCAAGGTGATCCAATCGTGGCACGACTGCGTCTGGGATTATGGGTTCTGGCGTGCGCCGCCGTTTACGGTTGCGCCCCGAAGGGCGAGCCTGCGACCTCTGCTCCTTCGAGCGAGGCCGATCTCCCACCGACCGTCTCCCAAAGCGACGAGGCCGACGAGGAAGCTCCCGAGGCCTTGGCGCATCCCGTTCCGTTTTGGAAGGACGGCCAGGCGCAAGGGGAGGTCGATGGGGCCAAAGCAGAGGAGCAGGGCAACCTCCTCTTGGATCTCGGCGAAGACTGGACCCCGTACATCTTGACCGAGCGCTCATCGCCGGACGAGGAGATCAAGCCCAACTCGTACCGGGCCACCTATCTCGCGCTCGCCCGGGGAGAGTTTCCAAAGGATCGACACGGCTACCGGGCCAAGGAAGATCAGTATCTCGAGCTCTACGGCATCCTTCCCACGCTGACCTTGCTCAAGCAGCGCTTCGACGAGGTACGAGCGCTCGAATGCGCGGAGGAGCTCGACCTCGCATCGCTGCGGTCGTTCGATGGTTTCCTCGCCTACGACAAGAGTCGCCGTCCGGCACGGCGCGTGACTCGCTACGAGCTGCTCAAACCCCAGATGGCTGCGCTGGTGGCCCGGGCCGGGGTTCAAAGCGTCGACGAGCTGACGCGTGAGCACGCGGCCGACGATGAGCAGTGGGAGCAGATCGAGGAATACAAGACACTAGCTCCCGAAATCGAAGCCATCGCTGCTGCGCAGGCCCGCCTCGAGTGCGAAGGGTTCTTTCCCGGGCGCACGAAGTACACTCCGGGGCTTTTCGACTGGCTCACGCACGAAGCGTTGGCCGAGTTCGAGCGCCGTCACCGCGTCTACGGATGGGGCTTCATCGGGCACGACACGCTCGCCGTTCTGCAGAAGACGCCTCTCGAGACGGAGCAAGAGGCCGTGATTCGCGTGCTGACGGAGCGTGCCATGCATGCCGCGAAGGTCATCGAAGACGGCAGCACCTCGACGCTGGGTGATGGGGAGCCGCGGACCTATAAGACCGAGGACGGCCGAGTGTTGCCGATCCCGAACTTCGAGGCAGAGCTTCGCGAACGTGTGGTCCGGGCTTTTGGGCTAGAGACCCCCGAGTCCACATACGCGTGGCTGCAGTCCCTCGCTGAGATTCCTGCGGAGAAGGTGGTCGCGCTCGAGGGTATCGAGCTTCCGCCGTACTACGGCGACTCGATGGATCTGAGCGTGGCCATCGATCGCGGAGACGTTTGGTACGAGTTTCCTTTCGACGAGGAAGGCAAGCCTCGCTCACAACCCGTGGGGCGCCGGCCGCGTCTGACAATCTTCGTCCGCTACAACGACCAGACCATTCCACTCGCTCGTTTCGGAACGACGATTGGAGGATGGCGCGGAGAGTTCATCGATGGCGCGGTCATGTGGGCGTACAAGGGCTCTCCCATCGGGAAGCGGGTTTGGAGCCGCATCGCAGCGGCGCCGATATGGGTTCCGCCCGAGAGCACGCCGCCTCGGGTCATGCTCATCCAGAAGCGGGACAAGACCTACGACATCGATTACCACACCACCGGTCCGAGCTACGCATCCGCGTACGGTTTGGTGGCGGCGTACCATCGAAAGTTCTATCGAGGGCCGGATGGGACGCTGCAGGTTGGGGGCGACGAAGGCATTCGCACGCACGGCTCAGTCGACTACATGAGCATCATGCGCCGACACTCGCACGGCTGTCACCGGATGCACAACCACATCGCCGTGCGGTTGATGTCGTTCGTTCTCGAGCACCGCCCGCACACCCGGTACGGGCAGGAGCAGATGCAATACCGGCGTGAGTTCGAGTTCGAGGAAGAGCTCTACGTGATGGAGTTCGAAGAAGGCGGTTACAACTTCGTGCTGGACGAGCCGTTGTCGGTCGAGGTTCTGCCAGGGCGCATTCGGGGCCAGCTGAAGGAGCCGATCGAGGTTGCCTTGCCTCGGTACGATCACGATGTCGGGGCGTACGTGATGCCGGATGGTCAGTGGGTCAGCATCGACCGCTTCGGCACCATCACTCCGCGCATCAAGCCATTTGATTTCGATGCGCCGCTCGAAGCGCCCACGGAAGTCGAGGAAGTCACCGCGACGGCCGAGGAGGAAGCCCCCACATCTCCGGAGGCTTCGGGCTTGATGCCCAAGACGCCGCCGGCTGCGACCTCCGTCACGACCGCGGTGGTGCCCGTGACACCCACATCCGCGGCTCCCTGAAAATCGAAGTGCAATCCGGCTGTTGCCGCCGATGTGGAAAAAATGGGCGAAAAACGCAGCGATTGTGGAAAAAGAATCGTATTTCCCACAAGCGAATTTCGTTGATCTCGGGAGGCGGATCAGAGACAAAAGGAGTTCGGAAGCTCGCGACAGCGAGCTCGGCTGCTCTTTGAACTGACCTATCTGACGACAGCGGCGAAAGCCGTTGTCTCTCACTCTCACGGGGGCGAGAGGCGCAGTCGAAAGATTGCGCAGTCTGGGCGCAAAGAGCGCCGAGTGTGTCCGTGGGTCGTGAGGATTGCACAAGCCGATGCGCTGATGCGTGGGTTTCGAGCCGAGCGAAAGCTCCGGACTCGGGCTGTCGACGCGTGGCACATCGGTGGAGGCGCGCCGGAATCGGGACGCCGCTCTGTTTCACCACACGGCGGCCGCGATGATTCTAGACGGACGCCGGAGGCACCTGGCACTAGGGCCTACCGGCACAGCGTGACGGCGCGTCAGAGGTTCGGTGCCTCGCCGTTTCGACGGTGGAGGCGCCCGCCGAAGCGAGCGCGACGGGGTGACACCGTCGGCTCACCGTCGAGGACCGGTTCGGAAACCGGAGACGGTAATCCCACGAGGCAGGGGTGCTCATCTTTGACAAACTAAATTCTGGATTGCACGCGTCGGCTTGAACATGCTGCGCGACACCGCTGCGCACGGCGCGAAAGCTCCGGCAGCGGGACGACGTGCGGCGTGTGCCATTGGATCCACGTGAAAGCGCATCCCACTCGCGCCCTCGATGAGCCGAAAGTCGAGGGCTCAGGCACGGCGAGAGTCGTCGCGGAATCGAATCACGGCGGTTTGCTAAACCCAAATCGTCGCTGCGATTCCGTCCGAAGGCAGAGCGCAGGGCGACCTGCGCGAACCTAGGTGCCTCGAGACTTTCATGTCGAGAGGTACGACGGCAGCGCCCGGGACGTGTCGGTCAAAGCTCCTCCAGCGAGTTCAACAGCTCGTGCGGGGGGTTAGCAGGCTTCCCGACGGGGAATGCAGCGCGCCGAGACGTGTCGAGCAAAGCTGGTGAGGCTGAATAGGCTTCCCATCGAGCCTCGAGCTCGAAATCCAGACGAAGATGGTCGCGGTGTGCGCGACGTACATGCGCACACGCAGCCGAGCGGCGAGAAACCCTCGCCGCGAGGTCAGCGAGCTTCCCAAGGGGCGATCCCGTGCCGGATCGCCCCTTTCTTAATTTCCAGCGGCAGTGTCAGCGGTCAGCGGAGGGCGTCGACTTGGTGGATGACTCGCCTT
>LJTN01000082.1 GCA_001303415.1 Myxococcales bacterium SG8_38
CGCCCTTCGGGGCGGCGGGACACTCTCCACCCCCAGAAGCCCCCGAAATCGTGGCCTTCTCGCCGCAAAAATCGCAGCGACTCAGTGTCACGATTTGTTCACCAACCCGACACCCCATAGCGAGTCGTGATCGCGTACGTTCCCCTTAGACGCACCGCGCGGCTCCGGGCAAGCTGGTCAGCACTCCGACCGAAACCCAGACCTTCTCCGACCCCGGCGATCACGCGGTGCGTGTCGCCCCCCATAGGCATTCGCCAGGAACGCATATCCAACACCCAAGCCCCGGTTGTCCGCACAGGCAACCGGGGCGCTTATTTTCGAGTCGAGAAGCGGACAGTCTGCGCAAGCTTCGGACGTTCGTTTGTACGCTCAGGGCTGCCTTCGTATGCTGCAGGTCGTGCTTCGCTTGGTCGGTGCTGTGTTGGCGACATGCGTCCTGGCGAGCGCAGCGTCCGCGCAACCAGAGCCCCCAGCCGCGCCGGAAGGGCAGCCGCTAGTCACGCCACCCAAGCTCCTCCGTTTCGTCGAGGCCGACTACCCGCAAACCGAAGGTGAGGAGCCGGTCGAGGCGGTCGTCGAGCTCGATCTGGTGGTGGGCAAGGATGGGCTGGTCACCGAAGCCAAGGTCGCAAGCTCGGCCGGCCAAGCATTCGACCAGGCAGCCTTGGCGGCGGCCCGTCAATTCGTCTTCGAGCCCGCACGAAAAGACTGGGAGCCCATCGCCGCGCGTATCCGCTACCGCTACGTCTTCGAGCTGAAGACGCCGCCCGAGGCGATCGACACCGGATGGCTTTCCGGGACCGTGCTTCGCGCCGAAGACGAAGGACCGGCAGGCGCAGTCGTCATCGAGATCTTCGACGTGGACGATGAGCTCGTGCGAGACCTCGTTTCGGGTCCCGACGGCACTTTCAACGCGACGGACCTAGAGCCCGGAACCTATCTGTTGAAGGTGCTTGGCGGCGAGTACGGGACCCTCGAAGCCGAAGAACAAGTGGAGGCCGGGAAAGTCACCCAGGTCATTTATCGGCTGGGTGCCAAGAAGCGGGCTGCATACCAGGGCTTTGGCGCGACGGCAGTCGTGGATGCGCCACCGCGCGAGGTGGTCAAACGCACCATCGACAAAGAAGAGCTCACTCGAATCCCTGGCACACGCGGCGACGCGCTCCGAGCGGTCGAGCTCTTGCCGGGCGTC
The DNA here is from genome assembly GCA_001303415.1 of Myxococcales bacterium SG8_38. Lineage (GTDB taxonomy): Bacteria > Myxococcota_A > Polyangia > Polyangiales > Houyiibacteriaceae > SG8-38. The sequence goes on from LJTN01000082.1 coordinate 1,193, forward strand.
GCCAGGCCGCCCTTTGGGATCGGCTTGCTCATCGTTCGAGGCGCTGCCCCGCAAGACAGCGAGTCTTTCATCGATGGCGTGCCCGTGCCGCTCATCTATCACTTCGGCGGCCTCACGAGCGTCTACAACTCGTACATGCTCGAACGTATCGACTTTTACCCAGGAAACTTCTCGGTGCGATACGGGCGGCGCACCGGCGGCATCTTGGAGGTCACCACCCGAGATCCGGCTCAGGATCGCATCCATGGCGTCGCCGAAATCTCGATCATCGACACGTTCATAACCCTGGAAGCTCCGATCACAGACAAGATCAGCATCTCCGGCGGGCTCCGAAGAAGCCTGCTCGATCTGATCGTGCCACGCGTGGTTCCGGACGACATCGGGGTGCGGCAAGCACCCGTCTACATCGACTATCAATTCAAGCTCAACTTTCTACCGAGCGAGCGAGACCGCGTGCGGATTTCCGCGTACGGCTCCAACGATCGGCTCGAGCTCATTCTCGAGGAAGCGCAAGGGGACGACCCTGCGATTCGAGGCAGCACCCAGATCGCCACCAGCTTCTATAACAACCAGGTCGACTGGACTCGGCGCGTCGGCGACAAGGTCGACCAGCAGCTCGCGTTCAATGTCGGCCCGAGCAAGATCACGTTCGGCTTGGGCGACGAGTTCAATCTCGAAGGAACCTTCGTTCAAACCTATGGTCGCGGCGAGTGGCGATATCAGGTCACCGATCGGGTTCGGCTGATCGCCGGGCTCGACGTCTATACGGCGCCGATCGACCTGAATTACGTGGGCCCTCAGCCGCGCTCGCAAGAGGGAGCGGGCAGTCAACAAGGCTCGCTTGCGGGGCAAGATCAGGTCATCGCCGACGTCGACGCCACCGTATTCCGTCCCGGCATCTACTTGGAATCAGACCTGCGCCTCGGGAGCTTCACCGAGCTGATCTTGGGCCTGCGCATGGACTACTTCAGCGAGATCACGGCGTACTCGGTCGACCCTCGCGTCACCACGATTTTCACGGTGCGCCCCGACATGCGCGTGAAGCTCGGCGTGGGCATCTTCAGCCAGCCACCCGAGTTTCAAGAGTCGGACAAGAGCATCGGCAATCCCGATCTCGCGCCGATCAAGGCCGTGCACGTCGGGGCGGGCTGGGAGTACGACGCGTTTCCCGGCGCGCGCTTCGGGGTCGAGGGCTTCTACAAGTACCTGTGGGACCGGCCGGTGGAGACTCCGAACGGCCAGGCGCCCTTCTATGTCACGCAAGGCTTCGGAAGAATCTACGGAGCCGAATTCAGCGTCAACATCCGCCCCGCCACCGGCCGGCGATATTTCGGCTATCTCTCCTACACGCTTTCGCGAAGCGAGCGGCAAGACGGACCGGGCGAGCCTTGGCGCCTGTTCGATTTCGACCAAACTCACATTCTCACGGCCGCGTTCGTCTACAACTTCCCGCGCAACTGGGAGATCGGCGGAACCTTCCGTCTGGTGAGCGGCAATCCCTATACGCCCGTGATCGGGTCGATCTACGACGCTCTCAACGACATCTACATTCCCATCGACGGCCGGGTGAACACGCTTCGAAACCCGCTGTTTCATCAGCTCGACATACGCGTACAAAAGAAGTGGATCTTCGAGGGTTGGAGGCTCGCCGTGTTCCTCGACATCCGCAATGCCTACAATCAGCAAAACCAAGAGGGCATCATCTACAACTACGACTACAGCCAGCGGACTCCGCTTCTCGGGCTTCCCATCATTCCTGCGTTGGGCATCCGGGGGGAGCTATGAGCAGGGCTCTGTGGGTGCTCACGTTTCTGTTGGCGGTCGGCTGCAGCGAGAGCTTGCCGCCGGCGTCGGCCGTCACCGACCTTCGTGCGGTTTCTGCGCGCGTCGACGTGGAAGGCGCCCCAGGTCGCGCCAATCCGAGCCCAGGAGAAGCCGTCGAGGTGTCGATCCTGGTGATCGATCGCGGTGCTGCCCCTTCGGAGGATCCGAACGTGCCTGCGCTCACCCCACCTCCGCTAGAGTGGGCGTTCGTGGCCTGTGTGCCTGCGCCGACGCTCTTCGGTCCGCCGATCTGTCAGACTCCAATCGAGCCGTGTGACGGCTGCGTCGGAACGCCCCCTGCCGATCCTCTCGACCTTCCGGTGCTTCGTTTTCAGGTGCCGCCGGCTGAAACGCTCGACGAGGCACAAGCGGAGTCCGTGGTCGTGCAAGGAGCGATCTGTGCGAACGGTCCGCCCTCTCAGGATGCCATCCTGCAATTCATCCTCGGCGAGACCGATGACTTGGATGCGTGCGAAGACCCTCAAAATGAAGGCCGCTTCATCACCGTCGAGATCCCAATCGAAGAGGACCCGGACGACCCCAACTTGCACCCCGAGATTGCGAGCGTGACGCTGAACGGAGCTGCTTGGCCGCCGCCCTACGATCAGGGTGTGCCTCGCACTGCGCCTCGTACGGGATGCCGCGCGGACCTCGAAGGGCTCCCCGACGCAGAACGCATCGCCCATCCGGTCGCGGGGGGCCCATCTTCGACCATCAATCTGTTCGTGACCGCCGAGAGCCTTCAGTCCTACGTGCGCGACGACGAAGCGCTCATCGAGGAGATTCAAGTTAGCTGGCTTTCCGATGCGGGCTCTTTCGACCGCAGCTTCTCATTCATTACGGACCCAGCGCGGTCCGTGCTCACTCCCTGGGACCCGCCTTCGGATGCGCCGGAGGACGGTCTCTTGGTACGTCTCACGTTCGTCATTCGGGACGGTCGCGGCGGTAGCGATGAGGTCCAGCGAGGCCTTTGCATCCTACCGCCGGCGCCAAACGGATCTCCGCCCTAAGTGTCGGTTTTCGCCAAACTTTCGGCGTTCGTTGACACCACGGGAGTGCACACCTAGTGTGATCGATCGCGATGGTCGAGCGAATCGGAACGTGCCGCGTTCTGGGTGAAATCGGCAGCGGGGGGATGGCGGTCGTCTACGAGGCGATCCAGGAGCCGCTGAACCGACGGGTGGCGATCAAGGCGCTCAAGCCCTCCATCGCGATCGACAGCCAGTTCGCCGAGCGGTTCGAGCGTGAGGCGCACTTCATGGCCTCGCTGCAGCACGAAAACATTCTGCACGTCATCGATTTCCTCAAAGACGGCCGCTCGATGTTCATCATCATGGAGTACGTCGACGGGATCGATCTCTACGACATTCTCGAGCGCTCGCCCCGTCTGCCTCCGGACATCGCGGCCATCATCACCTTGCAGCTCGCCCGCGGCCTCGACTACGCGCACTTTCGCGGGATCATCCATCGCGACATCAAGCCGGCCAACATCATGGTGTCCATGCAGGGCGACGTGAAGCTGATGGATTTCGGGATCGCGCGCCACGAGCGCTTTGGGGACTTGACCGAGACGGGAACCGGTCTCGGAACCCCGAGCTACATGAGCCCTGAGCAGATCCTTGGCGACAAGCTCGACTTCCGCAGCGACCTCTTTTCGGTAGGCATCGTCCTCTATCAGATGCTCACGGGGCGTAAGCCGTTCGTGGAAGACGATACACGGACGGTGATGCAGAAGATTCGACTCGATCGTTTCGAGCCGCCGAAGAAGCTCGGCGTGGACGTGCCCCGAAAGCTCGAGCGCATCATGGGACGCTGCCTTCAAAAGATGCCCGCAAACCGCTATCCCACGACGCAGGCGTTGATCGACGACCTCACCGAGTTCCTAGCCCCGCGCGTGCCGATGAGCCACAACGCGCGGCTGGTCATGTTCCTCAAAGAGATCGGCGTGATGAGCGGTGACCAAGCCGACGAGGTGCTGTCTGCAGTCGCTCCACGCGTGCTTCGCAGCGGGCGGCGCAACGATGGTTTTTTGTGGAACATCGCCAAGTGGCAGAGCGTGGCGTTGGCGCTGATTTTGTTTTCGGGAATCACCGTGCAGGCCGCCAGCGGACGCTGGTCTGGACCCTCGGTAGGCGAGCCTCCGGCCGCGCTGACTCCCGCCGAAGCGGGACGTTTGACCGTCAGCGCGGACCCCTGGGCGCACGTGCACGTCGATGGCGTGCACGTCCTGACCACGCCTGCGGCGCGCGCGATTCCGCTCACGCCGGGCCGGCACTACGTGAAGTACAGCAATCCGTATTTCGCGCCCGTCGAGCACGAGGTGATCATCGAACCCGGGCGGATCCTGCACGATCATGCAGCGCTGACTGAGCCGCTTGCAGTGGACATGAAGCTCGTCGAGGATGCGCCCTGATGCTGCGCTCGATCGCGCCGTTGATCCCGTTGATGATGACGCTGTTCGCGATGCGGGTGCAGGCCCAGGCTGCCGTCTATACGCATGCGGTGCAGGAGGGCGATACCCTCGCCTCGATCGCGCAGCGATACTATGGAGACCCCACGAGGGAAGCCGTATTGCGCGAAGCCAACCGGCTGAAGGCCTCTGGCGCAGGCGGAGCCGGCCTGACCCCGGGGAGTTGGATCTTCATTCCGACGGTTACGTACTACCGCGTGGGCAAAGACGAGACCTGGAGGTCGATCGCCATCCGTTTCTACGGGCAGGAGGCGCGGGCCGCAGCCTTGATCGAGGCCAATCAGGGCAGCCGGCGGGTCGATCCAGATGAGGGCACGGAGCTTTTGGTCCCCTACCCGCTCCGACACGTGGTGGCGCCCGGCGACACGCTCGCCAAGATCGTCAAGCTCTACATGGTGGATGATGCCACCTCGCTGAGGCGTCTTCGGCAGTTCAACCCGGGTGCTGCGATCGAGCGGGGCCGGGTCGTTTTGGTCCCGCTATTCGACTTGAAGCTGGTGGCCGAAGGACGCGCCGAGGCTTCCGCCGTCTTTGCGCAAGCGGCCGGCGGTGGCGCGTCGAAATCGGCCCAAACCGAGGTGGAGAGCGCGCTGCCGGAGCTCATCCGCCAAGGTCAACAGGCCCAGTTTGCCGAAGCGGTGGCCCTCGGAAACCGGCTGCTGGGCCTCGGAAGCCTGACTTCGACCCAAGTGGTGACCATCCAAAAAGAGCTCGGCGTCGCGTACGTCGCGCTCGAACGCCCTGACCTGGCCGAGGCCTCCTTCCGCGCAGCGCTTGCGCTTCAACCGAACCTCGAGCTCGATTCGGTGCGTACTTCGCCGCGCGTGCTCGAAGCATTCAATCGGGCCAAGCAGCCGCCGCCGCAATGAAAAAGCGGCTCAGCGCTTCTTCTTGACCTTCTTCGGCTTGTATTTGGAGGGGCGTGCATCTTCCGAGACCGATGCTGCAGGCGGGCTCGTTGCGGGCGCGAGAGCCCACGGCGGCAGCTCGATGTCGCCCGTTTCCTCGCGTCGCTTCTTGAAATGGATGTAGGCGATCAAGCAGAGCGGAACGACGGCGAGCGACACCAGCTGCGAGGTCGAGAAACCAAAGGCGAAACCGCGCTCGGGGTCGTCGCGCAAATACTCGATGAAAAAGCGCCACAGCGCATAAGCGCCACCGAGAGCGAGGAATACCTGGCCCCGAAACTTGCGATGCGTGAGCAGCCAGACCGCAAACACGAACAACACCAGCCCAGCAGCCGATTCGTAGAGCTGGGTAGGATGCACGGCGAGCGAGCTGGCACGGTCGACCATCAAATCGGGGTATTCCTGCAGGTGGTGTTGATAGGCCGGCGATCCATTGACCGTCTGGTCGCACGCAAAGTTGGGATAGGCCTCCGGGTTCCACTTCGGAAAGGTCCCGGCGGAAGCCAACCAGCCCGGGGCCTCGTCCCCGAGCGGGCGGCCGTAGTCGCACCCGTACAGATAGCAGCCGATCCGCGTGAGCATCAGGCCCGATGCAAGCGTCGGCGCGGCGATGTCTGCAAAGGGCATGAGCGGGATCTTCTTGAGCCGCCAGAAGGCCAATGCGGTGAGGAATCCTCCGAGAAAGCCGCCATAGGCCACTAGGCCGCCTTCGCGAAGATCGAACCAAGAGGCCACGCTGTCGTAAGAGCCCAAGTTGGTGAACACGTAGAGCAGGCGGGCTCCCGCGATGGACCCGACGGCGGTCCATGTGAATGCGCTCGCGAGAAGATCCCGATCGTAGCCTTCGATGCGCTTGCCCATGTACATGATGAAGTACCATGCAAACAGAAGGCTGCTCCCCAGCATCACACCATAGGAGTAAATCGGGATCGCGCCCCAAGGAGTAGGAATGCTGAACAGGATCGGATGCATCGGGCCGAAATCTCGCCGGGTTCGGCGCAGGGGTCAAGTGGGCTCGGATTCGACGCAATGAGCGGGCTCCTCATCCGACACGTGGAAGGGGCGATCACGTTCGAGGTGCGCGTGGCGCCGCGTGCAAGCCGCGATCGAATCCTCGGCGTTCATGACGGCGTGCTGAAAGTCGCGCTGACCGCCGCGCCCGTCGATGGCGCAGCGAACGAGGCGCTCAGGAAGCTCCTCGCGAAGAAACTGGGCGTTTCCAAGTCCGACGTCCAAATCGTCCGTGGCGAGCGCGCGCGCACGAAGCTGATTGCCGTCCGCGGTGTCGAAGCGCGCGACGTTTCTTTCGACGACGCTTAGTTGATGATCACGCGGCGCAGGAGCCAGCGATCATTTTCGCGACGCAAGTCGAACACCGTGTTGGCAAGACCTGCTTCGGTTCTGAGCCGCAGCGCGACGCGAGCGCGCTCACCGTCCAACGAGACGCTTTCCTGAATCAGATGAAGCTTCGAGCCTTCGAGCGTGGCGAGCGCTTGGCGCGCATCGGGCTTGAGCTTCGCCGCGTTGCGGTCGCCGTAGCGCTTGCTTCGTCCTTCGTGTACCAGCTCGATGGGCATCTTCGAGGGGTCGGCGTAGCTCAGCGCGCTGTCGATCCGGGATTCGGAAACTCGACCGGTCACCGAGTCGATGAACTCTTCCATCCGCTCTCGATCGGTGACCACGGCGGCATCGACGGCCGCCGCGGCCCCGACCACGAAGCAGAGAGCAACAAGGAGATAAACGGAAACACGTCGCATGACACCTCAATCTCATGCATGCGCCATGCCACTCCTTCCCCCGCAATTCCCCTGCAATTTCAAGCCCCGCACCCTTCTCCCGCTGTCAATCTGGCAACCTCGTCCCCCCACCCTCTGACAAGGGGACACTCTCCGGGGTCCAAACCACCCGAAACCACTGCCCTTCTGTGAGAAAGATCGCAGCGACTTGTTTCGGGTGTTACGCTCCAGCCCTGCGAGAACGCGACGATTCGCCGCTGCGATCTTTGTCCTGGAATGCGACCAATCTCGAATAGTTAGGACCCCGGAGAGTGTCCCAGTCGACGACGACGGTGAGATTGTTCACGCCCACCGGGTGGGTGATCGGGACGATGCACATTCCGGAGGGGATGGGCCTCTTGCCGTTTCTCAACGGTGAAGAGGCGTTCTTTCGGATGACCAACGTGAGCTTGCCCGAGCAGCCGCGTACCATTCCCTTTTTGGCTCTGCAGCGTAAGGCGGTCCTGGTCGTGGTGCCCGGAGAAGAGGACGCGTCGCTCGGCCTCCCCGAGGAGGACGGCCGCGAGCGTCACGAGGTGGCCTGCTTGTTCGACGGTGGCTTGGTGATGGGCACGCTTCGGTTGCCAAAAGGCGTTCGCGTATCCGACGAGCTCATGCACTCGCAGGAGTTCTTTGCCATCGAGGATTGCACGCTCGGCATCGATGCATCGCCCGAGCCGGTCATGGAAGCCGAGGAGCTCGTGTTCGTGCATGCCGCCGAGATGTTCGGCGTGGCGGAGCTCGAGCCCGACTGACGAGCGCTACATCAGCTCTCGAGCGCTTCCCGCATGACGCCGAGCGGCGGCTCGAAGCCCGTCCACATCTCGAACGCGATTGCACCTTGATGCAGCAGCATCCCCAGCCCGTTCACGATCACCAGGCCGCGGTCTTCGGCCCGTTCGAGCACCGTCGTCTTCAAGGGCTCGTACACGATGTCGACCACGGCGGCCCCGGCCGGAAGCGCGTCGATGGGCAACGAGTCCGCAAACTCGCGCGCTTCCGGGTTCGATTCGAGCGTGGCGCTGGTCGCCTGCACCATTAGCGTCGCCGCTTCGAAATGAACCAAAGAATCATCGAGCGGCGCCGCCTCGAGATCGCATTCGACATGAGCGCGAAGCGAGCTCACCAAGGCCTGACCTTGCTCCCGCCGCCGGCATAGAACCGTCACCCGGGCTGCACCCGCCTCCGAAAGGCCCACCACGGCGGCACGGGCCGCGCCCCCCGCCCCCAGTATCACCGCGCGAGCTTCCCGCAACTGCACCCCCGCGTCTTCGAGCGAGCGGACCAACCCGGGCGCGTCCGTGTTGTGTCCGACGTAACGCCCACCGGCCCGCACGACCGTGTTGACGGCACCGATTGCACGCGCCGAGGATGCCACCTCGTCGAGCAGGGCGATGATCGCTTGCTTGTGGGGCACCGTGACGTTGTATCCGTCGATCCCCTCGGCATGCTTGGCCCGAACCACCTCCGCCAAATCGGCCGGCGCGACGGCAAAGCGCTCGTAGCGAAGATCGATCCCGAGCGCCCGTGCGGCAGCTTCGTGCATCTGCGGTGATTTGGAGTGGGCCACGGGCCATCCGAAGATTCCGAGCCAGATCGGATCAGTCATGTCTTTTCGACCTTCGCACCAAACTCTCCATCGGACACGCGGATGCGAAGACGATCCCCGGCATCCACCTCCAATCGGCTTCGAACGGCGCGTCCTGTCGTCTCATGAAGCGCGATGGCGTACCCCCGCTCGAGCACGCGAAGCGGTGAAAGCGCATCCAAGTGCGTGCAGAGCTCCGCAAACGAGCCTCGCGCTTCGCGGATCAGCGGCTTCGCCCGTCCTCGAAGGCTGACGCTCAATTCGAGCAGCCGTTCCCGCTCACGCCGGATAGGAAGCCGACCGGCGTCTCGAAGCTTCGCACTCAGCGAAGCGAGCTCCCGCTGGTCGCGCCGCAGCACCGTTCGCGGGTCGAGGCGCATCAAGCGGCGGTGAAGCTCTGCGTGCCGCTCGCGCCGCGTTCGAAGCGATGCACGGCTTGCATGCCACAGCCGTTCCTCTAGGGCGGCCATCTCGCGACGAACCGGCACGACGACTCGTCTCGCGCCGTAGAGAGGCCGCAGCAGTCGCTCGAGTCGCAGCCGAAGGCCGCCGATTCGGTTGTCGAACGCTTGGCTCAAGCGCCGCTCGAGCGACCGTACATCCCTGAGCAACGCCTCCCGCTCCGGCACGACGAGCTCAGCCGCATTCGAAGGAGTCGCCGCGCGGACGTCGGCGACCAAGTCGGTGATGGTGATGTCGACCTCGTGGCCGACTCCGCTGACGATCGGGACGCGGCAAGCGGCCACGGCTCGTGCAACGCCCTCGTCGTTGAAGGCCCAGAGGTCCTCCGCGGAGCCGCCACCCCGCGCGATGATGACCACATCCAAATCGTCGACCCTCTGGATGAGCTCGAGCGCGGATACGATGCTGCGCGGCGCGTCTTCTCCTTGCACCCGGCAATCGGCGACGAGGATCTTCACGGGGCACCGCTCTTTGGCCACGCGCATGATGTCTTGCAACGCAGCGCCCGTGCGGCTCGAGACCACGCCGACGACGCGTGGCAACCTGGGCAGGGGCCGTTTCCTTTCGGGAGCGAGCAGCCCTTCGGCTTCCAGCTTGGCGCGGAGCTTTCGAAATTGGGCCGCCAGATCGCCCTCCCCGGCCATCTGCGCCGAGCGTGCGATGAGCTGGAACTGACCCCGCGCCGTGTAAAGGGAGAGCTTGCCACGAAAGCGCACCCGAGCGCCGTCTTGCAACGCCGCCTTCGTTCGGCGAACGTCCGACTGGAACATCACGCCTCGCAGCTGCGCGGGCTCCTCTTCGTCGTTCAACGTGAAATAAACATGGCCTTTCGACCGCCGCACATCGGAAAGCTCGCCTTCGATCAACACGCTGGGCCAATGGTCTTCCAGCATGAAACGCACGGCACGGTTGACTTCGCTCACACGGAAGACAGGTTCCGCATTGCCGTGGTCATCATCCTCGAGACGCTCGAAGAGCGGCATCTCCGACATGCGGTGAACCTAGCCGCATTCAACCCAGCAAAAAAGGGAGCTCTTGCCTTTTTGTCGAGGTGGTCGTGTCGCGGGTGGTGATCGTCGGGGCAGGCTCGAATCTCGGCGCTCGTGAGGCATCGATTGCCGCAGCCCGCGACCTCCTTGCGGCGCGCGAAGGAATTGCGGTGCGAGCCGTGTCTCCGCTTTACGAAACCGAGCCGTTGGGGCCGCCCCAACCCCCTTATCTGAATGCGGCGTACCGGCTGGAAACCGCCTTGCCCGCGCCCGCGCTCCTGCAGGTGCTGCTGCGAACCGAGAGGCGGCTCGGCCGGCGTCGCACCCCGAGCGAAAGGTGGGGCCCGCGCAGCATCGATCTCGATCTTCTTTGGGATGAACGGGGGCCGCATGAATCGCCAGAGCTTCGCGTGCCTCATCCGGAGCTCGAGAACCGTGGATTCGCGTTGCGTCCCCTCTTGGACGTGGCGCCTGAGCTCCGCGACTTGCTCGAGCCTGCGCTACGACGCCTGGGCAGCCCGCTCGCTCCATGGACCCGTTCGGCGATGGTTCGCATGAGCGCCTCGGGCGGCGACCTCGAGGTGAATGTCGAAGCGGGCTCGGCCGCCGATGCCCTTGCGCTGAGCGTGCAGCACCCACGACCCCCGGGACGCCCCTGGGCGACCCGTCACGCCGTCGTCGAGCCCACGCCCGAGGGGTTCGCCGCGGCCGTTCGCGCGCTGTGCCGCGCGGGCTTCTCGATTCATCGCACCACGATCGCCCACTGCTCGGAATCGCAGTGGACTACCGCCTTCCATGGCATCGATCTAGGGCTGCCCACGGACGCCGATGTGCGTCTTTGGACTACGTCCAGCCCGAATCGGAGCGTCCAGGCCCGGTTTTCGCTGTCCCTCAGCCATGGCCGCGTCTTTTTCTAGCCGAAACGTTTGTTGCTTCACCAACGGCT
>LJTN01000023.1 GCA_001303415.1 Myxococcales bacterium SG8_38
CCAAGCGCTGCCTCGGTGTATTCTAGCAGGCTCAAGGCACGCTTCGCCGAGCCCGCTTCGCTTCTTCACCGACCGCCAACCTCGGTCAGATCTTTTACGCTAGGCACGCTTCGCCGAGCCCGCTTCGCTTCTTCACCGACCGCCAACCTCGGTCAGATCTTTTTTACTTTTTTGTTGGTCACCTCCTCTCGATGGCTCCGATGTCGCAGAGCTCGTTTTGTGGCCGTGCGTTGCCCAGCTGATCGACCGCCAACGCTGCAAGGCCGGGAACGGCGTGCTCCCTCATGAAGATTCTGAGATACCGGTTTTCGGGAAGGGGACCCGGCGTGAAGAGGGTCATCCATTCGTCGTCACCAAGCACCTCAGGCCCCATCCCCGGCAGGTCCGCGGCAAGAAGAGCAACGTCGAGACGATGCCAAAAGTGGATGTAGGGGTGGTTCGAAAGCTCCGACGGCCACGTCACGCGCGGACCGAACCATTGCGTGTCGGCGAGCGTGACGATGGCATTGCCCGAGGGATCCAGATACGGCTGCGCCCCTGGCGTCTCGGGATCCAAATCCACCGACTGGAGGAACGATTCGAAATCCACCGTGAAGTCACGGGCAAAACCGTCGAGCCCGTAGTGTGCCTCGAGCCGGTCGAGCACGATGGAAAGGAAGTCGTCCTGATGACCGCCCGCGACCTCGTATTCGGCAAGCACCTCAGTCACCGCATAGGCCGCCGTCGGTATCTGATCCAAGGCGCTTCCCTGGGGCTCGTAGTGCAGCACCACGGGCTCTCCAGGGTCGACCCCCGCGGAGAGAATCGAGCTCGATTGCGTGACTCCGGTCGCCAGATCCAGCACGTCCGCGACCTCGGCTCCGTCTTCGTCTCCCTGTTTGGGGTAGTGCCTCCGACAAAGTGAACGCCAGTCCCTTTGTCCAACCGGCACCAGGATCTGACTGAAATCGATCACCCCGATGCGATTGTACCCCTTGCTCTTGAAGTAGAAGGCGGACCCGGTGAAGATGTCGTGATCGTCGGCTTCGCCGTCCGCTTCGTGGACGGTATTGCCAGCGATGATGGAATGCCCGATGGTCATGTCCTCTAAGGCGTGCGCGTTGCCGATCGTTGCCGCCACGCCGCCGGCGAGGTTGGGTTTGTCTAGATCGTCGGTGCGTGGGGTTCCATGGACCTCGTTCTCCACGATCGTGCACCCGTGAATCTCGAGAAAGCCGTTCGACACGTAGACCCCTCCCCCCCGCCAGTAGCCGATCCCGTACAAGGGAGGCGGCGCGTCCGGCAGCATTGCGACGAGGTTCCTCGCGATGGTGCTGTTTTCCAAAGCGAGCTTCTTGGCTTTGCCGATACCGCCTCCATCCGAATAGACCCCACCGCCGTAGGCAAAGATTCCATGAATGCCGTTGCCCGTAATGACGGATCGACGGATCCTGGAGACCGTGTTCGACGCCTCGGCACCACCGACGGCAAACACACCGCCTCCAGAGACTCCGGTAGCAGAAACGGAATTGCCGCTCACGAGGCAGTTGTCCATGTGGACGACGTCCGCGTAGACGCCCCCTCCAAAGACGCCCGCGTCGCGGGATCTGGCCGGAACTTCAATCGCCCTCGCACAATGGTTGTCGTAGAGCTTGCAGCGCTCGAGCCGGGCGACCCCCCACACGGCAATCCCGGCACCGCGCGCGCGGGTCGACAGCTGACCGTGCTCGTCGTCGGGATGTGGAGGCGGCAACTCCTCCGCTACGCTCCAGCCGCCGGTGACGGACACGTTCGTCATGGTCAAGTTCCCATAGACTGCGAGCACCCGGGCCGGATTGGATTCGCCGCCGGTCCACGCGAGGGTAATCCCGGAGGGAAGATCCGAAGCGTCGATCACGACGTTCTTGCGCGCGTAGAGAGCCGAACGACCGTAGTCTCGATCGAAGTAGCCCACCAAGTAGGACACCGGCCCGCTCGGTTCTTCCCGAATGCCCATCACTTCGCCTTTCAGCGTCGTGTGGTCCTCCCCAACGATGGAAAGCTCGAGGACTGCCCCATCGAGGCTTGGATCGAACACGATCGGTTGACCGCTCGCTGCGGAAGCGAGCGCGGAACGAAGCGTGACCGTCCCCTCGGGTGGCATTTCGATATCTTCGGCGCTGTTGACGACGATGGGTTCGTGCTCAGAACAACCGATGGAGAAGACGGCGATGAGAAGAAGCGCAAGCGACGCCGAAGAGACGAAACCAGTACGTAGATGAGCCATGAAACCCGAGCGGAGAAGATGCCACGAGTGGATGCCAACGACCACGCGGGGGCGATCGTGAAGTGAAGAACGCGACGCGCAGGCGATCATCCAGCAAGAGTGCGGCTCGCCCGACGACGCCGAGCTTCGAGACGTCGATGAGCCCGAGGCAGCACGCCTTTGTCTTGGAAGCCTTCGAGTGCTCGGCGGAACGCCCGGGCTCGCCAGAGCTGAAGCATGTGGGCTCCGGGGAACGTGATGAGCTCCGTCCCAAAGTGGGAAGCGAGACGCGCTCCGTGCTCTACCGTCGCGAGACGGTCGAACTCGGCTGAGATGATCGCGACGCGGTCCGGCTCGATCATGGGCTTTCGGCTTTCCGGGCTGACCGGCTCGAGCAGCTTGCGATATCCCTCGAAGAGCTTCCGTTGCACTGTTCCGGTACCCGGGATCAAGCCTAGCTCGTTCATGGTGTCCGGTAGGTTCGCGATGGGAATGTACGACAGCATGAAATCGACGTCGGCGGCGGCGGTCGCCAGCAGGCTCACGGTGTAGCCACCGAGGCTCATGCCGGCGACGCCCACGTGGCTTGCGCCCGCTTCACGCACCGCCCGAATGGCGGTTCGCAAATCCCAAATCGCCTGCCGAAAGCCCTCGATGGTGAGCTTGGTGTCTTGTTGGGGCCACGCGGGCGGAAACGAACGGCCGCGCGGACCGTGAAACGGCAGCGCAAACAACGACACGTTGATCCCCAGGCGACGAAACTCCCGCATGGGCCACGCCACCCGCTCCAACAGGTGGTGTCCGGAGGAGAAGCCGTTCACGAGGATCGCCATCGGCCTGCCCTTGATCCGTAGATTCAAGGTCCTGAGAAGGGCGGTTTGGTTTTCCTCGTGGCTCCGATAGGCGGGCTCGATGTCCTCGAAAATCAGGGGATGAACGCTTTGCCAGGTCCACTCTGCGAAGCCGACGCGATGCGGTGCCAGCCAGCGTTTTCTGATCGCGGTACGCGTGGGATTCGGAAAAAGCGCCTCAGGATCGTCCCGGTAGGTCCGATAGGCGGGCGTCTTTTCGAAGTCAGCCACGTCCTGAATGAGCTCGGAAGCATCCTTCAAATCGCGGGGCTTGAGGCTCGCGAGCTTGGAAACGAGAAGCTTGTCGGTCTCGTGCGCGAGCTTCTGCACGCATCCGCGCGGGCTTGGCGCCCGCAACCCGGCGCTGGGCTCAGCGGTCGACTGGAGGTGGCCGGCGGTCCGCGCGCCGTGAAGCTTTGGTATCACAACGGTAGTGCGTATATCGAAACCGTGCGTTCAGCGCAATTGCCGGCTTCGAAGGCGTGGACCCCGCGGGAAGGCGGCGTGCGTCCGGCGCGAAACCTGATAACCCCACCCCCATGGCCAATCCCACTGCCACCTTGGAGACTTCGCTTGGGAACATCGAGGTCGAGTTGTTTACCGATCAGATGCCGATTACCGCGGGTAACTTCATCGAGCTCGCCAAGAGCGGGTTCTATGATGGGCTTCATTTTCATCGCGTCATCGAGGGGTTCATGATCCAGTTCGGGTGCCCGCACAGCCGCGACCCGAACAGCCCGCGCGCGGGGACTGGGAACAGCCCGAAAGGCACCATTCAGGACGAGCATCCGGCCGGTGCGAAGATTTCGAACGAGCCCGGCACGCTTTCGATGGCAAACACGGGCCGTCCGAACAGCGGCAGCTCGCAGTTCTTCATCAATACGGCCCACAACGCGTACTTGGACTGGTTCAGCCCAGGGCCGTCGAAACATCCCGTGTTCGGCAAGGTCGTAAAAGGCCTGGATGTCGTCAATAAGATAGAGACGACCCGGACGGGCGCCGGCGATCGCCCGGTCACGCCCGTCAAGATGATCAAAGTCACGGTCCACGACTGAAAAACGGCCGCTCGACCGAGCACATCGAGATTGATAGCCTACCTGCCATGAGAGCGTTTCGCTTCATGGCGGTGGCCATTCTGCTGAGCGCCATCTACGCCTGCGCGGACGAGGCTCCGCCACCACCCCCGATGGGCGGCACCGATGGTGGAGGCGGATTCGCCGGGTCCGGCGGGTCCGGTGGCACTGGCGGGACGGCGGGCGCGGCAGGCACGGGAGGCACGGCGGGCACCGGCGGGACGGCCGGCGCGGGAGGCACGGGCGGTGTCGGTGGTGTGAGCGCTGGCGCCTGCGATAATCCGGAGGACATCGCCGCGTTGACAGAGCTTCTGAGAAACCCGCGCGAAGTTTCCGCGACCTGTGCTCTGACGCAGTGCCAGCTCGACTTCAGCGAGGGAGAGGAGGCATTCGTCACCTGCGTCGCCGCCGACTGCATGCAGGAGGACGTCCCGGGCCTGTCCTTGGAATGCGCGCGCTGCTACGGCGAGCTCGAGTGGTGCAGCGGCGATGTGCTCATCTGGACCCGCTGCGCAAACGCCCCGTGCGCATCTCAATGTCTCGACGATACCCTTCAATGTCGCATCGAGCTCGATCAGTGCACGGGTCGAATGTCGACGGACTGCGACACGTGAGCTGCCGCACTAGTCGTTCGGCGCGCCCGCGTTGATCCACTGCTCGACGACCGCGATCACGGCGTTCGAGATGGTTTGCGTGCCGCTACCGAGCGGCATCTCGCGGCCGCAAGTCTGCTCCGCGCGCATCTTTTGGATCATCAACGAGCCGGGACCGTCGGTTGGAATCACGTTGATGACACCCGGCCCTTCACACGCTCCCGCGGCAGAGGCCGGGACGTCGACCAGGGCTCCGTGGGATTCGGAGGGCCAGTTGGAGGTATCCGCCGGATCGGAGCCCGTCAGGTCGAGGGCCGCGAAACCCTGCGGGCTGGCGCCTCCGGGAATGGTGCCGGTTTCGAGCGGATTCGCCGGGTTTGGATCGTCTGAGTTCAAGTTGGAGTTCGCCGGGCCGTGACAGGTCACGCACTGGGTGAAGATCAGGCTCCAGTAGATCGAGCTCCATGTCGGATCGGGGAGGTCCCCCTGCGGACCCGAATATACGCAGACCTCGTCCTCCAGCGACTGGCAGGGAGCCAGCTCGTTCTGGGGCGTCGGCGCGATCTCGGTTCGGGCGACCACGGGCGCGCCACATGCGAGCCAGTTCCGCACGATGTCTCGACCCTCTTTGGTGTCGAGCCGTGGCAGCTCGGTCAGGTTGGGACGAATCCAGGGCGTGTCGTTTTGAACCTGTTCTCCCGCGGCGCCCGGAGGCATCGTGCCGTCACGAATCTCGTTCATGATGTCTCCACCCCACGAGGCGGTGGTGTCACGATTGCTCTGCAGCCGTTCGAGGCGTTCGCAGTACGGGGACTGCGCGCCGGCGCCTTCGCAAGGCTGTAGGTTGGCACAGGTGGGATCGACGCTCGGGTCCGTGCAAGCGAGCTGCACGTCGAAATCGAGGCCAGCGGGCACGCCGATTCGCCCAGCCCCTACCGCACTAGGCGCGTGACAGAAGCTTCCGTTGCCGCAGCTCGCCTGCACGAGGGCTTGACCCTCGAACATCGGGCGGCCGTCGATCGAGTTGTAGACCAAATCGAAAGCCTTGGGACCCGGGAGCCCGTCTTCGTCACCTTCGAGACTGCCGAGATTGCACTCGCCGAGGTCTCGATCGTTGCAGCCGGAGGCCAGACAGGCGATTGGAAGAATCGCACAAACGAGGAGGCGTCTTGGAAGCATCGCGAGTCGGAAGGTGCGTCGATGGCCGCTTGCGGTCAAGCTAGCAGCAGCTGGCTTTCGGAGCGTAGCTGCCCGGTCTCGGTTTCAGCCCACGGTCTCTGCAAACGCCGGGTCGCTGGCGAAGCGCGCCACTTGATGCTCTTGGTCCCCGAAAAGCGCGTTGAGCGCATACATGCGCTTGAAGTAGAGGCCGATGTCGTGCTCGTCGGTGACGCCGATTCCGCCGTGGAGCTGCAGCGACTGTTGGGCGACCCAGATGCCGCCCGTCGCAAGCTGAAGCTTTGCCGCGGAGACGTCGCGACGGCGCGTGCTCAGATCGTCGTCATCGGCCCGCACCATGGATGCCATCGAGATCGAGCGGAGCAGCTCGGTCTCGGCGTACATGTCCACGGCCCGATGCTGAAGGGCCTGAAAAGAGCCGATCTTGACCCCGAACTGCTCCCTGGTGCCCAAGTAGTCGAGGGTCATGTGGAGCATCGTGGTGGCGATGCCGACGGCTTCGGCTACCGCGGCGGCAGCGGCGTAGTCCATCGTGCGGTCGAGGATCCGGCCGCCGTACCCTCATCTCCGAGCCGGGCGTCCGGACCGACCTCGACATTTTGGAATGTGATGAATGCCGCTTTGTGGCCGTCGATGGTGTTCGCGACGGTGACGTGGACCCCTCGGGCCTGGCGAGGCACCACGAACAGCGTGGGCCCGTTCGGCGCGTCGGCCGATACCAGCAAGTGATCGGCGTGATGCCCGTTGAGCACCCAAATCTTTCGTCCCGAGATCCGGTAGCCCGCGCCGTGAGGCTCGGCCTTGGTCGCGATGGCCGCAACGTCGTAGCGGCTCTGCGGCTCCGAATAGGCCAGGGCCAGCGTCCCTTCCCCTTCGATCATCGGCATCAGGTACGCCTCGTGCTGGGCGGCGTCACCCGCCCGCAAGAGCGTCATCCCGCCGAGCACCACCGAAGCGAGATACGGCTCTGGCGTCAGAGTGGCAGCGAGATTCTCGAGCACGATGGCGCACTCGACGAAGCTGCCACCGATTCCGCCCACCGACTCGGGAAAGGCGACCCCGAGCCATCCGAGCTCACCCATCTTCCGCCACACCGCGGGGTCGTATCCGACGTCGTCATCACGTAGCTTACGGAAGCGACTCACGGGCGACTCGTTCTTGGCGAAGCCCGATACCGTCTTCGCCAGCATGCGTTGGTCTTGATTTAGCTCGAAATCCATCGGTAGCTCCCCCTCGGTCTTTCGCGTCAGCTGCTCGGAAGCTGCAGAATCATCTTGGCGATGACGTTGCGTTGAATCTCGTTGGAGCCGCCGTAGATGGTCGCCGCACGCTCGTAGCAGAAGTACGGACCGATCGACTCTTCGACCGGGGGACAAACGCCCTCGTTGTACCAGGTCAGGGCGTTTTCCCCCATGACCTCCATGCCGAGCTCGGTCATCTCCTGCACGAGCTTCGTTCCGACGAGCTTCAAAATCGACGACTCGGGCCCCGGCATCTTGCCTTTCTGCTGATCCGCGAGGGCACGGTAGCTCACCATGAGATGGGCGCGGAAGCGCATCTCGAGGCGCGCGATCTTGGCCCGCCAAACCGGATCCTCGAGCATCGGGCGCCCGTGCACCGTCTTGGTCGCGGCAATGCGCTTGATGTTCTGCAGCGTCTTTCGGCAAGGACCGATCATGGCCAGCAAGGTCCGCTCGTGTCCGAGAAGCGCTTTGGCCATGGTCCAACCTTGGTTGATGCCGCCGACGACGTTGGCCTTGGGTACCCTCACGTTCTCGAAAAAGGTGTCGCAGAAAGCTGGCGTGTGGCCGAGCGTGAGCATCGGCTTCACCTCCACGCCCGGTGTCTCGAGATCGATCAACAAGAACGTGATGCCAGTCTGCTTCTTGGCTTTCGGATCGGTGCGCACGAGACAGAAAATCCAGTCGGCATACTGCGCATACGAAGTCCAGGTCTTCTGCCCGTTGACGATGAAATGGTCGCCGGCGTCCTCGGCCGTCGTCCGTAGGGACGCAAGGTCGCTACCTGCGTTGGGCTCCGAGTATCCCTGACACCAGAGCTCCTCCCCACTGAGGATCTTGGGGAGAAACCTCTTCTTCTGCTCCTCTGTTCCAAAGCTAATGATCAAGGGGCCGACCATCGACAGCCCGAACACGGAAAGCTGGGGAGCGCCGGACAGCTCCATTTCCTCCGTGAAGATGAAGCGTCGGGCAGCGTCCCAGCCGGTGCCTCCGTGCTCCTTCGGCCAATGGGGGGCTGCCCAGCCCTTTTCGTGGAGGATCTTGTGCCAGACCAACGAGTCCTCGGGTGTGAAGTGGCCTGCGCCCCGTGCCTTGCGTCGGATGTCCTCGGGCATGGCGCTCTCGATCCAGCTGCGAACCTCGTGGCGGAACGCCTCTTCTTCCTCGGTGAATGTGAGATTCATGTCCCTATGGGTGACACAATCTCGGCGGCGGGACCATTGGGCATCTGTACAGGAGGGCCCTGCAACGCTACTGCCCGGGAACCCCGTCGATGCCGGGCTTGAACCGGAAGATCAGATACGGCGCATTGGCCTGCATGTGGGCCTTCGATCGAAGCATCTGGTCGGGAATCGCGCTGTCCGCGACATAAAGCCAGCCGTCAGGACCGTAGCTCAGCGCATCAGCCCAACGAATGCGGTCGGTTCGGATGAGCGTGGTGAGCTCTCCTCCCGGCGTCATCCGCAGCACCGCACCATGCTCGACATCCGTGATCAGTACGTTGCCCTGGAGGTCGGTGCTGAGACCATCATTCAGCGGCTTGCGGCCCACCGCCTGCACCTTCGCTCCGAGCGCGCCTTCGCTCAACGAGGCATCCAACAGATCCTCGACCGCGATGCGATAGAGCGTGTCGTGGGCCATCGCACCGTAGTACAGCCACTTGTCGTCGCGATCGATGACGATCCCATCGACGCCGGGCTTGAGCACGACCAACCCTCCGAAGAACTCCATGTCTTTGGTGGGATTGCGGATCAGCCAGTCCTGGGCACTAACCGACGGATGGCTGTTGAGCACTCGGCGCGCTTGCCCGTGCTCCACGTCGTAGACGACGAGACCGGGATTCTTTCGCCAGAAGCTCACATCGGCGATGAAGACGTGCTTCCCGCTCGAATCGACCTGCAAATCCTGTAGAAAGGACCCGAGCTGCGCGACCGACCCGTCGAAGACGTGCTCGTGCGCGAGGGCGCCGGTGCCGAGGTCATATGCCAGGAGCTTGGCTGCCCCGGTTCCATGATTGCCGTGATCGATCGTCCACAACCTGTTCTGCTGATCCACCACCACGCCGAGCGGCGTTTCGAGTTGCGCTTGGGCAGCTTCACTCGGATACGCCCGGGGCACCCCATCGACCCATTCGAGGAGCTTCGGGCCGGTGGGGCGGCTTTCCGGGTGGATCGTGTAGAACACCCGGCCCTCCGCAGAGACGGCCACGTTGCCGATGGGCTCGGGGCTCGTTACCGCAACCTCGAGCGTGCTCTGGTCGAACAGCGGCTCGCTGGTGAGATCGGGATATGGCGCACCACCGCCGTATCGGAGGTAGAGCACCAATGCCGCAAGCCCGACGATCAACAGAGCTGTCGAGAGCAGGCGGACGAGAACCGCTCGCCACATCAGGTGACGCTAGCATGGGGTGGACCGGGGCGCTGGTAGCCCTAGACTTCACCCATGGCGCAACTGTCAGGGCAGCTCATCGTTGCGTTGCGGCAAACCGCGGCGCGTTTGGCTCGGCAAGATGTGACCTATCGCTGGTCCAGCTTCGCGTATTGCAACTGCGGTCACTTGGCGCAGACCATCACGGGGCTCGATCCGGCCGAGATTCAGAAACGCGCGATGAGACGTGAGGGCGACTGGGGCGGCCAGGCGCGGGACTCGGTTTTGCGGCGGCCCTTTCCGGAGTTTGACTTCGGCGACCGCCCTACCCTAGACGAGGGAGCTTGGGAGCCACAGGACGTCGGAGCGTGCCAAGTGACCGGTGCGCCGCTCGACGAGGTGCTGGCCGAAATGTACGAGCTCGGCTTGAGCCCAGACGACGTCGCCCATCTGGAGCGCTTGAGCGATCCGGAGGTTCGCCGTCGGCTCGGCAACAACACGGAGGCCTTTTCCCATCATCGACGCGAAAACGTGATCGTGTATCTTCGCGCCTGGGCGGATCTGCTCGAGGCGCGGCTCGAAACGGTGGAACCGGCGGAACGGTTCCCCGAAGCCGCAGAGTGAACGCCCATCAAGGCAATGCGATTCGGGTGCCCCACATCAACCCGAGCCCGGCCACGAAGCAAACGAAATAGACCAGATTGGCTCTTCCGCCCTGATGCTTGGTGACTTCTGGAACGAGGTCCGAGGCGGCGATGTAGATGAAGTTTCCTGCGGCGAGCGGCACCAGAAACGAAACATCGATGGCGGAGGACAGCGACCAAGCGAGCAATCCTCCGAGCAGAAATGTCAGCCCCGAGAGCAGGTTCATGAGCAACGCTTTGCGGGGCGCCCATCCTCCATGAACCAGGACGCCGAAATCCCCGAGCTCCTGGGGCACCTCGTGTGCAGCTGCCGCGAGCCATGCTGCGATTCCAAGGCGCGGGTCGATCAGGAAGACGCCTCCCACGCCGAGACCGCCCAGGAAGTTGTGCAGCGCATCGCCGATGAGAATCAAGTACGTCAGCGGCTGCCGGCAGCTCGAGCTCGCGCGCTGACAATGGTGCCAATGCAGAAGTTGCTCGAGCGCAAAGAACGACACGAATCCGACGGCCGTCCATCCGTAGATGGGTAGCGGATCAGAGCTGCCATCGAGCGCGGCGGGCAACATGTGAAACAGCGCGCCGCCTAGCAAGGAGCCGGCAGCAAACGCGACGAGCGGCAAGATGATGCGTTCGAGCGTCTTTTCCTTCATGAGGAGCGTGGCGCTTCCCGCGAGCGCTATCGCGCTCATGAGCAGGCCGCCGATCACGATCCAGGTCAGTGAGATCATCGACTGAGGAGGCTCGAGCTCGGTATACGGGCAGCCAAGAGCCTCGCTTCCTCACCCGGCGAAGATCTGGAGGGCCACCATGATCTGCGCAGCAAAGCTCACCAAGAACGCGAGGGTACGAATCCCAGTCCAACCCATGGTGAGCGCGGGGAAATGAACCACGCGAGCCCAGAAATACGACTGCGTCGCGAACAAGACCTGCCCGTCCTCGCCCCGACCGATCACCTGCGCCACGAGCACTAAGGTCGCAAACACGACCAAGTTCTCCACGGCATTGTAGTGGGCACGCTTGGCCCGGCGAGCCCAGAGCCGCTGCTTGAGCTCGTCTTCGGGTTCAACGGGCTTGAGCGTCCCGACGATCCCGAGGGATACCATGCGCTCGAGAACGTAGGGAATCCAAAGAAGGGCGGTGAGGACGGCGCTGGCCGCAAGCCATTCGACTGGGGTCATGGCGGTCTCCTTTCGGGGGGTCCGACGGGGGTAGCCTCGCACGAAACCGCAGAGCTTGAAAAGAAGGGGCCGTGCGCGTGGTTCGAGGACGGGGTCCGAGGGTCGAGGGTCGAGCAGCTAGCGGGGCCTGTGCATCTTGACAGGCATCCTCCGGCGGGCTCACGGTTGCGGGTGATGTCTCGTATCGTTTTTGCCGTCTCATGCGTGGTCTCGTTGTTTGTTGCCCCTTTTGCGACAGCCGAGGAAGAAAAGCAGCAGCCGAAGACCGAAGAGCAGTGGCTCGTCGAGCTGCGAAATAGCGCGACTTACAAGAAGGGGGCGGAGCTCATTCGGCAGCGGATCGACTTTGCGTACGACGCCGGCGCAGTTCGAGGAGCCAAGCACTGGGAGACGGCGCACGCGTACTACGTTGACCTCGCTGGGGCGAACGGTTGCAAGAAGGGCATGGAGCTCGCCGACGACCCGGTGAAGTCATGCCGGAAGGTCTCCGGCCCCGAGCCCGCGCTTCGAGGCGATCGGTATGAGAAGGGACGTGCAGAGATCTCCGCCTTGTCGGCGGAGGCGCTGCGGCCCGCCCGCGCGCAGAGCGTGCTCATCAACATCTACGACTACGGCTACGTGCAGGGCCTCGAGCATGGCTTGCGTGCTCGCAACGAGAGCATGGAATGGACGCAACGCTACTATGCCTCCTGCATCACGCGGGCGAACAAGGCCGACGCCGAGCCCGTCTGCTCGAGAGAATCGAAAGCATGGTCGGCTGCTGCGTTCGAAAAGCTGCGCGCGCAGATCGAATCGTTCGGTGCGGACGGCCAGTAGATGGCTAGGCGGCCCGCCAGACGTTTGTGTCTCCACATGCCGCGAACGCGGCTGGATTCAACCGAAACTTTCGCTGCTCGAGTGAATCAGTAGTCGGCAGGCGCCGTTTCCTGCGTCTCCCGAAGCTCTTTTTCGAGCTCGTTGACGCGCGCCTCCAAGACCTCGATTCGCTTCTTCAGCGCAAGGACGTCACTTTGCAGCGCTGGCTCGTCGTGTTCTTTTCGTTCTGACATGCGGCCCCCTTGGTGGTGTCAAAGCACTGTGAGTCATCCGTAGACCTGGGGAATTTCGTGGCGCGCCGACTCCGCGTCAAGCGCACGGACCGCATGAGTCTCGTCGAACCAAACATAGGCGTCGAACTGCCACGGCAGCGCCGCTTGAAAGTAGTGGCTCTGCAGCTCGGTCTCTGGCCGATAGATGACGCCGATGGCCCGCTCCAAGCGCGGTGACGCCAACTCCTCGCGCACCGCCTCGCGGACCGGGTTGCGCAACGCCAGAAGAAAGGCGGGCACCTCCGCGTCGTGAAATAGTCGTTCGTAGCTCGTCGGATGCGACGGTCGCACTCTCTTGACGGCCATTGGTCCGCCCCAGTCGGTCGCAGCGGCCACGGTTCCCGTGTGGGTGCCGAAGCCGATGGAAAACGCGGAATGGCCGAAGCTCATCCGGCAGAGCTGGCCGATGTTGTGCTCCCCGCGTGCTGCACCCATTTCGGTCGCCCGCGCATCGCCGACGTGCGAGTTGTGTGCCCAGACGACCGCCTTGGCCCGCGGGCCGCGAAACTCCAGCAGGCGCTCCAAGGTGTCGAACATGTGCTGGTCGCGGAGGTTCCACGAATCGGGGCCTCCGTAGTACATCACGCGGTAATACTCCTCTGCCGCAGCCACCAAATGCGCGTTGGAGGTGGCATCGAAAAAGCGATCTCCGTCCGCCAAGGCGTACTCGAGGCGACGCTCGAGCAGGTCTCGAAGAACCTCGACCACCGGACCCTCGCACCGCGCGTAGCCTCGGCTGATCGCGGCACGTCCATAGAGCGCCGGGTCGCGCTCCCAAGGCGAGAGACAGGCGTAGCGTTGTTTTGCGATCTCGGCAGCCTTCGGATCGACGTCGCGCAGGTAGTCGAGCACCGCGTCGATCGACTTGTACAAGCTGTAGAGGTCCAGTCCGCAAAATCCGACCCGCCGCCGTGAATCGTCGATGAGCTCGTTGTGCGACTTGAGCCATGCGATGAGCTCGACCACCTCTCGATTCCGCCACATCCACGTAGGAAAGCGCGTGAAGATCGGCTCTTCCCGAATCGGATAATCCAAGTCACGAATGTGATGATCGATGCGGGCGGCGTCCGGCCAGTCGCCCTCGATGGCCACCACGTCGAAGCCGCGCCGCAGGACCAGCTCGGTCGTGATGCGCGTTCTCATGCGATAGAACTCCGAGGTTCCGTGCGTGGCCTCGCCGAGAAGGACGACCCGAGCATCGCCGATCTGATCGAGCAAGGGACCGAGCTCTACGTCGTCGATTGCCGCAAACGGCTGACAAGCCTCGCGCACCAGATGGGCGACCGGAGGCTCCGGCGTCGGAACTCGCTTGGCGCTCGGTGCTCCGGCGTCTTCCGCAAAACCCGCCGCGCCGATGAGCGGGACGAACCGCACGCCCCCCAGATCCTCAGTGCGCGCTTCGCCATCGGGCTGCTTGGTCACCCTCAACAAGCGTTGGTCGCGGACCTCGGCGCCGACGGGAATCACCATTCGGCCGCCGGGAGCAAGCTGCTCCACGAGGGCTTGGGGGACCGAGGGCCCTCCTGCAGAGACGAGGATCGCGTCGAAGGGCGCGTGCTCGGGCCAACCGAGGGTTCCATCTCCACACAACACGTGCACGTTGGGATAGCCGAGCTCCCGCAGCCGGCTTCTTGCCTCGTCGGCAAGCGCGCGGTGCCGCTCGATGGTGTAGACTTCCGCTGCGATTTCTCCGAGGACGGCAGCCGCGTAGCCCGAACCGGTTCCGATCTCCAAGACCTTGTCGTTCGGCCCGATGCGCAACGCCTCGGCCATCGCGGCAACGATGTAAGGCTGAGAGATCGTCTGTCCCTCCTCGATGGGCAGCGGGGTGTCCTCGTAGGCAAACTCGGACAGGTGCGTGGGAAGGAACGCCTCTCGGGGCACGCTGCGCATCGCTTCGAGCACGGCCGTCTGACGCACTCCCCGCGCCTCGATCTGGCGCTTCACCATTTGCCTCCGCTGCTCTTGCCTGTCCATGTCAGAACTCCGGCATGGCCGGGCTTGGCTCGCGGCTCTTCTCCTCGATCTCGGTAAGCGTGCCCTCGGTGAGCAGCAGGGTTCCTGCCACCGAGATCGCGTTTTCCAACGCGACGCGGACGACCTTGGCCGGATCGATGATCCCGGCTTCACCGAGATCGACGTACTGTCCCGTGTTGGCGTCGAAACCAAAGTCACCGGTCCCCGAACGCAACCGGTCGACGACCACTCCCGGATCGACGCCGGAGTTGAGGGCGATCTGTCGCACCGGGGCCTCGAGAGCCCGCCGTAACACGCCGATCCCGGTCTTGATGTCGCCATCCGCACGGCGCTCCTCTTCCGCCAGCGCGTCGGCGAGCCGCAAGAGAGTGAGCCCACCGCCCGCCACGATGCCCTCCTCGACCGCTGCTTTGGTCGAGCTGATCGCATCGTCGAACGCGTCTTTGCGGTTCTTCAGCTCCACTTCGGAGGGTGCGCCCACGTGGATCACGGCGACGCCGCCCGCCAGCCTGGCCAGCCGCTCTTGGAGCTTTTCACGATCGTAGTCCGAGGTGGTTTGCTCGATTTGCGCGCGAATCTCCGCACAGCGGCCCTCGATGGCGGACTTTTCGCCTTCGCCGCCGATGATGGTCGTCGTGTCTTTGTCGATGACGACGCGCTTTGCAGTCCCGAGGTCGCTTAGCGTCACGGCGGAGAGCTTCACACCGAGCTCCGAGGAAACGACCTGCCCTCCGGTCAGCACGGCCAAGTCTTGCAGCATCGCCTTGCGTCGATCGCCAAAGCCGGGAGCCTTGACTGCGGCGCAAGGAAACGTGCCCCGGAGCTTGTTGACGACCAGGGTCGCCAAGGCTTCGCCTTCGACGTCCTCGGCGACCAGCAGGATCGCACGCCCCGCTTGGGCGACCGCCTCGAGGACGGGTAACAAGTCCCTCATCGATGAAATCTTGGTATCGCTGAGCAAGACATAAGGAGTTTGCAACTCGACCTCCATGCGCTCGGCATCGGTGACGAAGTAGGCCGAGAGGTAGCCACGATCGAACTGCATGCCTTCTACCACCTCGAGGGAGGTTTCCGTGCCCTTGGCTTCCTCGATCGATACGGTTCCCTCGTCACCTACTTTGTCGAGCGCCTCGGCGACGAGCTCGCCGATCGAGGCATCGCCGTGTGCCGAGATCGTGGCGACTTGCGTTTTTTCCTTTGCGCTCGTCACCGGCCTCGAGAGCTTGGCGAGCTGCTCGACGGCGAGCTTCGTGCCGCGATCGAGACCACGCTTGATGTCGATGGCGCTTGCGCCGGAGGTCACGTTTCGAAGCCCGTCGGCGTAGACGGCGTGCGCGAGCACGGTCGAGGTGCTGGTGCCGTCACCCACCAAGTCGCCCGTACGGACCGCTGCCTGACGCAGCATCTGCGCGCCGAGGTTCTCCTCTGGATCTTTCAGGTTGATCTGTTTGGCGATGGTCACGCCATCGTCGCAAACGAGGGGCGAGCCCCACTTCTTTTCGATGAGAATGCTCTTGGCCTTGGGGCCCAGCGTGACGCGGACGGCATTGGCCAATGCCGCCGCGCCCGCCAGCACCTTTGCCCTTGCCTCATCGCTGAATCGAAGCTGGGTGTGCGTCATCGGTGACTCCGTGAGCTAGGATTTGACCGCAACGGCGCGCGCCGTGGACTTCTTCGGCTCCGTGCGTGGAATCCGTACCGTCAGCAGGCCGTCCTTATAGCTTGCGTCGACTTTGTCCTCGTTGGCATCATCGGGCAGCTTGAAGCTCCTCATGAAGCTGCCGTAGGAGCTCTCGACGCGGTGATACTTCTTGCCCTTTTCTTCCTTCTTCTCCCGCCGCTCCCCGCGAAGCGTGAGCACGCGATCTTCGACGTTCACCTCAAGGTCCTCCTGCTTCACACCGGGGAGCTCGGCCTCGATCCGGTACTCCTCATCCGTTTCGGAGACGTTGCATGAGGGAGTCCAATCCGCGATGGACAGCGACTCGCGCTCCCCAAACGGCCATGTCGCCAACATGTCGCGGAACGCTTCTTGGAGGCTTCCAAACCCTGCAAACGGGTCTCGCCCTCTTCTCATGAGTGTCATGGTCATCTTCTCCTTTCTCATATGGCACGCCCGGCGCGTGCATGGATAAGCGAAGCAAAAGTCGCGCCAACGTATCCCGCACCAAGACGCGGGAGATCAGACCGAGTCCCAGTAGCCGTCCACCCGTGCTTGCAGCTCCGCCAGCAGCCGATCGTTGCGCTGAGGATGGAATAGATGGGCGAATCGACCCTGCTTCTCGAGGTACTGCTCGACGGGCGCCCTCCGCCGCGGCACGACCGTGTGCGCCACCGATCCGTCCACGTACTCCTTGAGCGGCCAGATTCCCGTCTTGACCGCGAGCTGACCGATTTCGATCGAGTCGCGCGGCTCGAACTCCCAACCGGTCGGACAAGGCGCAAGCGCGATGATTAACCGGGGCCCACGCAGGCTCTTTGCTTTTTCGATCTTTCGCGCGAGGTCAAGGGGCTCTGACCCGATGACCGTGGCGACGTAGGCGGGTTGATGCGCCGCCCAAATCGAAAACAGATCCTTCTTGTACCCGGAAAACCCACCCGGTCCCCGAGTCGTGCTCGTCTTGGCGGCGTGGGGCGTCGCGCCGGAAGCTTGGTGGCCGGTGTTTCCGTAGCCCTCGTTGTCGTAGCAAATGTAGAGAAAGTCCAAGCCGCGCTCGATTGCGCTCGAGGTCGAAGAAAGCCCCATGCCGTAGGCAGACCCGTCGCCCGTGAGCACGACGACGTCGAGATCGTCCTCTGGCGGCATCCTTCCCTGCTCGAGGAGGATGTCGAGCGCGTCGCGCACACCTTGCGCACCCGCGGGCGCAGAGGCCATGGAGGTGTACAACCACGAGCTCCGAAAAGGTGTGAACGGAAAGACCGAGAGGAGTGTCATACACCCTGCGGCGTTGACGAATACGCTCTTCGGACCGAGGACGTCGTAGATCTCGTGAAGGGCGATCAAGCCTCCGCAACCCGCGCACATGGGAGTTCCCGTGCCGAGCAAGTGCGTCGACGGCAGGTCTTTCATGCGCTTGAACGCGGTTTCATTCATCGTTTCACCTCGAGCTCATTGCGCTCGACCTCTGCGATGGCTTGGAGCTTTCGAATCTCGCGCAGCTCGTCGCGCGTGAAGAGAAGTCGAGGCAGCGGGCTCCGTCCCTCATCGATCGCCTTGCGTGTTTCCGCAGCGATCTCATAGAGCTCCTCTGGGCTGATGTCGCGCCCGCCGAGGCCCCCGATGAAGCTCGCCAAGATCGGGGGTGCTTTCGGATGACCGTAGAGCGCCGAGGCAACCTCGCTGTGGAGCACCCCGCCCTGGCCCATCGACAGATTCTGGTCGATGACCGCCAGACCGCGCGCCCCCGAGGTGACCCGCCGCAAAGCGTCGACCGGCAGAGGCCGCAGCAGGCGGATCCGCGCCAGCCCGACGCGCCAACCAGCCTCTCGAAGCTGATCGACCGCCGCCTTGGCCTTTGTGGCGAAGGAGCCGATCATGACGAACAAGATGTCGGCGTCCTCGCAACGATAGGCCTCGATCGCCTCGTGGCGGCGCCCGAACGCCGCCTCGAATTCATCGGCAACCTCGTCGTAGACCTCGATTGCTCGCAGGGACGCCAAGTGCGCTTGGTAACGAAAGTACGAGTAAGGCGAGCCGCCCAGCACGGCGACCCCCTGGCTGGTGGGCGCACTTGCTCGAAATCGCAGGTTTTGCGCATCGAACGGTGGAAGGAACCGCCGCGCCAGGGCGGGATCGGGCAGCTCGACGGGCTCGCGCGTGAACGACAAATAGAAGCCATCCAGATTGACGATGACCGGGAGCCGGATCCGAGTGTCCTCGGCGATGCGGTACGCCATCAAGATCGTGTCGACTACTTCTTGGCAGGTGGCGCAGTGAAGCTGCAAGAAGCCCGAGTCCCTGGCGGCCAGAACGTCCGTATGGTCGCTCTCGAGCGTCGTCGGGGTTCCAAGCCCCCGCGACACATTCACCAGGACAAAGGGTGCTCGCCATCCCGCGACCGAAAAGATCATCTCCATCCCGTAGAGCAGGCCCTGGCTGGAGGTGGCAGTAAACACGCGCACCCCGGTGGCCGCGGCGGCGCCCGCCGCCGTAATCATCGAGTGCTCGGACTCGAGCGTGACGAGCCTCCCCGGCATCTCGCCCGACTCGAACCAGTTGGCGAGTGTTTCGATGATCTCCGTCTGGGGCGTGATGGGAAAGGCGGGCACGTAGTCGACCTCGGCCAACCGTGCTCCCCAGGCAGCGGCGCCATTGCCGGTCAGTAGCTCTCGGCTCATCGGCTCTCGAGCTCCTCTCTTGGGGTCGCCTCTTCGGGGACGGCAGCGATCGCATGGGATGGGCAAATCGCGACGCAAATCATGCAGCCCTTGCAGTGATCGTAGTCGATTTCAGGCCTGCCTTCGGGGCTCACCGCAATCGCGCTTTCCGGACAGTACGTGCTGCAAATCCACCAGCAACGGTTGCACCGGGCCTCGTCGACGACAGGCCGTGCCGTGCGCCACGCGCCGGTCTCCACATGCTCGCTGGTAGCGGCAGCATGGATTGCCGGAGCCGAAATCTTGGCCTCCTCCGGCGCGAGGTGGATCCAGTCCGGCGCCTCGTACTCCTCGGCACGAATGTCGCGGGCTTCTCTCACGACACCCTCGTGCGCCTCCATGTCCTCGTACGCAGCCAGGGCACGCCGCTCGTTCTCGCGGACGGCGCGATCGCCAAGCGGTTCGAGCTCTTTTGCGACCGCTGCCATCAGCGCCTCCCGCGAGATGACGCCGGTGAGACGCGCCGCCGCTCCTGCCGACACGCACCCCACGAACGGCAAGTCGGTGTCTGCAGCCACGTCCCCATTCGTGGGTAGGACGATCACCGGGCCAGCGAGATTGAGCCGATGCCTCCACGAGTCCGCATCGTCACGGCTGTGAATGAGCATCACTGTCTGCGCGCCGACGCCGTGCATCACCCCTGCCGCGGGCACGGCGGGCAAGGTATCATCGCCGACGATGACCAAATCCGGATTGCGGATGACGCCGCGCTCCTGGATAGGCTTCTGGGAAGCGCGAACATACGCGAAAGTCGGGGCGCCCCGGCGCTCTGCTCCGTACCGCGGTGCGTCTTGCACCTCGAATCCGCAAGAGAAGAAGGCGGTACCGAGCACGCGGCTCGCCGTCTTCATTCCTTGTCCGCCCCGACCGTGAAACCGGATTCGAAACATGACTAGACGAAGCCCGGTGCCGTGGAGAACGAGCCAAACCGCCTGACACGCATCGCGTTTTCGATACGCGCCGTTGCCAGCTCGACGGCAGCGCGGCGCGGCAAGATTCCGTTCGTCTTGGCCACGTGCAAAACAAGCTCGGTGTTTCGACGAATTTTCTCTGCGATGGTGGCAAATGCGATCGATTGGCTCGAACCTCGGTATTCGACTGCCGCGCAGATCACGCCTCCAGCGTTGGCGATGAAGTCCGGAATACTGAGCACACCCCGGTCTGCCAGCATCTGCTCGGCAGCACCCGTGATGGGAATGTTTGCGCCTTGCACGACGAGCTTGGCTCGTAGACGGTTCACATTGTCCTCGCGAATCACATCGGGCCGCGCAGCAGGAATCCAGATCTCGCAGGCTATGTCGATGATATCGTCACGACGGAGCCTGCGCGCGTCGTCGTAGTCCAACAGCGAGCCACCGCTGGTCTTGATCTCCATGAGCCGCAAGACGTTCAGTCCATCCGGATTGTGAATCGTGCCCTGCGAGTCCGCAGCAGCGATTAGTATCGCACCCTTTTCAGTCAGAAACCGGGCTGCGTGCATACCGACCGCGCCGAAACCTTGGATGGCAACGCGCGCGCCCTTCAGCTCGAAGTCGCAATGTCCGAGGGCCACGTCGGTGGCGTGACTGATGCCGAAGCCAGTCGCTCCCAGCTCGTCGAGGGGAATCCCACCGAGCTCGGCTGGAAGCCCTATTGCGCGTCCGATCTCATCGTGGACCCAGGCCATGCACTCCTCGTCCGTGCCCATGTCGGGACCGAAAATGTACGCCTCTTCGTTGCGCAAGGCGCTGGCAAAGCCTCGAATGAGGCGCTCCTTGTCACGCTTGGGCATTTTGGGGTCGCCGTAGAGCACCGCCTTGCCACCACCGTGGGGCAACCCGGCGGCGGCGTTTTTCAAGGTCATCGCGCGCGCCAAACGAGCGCATTCTACGGCGCTCACGTCGGGAGCCATCCGCACGCCGCCAATCGATGGCCCGATCGCCACGTTGTCGACGACTAGAATGCCGCGGAGCCCAAGCGACGCCTCATGAACGTGAATCGTCTTGAGCGGGCCCAGCGCATCCGCATGCTCGAAGATGTCCGCCGTCACGACCTCGTCTCGACTCGTGGCGAGCAGGATACCACTCCGGGAAGCAAGCCATCAATCGTGGCAGAATGCCACAGCGCTTGGGGTGCCCCATGCGAATAAGTAGCGCCAGGAATGCTTGGTCGCGCAAGATCTGCGCCTCGCCTTTTCTCCGAGGTCGACGGAATTCGCCCGATACGCCGGTCGGTTCCGCGGCACGAACTTTGCCTGATTGGGAGCCGAGAGGAGTAAGCCGTGCAACAGCCCTTGCAAATCACTTTTAAGGAGATGGAGCCGTCGGCTGCGATCGAAACGTGGGTGAGAGAAAATGCCACGAAGCTCGAGAAATTCTACGAGCCGATCGTGCATTGCCACGTGGTCGTCGAAGCGCCGCACCGTCATTCGCATCGGGGTCGACTCTACGACGTGCGTATCGACATCACCGTGCCTGGAGGCGAGATCGTGGTGAGCCATCAGGGTCCCAAGGACCAAGCACACGAGGATGTCTACGTGGCGCTTCGGGACGCCTTCCGGGCCGCACGCCGACAGCTTCAAGACGTCGCGCGAAAACAGAGAAAGGAGGTCAAGAGCCACGACCTGCCTACCCACGCGCGCGTGACCAAGTTATTCCCGGCCGATGACTACGGCTTCATCGAAGGAGAGGATGCGCTTGAGATCTATTTTCACCGCAATGCTGTTCTCGACGATGCGTTCGATGCCCTCAGCGTCGGAAGCGTGGTGCGCTACGTGCTCGCGGAGGGCGAAGGCCAAGCAGGCCCACAAGCGAGCACGGTGGAGCTCATCGGCGAGGCACGCTGAGGCCATGTCTGTGGTTTCCGATGGCTAGCTGGGAGCACTTTTCCCACGAAGCGGACATCGGCGTTCGCGGCCGGGGCGAGTCGCCGGACGCGGCTTTCGAGCAGGCTGCGCTGGCCCTCACCGCTGCGATTACGGACCTAGCGCTGGTGCAACGAGATGCGCAGGTCGACATCCGCTGCCACGCACCGCGACTGGACATCCTGTTCGTCGATTGGCTCAACGCCATCATCTACGAGATGACGACGCGATCGATGCTGTTCCGCGAATTTGAGGTCCGCATCGAGGGACAGGAGCTGCGCGCGCAGGTTCGTGGTGAATCGGTGGACCGAAAGCGCCACCAGCCCGTGGTCGAGCCCAAAGGGGCGACTTTTACCGAGCTCTTGGTGACTCAGGAGGATGACGGACAATGGGTTGCGCAATGCATCGTGGACGTGTGAGATCAGATAGCCATGGACATCACAGCGCTGAAGAGGGTTTCTGAGGATCATTGGGAGCTTGCTCCTACCGGCAAGATGCGCGTGCCGGTCGTTTTCTATGCGGATCGAGCGCTGCTCGAGGGCATGGACGACAAAGTCCAGCAGCAGGCCCGCAACGTGGCCTCGCTGCCGGGGATCGTGAAGGCGAGCTACGTGATGCCCGACGGGCACTGGGGCTACGGCTTTCCGATCGGTGGGGTCGGCGCCTTCGATGCCGAGCAAGGTGGCGTCGTCTCGGCAGGCGGCGTTGGCTTCGACATTTCCTGTGGTGTTCGCTGCCTGCTCACCGGGCTTCGCACCAGCGACGTCGAGCCCATCAAAGAGCAACTGGCCGACGCGCTTTTCGAACGCATTCCGGCTGGCGTTGGAAGCACCGGCCGCATTCATCTCGATGATCAGGAAATGACGGCCATGTTGGAAGGCGGCGCGCGTTGGGCGGTCGACCGCGGATGGGGCCGCTCTGAAGACCTGGAGCGAATCGAGGAGCACGGCTGCATGCGGGGAGCCGAGCCGCAATATATCTCGGAGAAGGCGCGACATCGGCAACGAGACGAAATGGGAACGCTCGGCTCGGGAAACCATTATCTCGAGGTCCAACGGGTCGCCGAGGTGTTGGATCCCGAGGTTGCGAATCAGCTATCCATCGCGCAGGACGACGTCGTCGTCAGCATCCACTGCGGATCGAGGGGACTCGGCCATCAGGTAGGGACGGAGTTCTTGCGGGAAATGGCGCTCGCAGCCGAGAAGCACGGAATCGAGCTGCCCGATCTGGAGCTCGCCTGCGCGCCGCTGCGCTCCGAGGTGGGCCGCCGGTATCTCGGCGCAATGCGCGCCGGGATCAACTGCGCCCTCGCCAACCGCCAGATCATCACACACCTCACCCGCGAGGTGTTTAGCCGGGTCCTATCCAAAGCCGAGCTTCCGTTGCTCTACGACGTGTCGCACAACACCTGCAAGGAGGAAGAGCACATCGT
Source organism: Myxococcales bacterium SG8_38 (assembly GCA_001303415.1). Classification (GTDB taxonomy): domain Bacteria; phylum Myxococcota_A; class Polyangia; order Polyangiales; family Houyiibacteriaceae; genus SG8-38. The sequence goes on from LJTN01000023.1 coordinate 23,067, forward strand.
GGACGGGGTGCAGCGGCATCTTTTCGTCCATCGAAAGGGGGCCACCCGCGCCTTCGGGCCGGGGCATCCAGACCTACCCGAGCAGCTCAGCGAGATCGGCCAACCCGTCCTGATCGGCGGCAGCATGGGAACCGAATCGTGGTTGCTGGTCGGTACGGCGGAAGGCATGTCGTTGGCATTCGGGTCGGCCTGTCACGGTGCAGGGCGAAGAATGAGCCGCCACGCAGCCAAGAAGCAATGGCGCGGCAGCAAGCTGATCAAGAACCTCGCACATCGAGGCATCATCGTTCGTTCGGTCAGCATGCGAGGCGTGGCCGAGGAGGCGCCCGGCGCGTACAAGGACGTCCGTGCAGTCGTGGATTCCGCCGATCGAGCCGGGCTTGCGCGCAAGGTGGCCCGCCTCCAGCCCATGGTGTGCATCAAGGGCTAGACCGAGTGCACTCGGTCTAGGCGGCCTCGGTACGAACCACCACCACCGGACACCTCAGCTCTTGGCGAAGCGAGGTGAGACGGAGCTCTTCGAAGCCGCCCTCGCCGGCAGCGACGATCAACACGGTGGGCGATGCGCGACGGATGGCTGCGGCAAGGACTTCACGCTCGGCTTCGCGCACTCTGTGAATCGCCGCACGCTTCGGCCCAAAAGATTGAAGCCGGCGCCTCACTTCGTTCCAAGCTCGAGGCGACGGATCGGCCAGAAATACGAGCAGGGGCCGGCTGCTGGCTTCGGCGAGCTCGATCCCGGCTTCGAGCGCGCGGCTGCCACTGTCGGCCTGATCGAGGAGCACGGCGACCGGGCGGAGCCACGCGGCCTCGGCGGCCTGCAACATGCGCGAAGTCTCGTGAAGCTCTGCTGCCGACGCAAGGGCACGGCGCGCTGCGCCAAGCAGCAGCAGATCGACGTTTTGCGCCTCGGCCAGCGCGCTGCTCAGCGGGCCTCGATGCGTCCTGAAGGACCAAGGCAGCCCGAGGCTTTCCGCGAGCCGCTGTAGCTCCCGTTCGGCGCGCCTGGCTTGAACCTTGAGCTGACGCTCGAGGTCGCGCACGGCGAGAGGACGACGCTTGCTGGTGATTCGGGACACTTCGGAGATGAAAGGAAGGCTAGCGAGGCGGAAGAGGGTCTGATCTTCGATGAAGACGCCGGTGATGTCGGCGCCCGTCTTGGGCAAAAGGGACCCCAAGACGCGAACCAGACCCGTATCGGAGCTTCCGCCCGCGAATATGACGGCGATGCGGCGCGTGCGGCGGTGCTCGGTCACGGCGGTCACGGGCCCGACTCCTGCTTCTCTTGGCCGCGGAGCTTCCGGCGCTTCTCGGCCAGGTCCGACAGCCGAGCGCGCACCCGTTGATTGACCGTGCCATCGGGGAATGCGCCATCGGGGCCGGCCTCCCCGGCGGGAACACCGGTCAGGATCTCGATGGCCTGATTGACGTGATTGACCGCATAGATGTGAAACTTGCCTTGATTGGCAGCCTCTCGGACGTCGCGACGCAGCATGAGATGCTTGACGTTGGCCTCCGGTATCAAGACCCCTTGGGAACCGCTGAGGCCGCGCGCCCGGCAGATGTCGAAGAAGCCCTCGATCTTCTGATTGACGCCGCCAATGGCCTGGACGTCGCCGCGTTGGTTGACGGACCCGGTGACGCCGAAGGACTGATCGATCGGCAGCCCGGACAACGCCGAAAGCAAGGCGCATAGCTCGGCGCACGATGCGCTGTCACCCTCTACTCCACCATACGACTGCTCGAACACGAGGCTCGCTGACAAGGAAAGGGGCTCGTCAGACGAGTACGTCGCGGCCAAGTAGCTCGACAGGATGAATACGCCCTTGGAATGAATTGGGCCGCCAAGCTCGACCTCCCTCTCGATGTCGATGACCTTCCCGGGGCCCAAGGCGACGCGCGCCGTGATCCTGTTTGGCTTCCCGAACGCGAAGTCTGCGATCTGGAGCACCGCGAGACCGTTGATCTGACCGACGGTCTTGCCGGCCGTATCGATCAAAATCGTCTTCCGAAGGATCTCTTCTTGCAGCCGATCGCGAATGCGACTGCTACGGCGAACGCGGCTTTCGATCGCTTGCTCGACGGCTTGTCGACCGATGATTTCCGAGCCGCTCTTCGACGCCCAAAAATCGGCCTCCCGCATGATGTCGGTGATAGGCCGGATGCGAGCCGAAAGCTTCTCGGCATCCCAAGCCTCGCGGGCGCTCTCCTCGACGAGGCGCCCGATCGCCGGGCCGTCGAGAGGTTTGAGCGATTCTCTTCGTGCAATCGTCGCTAGCAGCCTGGCATAGAGCGCGGTGTTCTCATCGGTTCGAGCCACTTCGTCCTCGAAGTCGGCAGCCACCTTGAAGAGCGTCGAGAACTCCGGGTCGTATGCTTGAAGCAGGTAGTAGAGGATGCGCTCGCCGACCAACACGACCTTGACCGAAAGCGGAATGGGCTTGGGCTCCAGAGACACGGTGCTGACCAGGCTGTATGCTTGTCCGAGCGACTCGATACGAAGCTCACCCGATTGCAGGGCTCGCTTCAGCCCATCGTAGGCGAAAGGCTGCATCAACAGCTTTCGGGCGTCGATCACCAGATAGCCGCCGTTGGCCTTGTGAAGCGCGCCGGCTTTGATCAGTTGGAAGTTGGTGACCAACGTGCCCATCTGGGAGACGTGCTCGACCCGGCCGAGCAGTTGGTGATAGGTGGGATTCCGCTCCAGCTCGACGGGAGCCCCCTTCGCGCCGGAGTGGTCGACCAGTAGATTGACGGCATAACGCTGCGTGGCGCCCGATGCTTCGCCATCCGGTGTCCCCATTCGTCCACCGAAAAGCTGTTGGAGCTGCGACTGCTCCTCGGGCGACGTGCGAAAGATGGAAATGTTCTCGACGATGTCCTCACGGACCTGTTGCAGGTAATCGACCACCTGCTCGTGATCCACATACTTGTGCGACAGCTCCTCGATGAGGCTGCCCACTGCCCACAGTGCGATCTCGCGGTCGAGCTCTCGAATTCTGCGCCGAGCTTCGCGCACGCGCTTCGGCGCCTGCTGCATCACGGACTGGAGCTCCTTGCCGACTTCCTCGGTCTCCCGCACCAAGCGTTCTTGCTCCTCCTTCGGCAGCTCGTTGAACTCCTCGGGGCCGAGGGTTTCGCCGTCACGTATTGGCGCGAACGCGATACCGGTGGGCGTCTGGATGATCCCGATCCCCCGCTCCTTGGCGCGTCGACTCACCTCTTCGAAGGCCGCTTCCTGTTCCTCCTGTAGCTCGTTTTGGATGGCTTCGCGCCGTGTGCGGTAATCCTCCGTCTCGAACGCCGCCGGAATCGCGCCGCGGGCATCGTCGATCAGTTGACGCATGTCCTCCGCCAGCTCCCGGCCACGGCCGGCTGGCAGCTCGATGGCATGAGGCTGTCTGGACTCCTCGAAGTTGTTGACGTAGCACCAATCGGACGCCGGTTTCTCATCGCGCGCTTTTCCCTCGAGGTACCGCTGCACCAGAGAGTGCCTTCCGGTGCCTTCCCGGCCGAGCACGTAGAGGTTGTAGCCTTCGTGCCTGATGCTCGCGCCGAGGTGGATGGCTTCGGTAGCGCGGTCCTGCCCCACCAGATCCTCGAGATCTTCGAGCTCTTCGGTGGTCTTGAAACCGAGCTCTTGCGGATCACAGCTTTGATAGAGAGCAGCTGGAGCCAGCTTTCGTGATGTAGACGAGTCTTCGGCCATCGCAAGAGCGGTAGACCAGGACCGCGAGCAAGGCAAGCGTGGATGGAAGAGAATCCCTTTTGGAAGCCGAAAGGCTTGCTCTTCCACCCCAAGCCTCGTCAATGGGAAGGCGACTGCGCTAGGGCGTCTATGCGGCCGTGGCGGGGGCGTCTGTCAGTGCGACTAGCGCTTCCTCTTCGCGGTTCATCTCCTGACTCATCATCTTGTGGTAGTGCTGCACGGTGGGGATGTCCCAGTCGAGCGATGCGACTCGATCGGAGATTTCGAAGAACTGGAGAGATAGGTCGTCGCGTGCCGTCTGATACTCGCTGAGGTCGTTGCCTTCGATGATGGATCGCGCCAAGAGCTCTGCATCGCGAAGCGCATTGGTGATTCCGTGGGCCGTGATGGGATCGCTCATGTATCCCGCATCACCCACCAGCGCCCAGCCGTCGCCCCAAGGCTGCCGTAGGAAACCGCGAAGGCCAGGGAAGAAGTGGAGCTTGCTCACCGCGCGCGCGCTCAGAAGAGCTTCCGCAATGTCCGGAGCGCACTGCCCGAGGACCTGGCGAAAGGTTTCTGCACGATCGGCTGCTGGGCCGGAGGCAAAAGCATGAGGGACCGAAGCGAACACACAGGTCTCGCCTCCATTGGTCGGAATCGCGCCCCCGCCCATGCCCGGCCGGAAGTACCAACGATTGCCATCTACGGGTAGGTCCCTGAAATATCGATAGGCGACGCTCGTCGTGTGGCGGCCGACCACATAGGGTGTGGATCCGGCGAGCCTCGCGACCGTGGAGCGGCGACCGTCCGCGCCGATGACCAGGCCGGAGCGCACTTCACGAGTGCCGCCCGATTCGTCGCGCAGGCGGACGCCCGAAACCCGCCCTTCCTCAGTTCGCAACAGATCCAACATCTGCACGCCATGGCGGACTTCGGCTCCCGCATCGCGTGCCGCATCTGCCAATACGCGGTCCAAGACCGTCCTCCGGGGCGCGTAGAGGGCGTCGACACCGAGCCGTGGCTTGATGTCGACCTCGACCGTGTTGGTTCTTCGATGGTCGGCGTAGATGAAGGAGGTCTTCCGAATCGGCGGTGTCCCTTCCTTCGCGAGACGTTCGGTGAGACCCCAACGATGAAGCAGCAAGACCGCAGGTCGCATCAGCGCATGGGTCGATAGAGTGTCGGCGCCAAGAGGGCTCTTGTCGAATACGAGAACCCTCATGCCGGACGCCGCCAAAAGCATGGCGGTGGCGGACCCCGCGCAGCGCGCCCCAACTACGATTGCGTCGTAGGTGTCTTCGATTGGTTGCATCGTCATGACGTCATCTCCTATGCGGCGATTGAAGATCGGTTGAAGCGCCGAACGATGTGTGCCGCGATCGCCCGGGCATCGCTTCCAACCCCGTCGATGAAGCTGGACTTGCGCGTACGCTGAAAGTTGAGACCGAGCGCATAGACGCCGGGGGCGGGCGTGACCCCGCCGTCGTGAATGATCTCTCCCCGGATATCGAGCACCGGAACGTGCAACCAGGGATACCGACGGCGAAAACCCGTTGCCCAAAGCACGGTGGAAATGCCGGCGTCTCGCACGTCGATCTCGGTCGCAGACTCGCGCGCCACGATCGGTGAACGTCGATTGGGCGCATCGGCGCTCATCCGCGTTTCGTCGATGAACGCATCGATGCGACCGAGTAGCCTGTCGAGCTTGCGCTCGGCAGAATCGATGTTGCGCTGTAGATCATCGCAAAAACGAATTCTCGTGCCCCCTGCCCCATCGACCCTTCCAACCAGGCGGACGCCTTCGTACTGCAAGATTCCCAAATCGATGGTTCGATGATCCGGTGTGCCGACCAGCTGCAACGAGGGCTGGCGCCGCGCCGAGTCGAGATCGAACGCGTGCTCGGCCCGTTCGCCCAAGACGCCGCTTGCCTCGAGCCACCAGGAGATGTCTCTGCCGCGGTAGCGTCTCGGCATGCGGATGTGGCGACCGACGGCCAGCGTCACCGGACGCCCCGACTGATGAATCTCCTGGGCTAGCTGAATCCCCGACGCGGACGCGCCCACCATGAGCACTCCACCTTCGGGAAGCTGCTCGGGATTCTTGTAGCGAGACGGCACGAGCTGATGCAGATCGGGCGACAGATTCGCGGCGACCTCAGGAACGAACGGGACGTCGCAATGTCCGGTCGCGATGATGACGTTGGGCGCCGTCCAGTCGCCCTGATCGGTCTGCACGCGGTAGCCGCCGTCGGCGCGCTCCACACGGAGCACGGTGGTCTCTTCTTGCACCGGCGCGTCGAATGAGTTGGCGTAGGCTTCGAAGTAGCCGATCACCTCGGGCATTGTCATGAAGCCGTCGGGATCGTCGCCTCGATAGCTGAATCCCGGAAGGCGCGTGTGCCACCTCGGGCTGAGCAACCGAAGAGAGTCCCAGCGCTCGCTCCGCCAACGCTCTGCGATGCGGCCTCGCTCCAAGACGACGTGGTCGATGCCCTCATCGACGAGACACCGGCTCACTGCCAATCCAGCTTGTCCGCCGCCAATGATGATGGTGTCTGTGCGTCTCATGCCTCTGCCCTTTCCGCCCTGCCGCCGGTGACCGGCCGACCAGCCCTACTCTCGGGGCCGGCCGGCTTGCTCCGTCGGGTCAGACATCAGTCCGCATCCACTTCGATCGACACCGGAACTCCGTTGGTGAGCACGTCGTACACAGCAGAGCGCGCCTGGGACTGCGCAACGATCTTGCGAAGGGTCTCGGCGTCGGCGTCGCCCTTTACCTTGAAGGCGAGGCGAATGCCCTGGTAGCCGTTGCGGACCTGATCGGAAATCCCGAGCAACCCGCGGAGGTCGATGTCGCCCTCGACCCGTGATTCCACCGACTCGAGTGTGACTCCACGAGCGGCAGCCACATTGCCAATGCCAGCGGTGATGCAGGCAGCCAAGGCGTGGAGAAGGAACTCGACCGGCGTCGGCGCGTTGCCTGCTCCGCAGAGGACGGGGGGGTGATCTCCGTCATACACGAAGTCCCCGGTCTGTGCGTGCTCGCCGCCGGCGCCGCTGTAGCCCTCGATGCGGCTGCGGCTGTGCGTACCTTTGATCCATTCGTTCGACGCCCGGAACTGGAACTTCGCGAGCTCCGGCTGCTCGGCCACGGCGTTGATGGTCGCGAACAGGGTCGGTACGTCGACGCCGTTCAGGGGGCGCTTTTCCCGACGTGGCTTGCTTTGATTGGTCTCGGTGGTTGCATTGGTTTCCATGATTTCCTCTTTCCTTTGGTTGGGGTGGCGGGAATCGTTCCCGTCCACACACGTCAACCTACGGAGCGCCCGTGTGAGGCTCCGTGTGAAGGACCGTGGAAAAACCGAGGCCTGAGCGCCTTTTCGCTAACTATGCGAAATTACGGCGTATGAAGGGTGCAAGGCCAGACGATGCCCTCCGATCGGTTCACTCTGAGAAACGAGCGAACCGCCTCGGCGTCGGGAGCCTGAAAGACGCAAACCAAGCGCTTTCGATCGGGCATCAGGTAGCTCCGAATGCTCGTCACCCGATAGAGATCGACGCACTTCGATTCGTCGTGCATGCGGCGCATTTCGTCGTCGCTCAGAGGCTCGGGAAACGCACGCTCGACGACGACCCATTCCATCGCGGGCAAATTAACACGAATCGACCGGTCGCGAGGGACAAAAGGACCGTTTGACTGAATCCCGGAAGATGGGGGAACCTCCATGGGTGAGCGTCGTCGCCGCGCTTCAGGTCCAAGTGTTGGGACCACTTGCCGTCTTGCAAAACGGTGAGGCGGCGCGTCTTCCCCAATCGAAAAAGACACGCGGGCTCCTCGCCTATCTCGCGATCACGGGCCGCGCACACCGGCGGGATAGGCTCTGCTCCCTATTGTGGGACGTCGCGGACGACCCGCGGGGCGCCCTGCGCTGGAGCCTCTCGAAAATCCGTCCGCTCGTCGATTCCGGCACCAAGCGCTGCCTGCGGGCCGATCGGGAGACGGTGCAGCTCGACCTCGACGATGGCTCACTCGACTGGCGCTCGGTTCGGCGCGAGCTCGCCTCGGGCGTGGCGTTGATTCCTTCAGGTCGCCTTCTCGAGCTCGCCTCGGTTTTTCGAGGCGAGCTGCTCGAGGGTCTCGACCTGCTCGATTTCGACGAGTTCACCGCTTGGTGCGCAGCCGAAAGAGAGCATGCGCGCAAGCTGCAAGGCCAGATTCTGCAGACACTCGTGGAGCGGCTCGAAGAGACACCAACCGAAGCCCTTCCGCACGCGCGGGAGCTCGTGCGCATCGATCCTCTGAACGAAGAAGCGAGGGCGCGTTTGATCCGTCTTCTCGCGCTGGCTGGGCGACGCAACGAGGCCCAGGCGCAATATGAAAGCGCCGCTCGCATGTTGAAAGAGCTAGGCGCTGGACCCGGTGGACCACTGCTCGCTGCTTGGCGGGAGGTGAACAGCGCGGCGGCCATGACCCGAGAAGACGCGGCGCCGGTGTCCCTTTCCACTCCCGCGCCGAAGGAATCTCCGGTCTTGAAGCACCGTAGCGAGGGCCTTCTGGTGGGGCGGCAGGACGAACGAGCGCGCCTCGTGTCGCTCCTGGACGATGCGGCTCACGGAAGCCTCAAGATCTTCTTGCTCAAGGGCGAGTCCGGGGTGGGCAAGACCCGCCTCCTGACCGAGCTGAGTGACCAAGCACGCCGTCGCGGATGCACCGTATTCGAAGCCACAGCGTACGAAGCCGAAGCGGGACGCCCCTACGGTCCCTGGATCGACGCCCTGCGACGGCTTCCCGAGGAGGTCATCGCAAACGCCGATCGCCCTGCCCTGGCACCGTTGCTGCCGGAGCTAGGTGAATCCGACGCCGATTCACACAGCCGAGACCGGTTGTTTGGCGCTGTCGTCGACGTGATCGCGGCTCGGGCCACCGAAGAAGAGCCCGTGCTGCTCATCTTCGATGACCTGCACTGGTGCGACGATGCGACTGCAGAGCTGCTGCACTACGTGGCGCGAATGAGCCTCGCCCGGCCGGTGCTCATCGTCCTGGGCGCCCGCGATGGCGAGCTAATCGACAACGAGTCCGCCATGCGCGTGTTGCGAAGCTTCCGGCGTGACGGCTTGATCGACGAACATCTGCTCTTGCCACTGACGGAGCAGGAGGTGGCCGTCCTCGTGCAGGAGATGGACAGTGCGGCAGACCCCGCGGAAGTATTCGCATTGAGTGGAGGAAACGCCCTGCTCGCGAGGGAGCTCGCGCAAGCTGCCTTGCGGAAGGGTGAATCGGTCCCCCGGTCACTCAAAGAGCTGGTCGGCGATCGGCTCGCCCGCCTTGCTCCCGAAGCAGGCGACGTGCTTCGTTGGAGCGCGGTCTTGGGGCCGACCTTCGATGTCTCCCGTCTGACCGAGCTGGTATCGCTCGAGCTCGACCCGTTGATGACTGCGCTTACCGAGCTCGAGCGCCATGCGCTGCTCGAAAGCTCGAGCACCGCGACGGGGACGTACGCGTTTCATCACGCACTGGTCCACCGTGTGGTGTACTCGGAGATCTCCGAGCCGCGCCGCAAGCTCATGCATCTACGCATCGCACGGCTGTTGGAGGACCGGAACGACCCGGACGGCACCATTGCGCTCGAGCTTGCACATCATGCCTCAGTGGGCGGCGACGCGGCCATGGCCGCCCGCGCTTGCGTGGTTGCAGGCAATCGGTGCCTTCGTGTGTTTGCCAATGCAGAGGCCTATACGCACGCGCGCCGAGGTCTTCGATTGGTCGAAGAGCTCCCGGATCCCGAGCGCCTCAAGCTGCGAATCGAGCTCGAGCAGGTGAGCCTCGGCGCACATTGGCCGAAAGACGCAGAAACGGAGGCGCGGCGCATCGAGGCCCTCGCGGAGCATGCGCTCGACGCAGGCTGCGCGGAGCACGCACGCCTCGGGTTCACGTTGGTCAGCTATCTACGGTGGTACGAGGGCGCGGTGGGTGAGGCCCATCGGGCATCTCTACGGGCCGAGTTCGCGAGCCGCGGCGCCGACGACGAGGATCGTGTCATCGGTATCGCCGAAGCAGGCCGATGCCTCGTGATTCTCGAGCGCGACCTCGCGCAAGCCGAAGCGCTTCTGCTCGAGGCGCGTGCGTTGACGGAGCGCTCTGGAAGGTCCGCCTGGGCCGTCTTCGATGGTATCGGCCTACTGCGGTTGCACGCGGGTGCACTCGAGGAAGCAAAGGGCGCATTCGAGCAGGCCTGGGCGCTCGCGAGAAAGGATGGGAACCGACTGCAAGAGTTCATGGCGCTCGAACACCTGGTCACGGTATGCATCCATCGACGCGAGGAAGACGAGGCCTGCGACTACGCGAGAGAGCTCGCGATCATCGGTGAAAAGCTCCGGGAAGGCAGCGAACGGCCGCTCGGGCGCGCGATGCTGGCGCTTTGTCGGTATCGAAAAGACGATGTCGACTACCGGCGCGCGCTCGACGATGCGCTTCAGGCGCTGCGCGAGGTCGACGCGAAGCAGCGCCTCGCCTTCGCGCTCACCCAGGCGGCGACCATCGAGTCGGAACGCGGCGAGCTGGAAAGCGCCGCCGCACGCGCTCGGGAGGCGGCCGATCTCGGGCAAGTCTTGCAGCAGCCGAGTGAGACGGCTTTGGCCAGAGCCGTGTTGCTTCGCATCGCACGCGAACGCGGCGACCTGCCAGCGATGCGCGAGCAGGCCTCGGAGCTGATGAAGCTTCGAGGCTACGCGAATCACGTGCGTGCCGTGGTCGAGCGTGAGCTCGCGGCTTCCGGACTCAGCCTCGGGAGCGACCCCAGCGAGCTAGGGGTGCAATGATGGCGCGTGTGATCGTGGAAAGGGCATTCGACCAGCCGGCATCCTTCGCGGACATCCAGGCTCGAGAAGACCAGTTTGCTTGGTGCCTCGAGCAACACCGGGTCAAATTCATCCGAAGCTACTTCTCGAAAGATCGGCGGCGGATGATTTGCGAATACGAGGCGCCGGACGCCGAGACGGTACGTGAAGTTCAACGCACCGCCTCGATGCCGTTCGAGCGCATTTGGACCGCAGAAGCATTCGAGTGGGAGTAGCGCACCGCGACCGGGTCACGGCGTCGCATCGACGCGCAAGCCCATCTGCTGCGGCCTCGGAGCATGAGCGGCGAAGTGATCGCGCAGCGCGGCGTTGAGCTCTGCGGCCTTCTGAAAGGTCACGCCATGCCCGGCGTCGTCGAATCGAAGAACCCGCGCATTCGGAAGGCGGGCTGCGAGGCGATCCGTCTGGCTCGGCCGAATCAGAATGTCCTTGCCGGGACGGACCAAGAGCGTGGGCGTCAGAATCTGCCACAGCCGGGGCTCCGTGGAATGTCTCCAGACGGCCGAGAGCTGACCGACCACCGTTCGAAATGCGGGAGGTCTACCCAGACGCACGCTCATGTGCTCCCGTAAGAGGTCACGGTCGATCGACCGGAGAAACGCGTCGGGATAGAGCAACCGTGGCAGGGATCTCCTGCGCGCATTGGGTCCGCCAAAGAGACCCTTCAAGAAGAGCCGCATCCCCTTGGGCGTCGGCCAGGACGCGATGGGCGCTCCACCATGGGTCGCTATCAAGGTCAGGCTTTGGCAGCGTTCTTGCGACCGAAGCGCCAGCTCCTGCGCGATCATGCCTCCCATCGACACACCGACGACGTGCGCGCTGTCCCAGCCGAGTCCGTCCAGAATCCGGAGCGCATCCTCGGCCATCGCGGGCATGGTTCGGAAAAGAAGTCCCCGGTCACTATCACCCACCCCGAGATGATCGTAGTAGCAACACTCGTGATCCTTCTGAAGGTCATCGGTCTGCGGCGTCCAGACATCCCCGGGCATGCCAAAGCCCATGACCAAGAGAACCCGAGGACCGCTTCGCCCGAATACGCGATATGCAAGCCGCGGCGAAGACTCGGTCAACGAGACACTCAAAGATCCGCTCCGGACGCTGCCACTGACCTTACCCTCGACACCGCGCCTCACTCTGCCCACAATCCGCCGCTCGCGTCAAACCAGACATAAGCTATCCTCCGCCGGCCATGTCCTCGAGCTTCTTTGACGACGTCAACCATTACTTCGACGCGGCCCGTCGGTACACCGACGTTCCCCAAGGCATTCTCGAACAGATTCGGGCCTGCAACGCGGTCTACCGCATGCGGTTCCCGGTGCGGCAGGATGACGGCTCAGTCGTGGTCGTGAGGGGGTACCGCGCAGAGCACAGTCACCACCGCCTACCCACCAAAGGCGGGATTCGCTACGCGCTCGACGTTTCGCAAAACGAGGTCATGGCGCTCGCCGCCTTGATGACCTACAAGTGCGCCGTCGTCGACGTACCCTTCGGCGGCGCCAAAGGCGGCGTATGCGTCGATCCCCGAACCGAGTCGCCTTCCTTTCTCGAGCGTGTAACTCGGCGATATACGAGCGAGCTCATTCGGAAGCGGTTCATCGGTCCCGACGTGGATGTGCCCGCGCCCGACGTTGGCACCGGCGAGCGGGAGATGGGATGGATCGCCGACACCTACAAGGCGCAAGGGCCCGATACCTTGAATTGGCTCGCCTGCGTCACCGGAAAAGCCCTCGCCATGCACGGGGTCGGCGGGCGCCGTGAGGCGACGGGGCTCGGCGCAGTCCTCGCTCTCGATCTCTTCCTCTCGGAACGAGAGGACGTAAAGCCCCTGGGGCTCGGGACTGGCATCGCGGGGAAGCGGATCATCGTATCGGGACTCGGCAAAGTGGGGCTTCATGCGGCGCTCGCAGCAATCGAGCGGGATGCCATCGTCGTAGGCGTATCCGTGAGCGATGGCGCCCTCTACGACGAGGGCGGGTTGGACGTCGAGTCGGTGCTGCGGCATCGAACCGAAACGGGGTCGCTCCGGGGCATCGCGGGTGCGCAATTTTTCGCCGATCCGGATACGATTCTCGAGCGACCTTGCGACATCCTCATTCCCGCGGCCCTCGAGCATCAGATCACGTCCGAAAACGCGTCTCGACTGAAAACGAAGCTCATCGTCGAGGCGGCGAACGGGCCGATTACTCCGGAGGCAGACTCCATCCTGCGAAACGCGGGCGTCACGATAGTCCCCGACATCTATGCAAACGCGGGCGGCGTGGTGGTGTCTTACTTCGAGTGGATCAAGAACTTGTCCCACATCAGCTTCGAGCGGATGACCCGTCGCTACCAGCAGATCGCCAATAACCGCTTGCTCGACGTGATCACGCGTCTCACCGGCAAGCCGCTTCCGCCCGAAGATGCCGCGGTGCTCTCGCGAGCTCCCAACGAGATCGACTTCGTGCGAACCGCGCTCGAAAACACGATGGCTATCTCCTACGAAAAGGTGCGTGAGCCCTGGAAACGAAGATCGCTTCCCGACCTTCGTACCTCGGCGTACTTGATGTCCATCGAAAGCATCGCCAATTCGTATGCGCTAGACGGCATCTTTCCTTAGAAAGCGTGTTGTTTCCGTGTGATGAACGCGGCGATTTCGCGCATGGCTCGGTCGGCAGCTTCGAGGATTCCCGCGTGGGATTGAAAGTCGTGCCAGAAGCCCTCGTAGATGCGAAGCGTGACGTCGACGCCGGATTCTCGGCATCGTGCAGCAAGGCGAGTCGAGTCATCGACCAGCACCTCGTCGCTTCCCGCCTGAATCAAGATTGGCGGCAGGCCTCGGTGAGGCGCGAAAAGCGGTGAGCAGGCGGGAGTCTCGGGATCGAGACCTCCGAGATACGTCGAAGCGCACTGTCGCGACCAGCTGGGTCTGATCATCGGATCGATCCGCGCGTTGTGACGCATCGAATCGGAGCTCCCGGTGAGATCGAGCCAGGGCGAGAGGAGCACGATCGAAGCAGGCGGGGGAAGCTCGGAGTCACGAATGCGAAGGGCGGTTGCAAGCGCAAGCCCGCCGCCCGCAGAATCACCGGCCACCGTCACCTGATCGGACGAAAGACCTCGATCGAGAAGCCACCGGTATGCATGAAGCGCATCGTCGAGCGCAGCCGGGTGGGGATGCTCCGGCGCGAGGCGGTAGCTCGGCGCATAGACCGTGGCATTCGCAGCCACGGCGAGATGCGTGATCGGCCCAAGATGGGTGCCCCAGCTCCCGACGCAGTAACCTCCCCCGTGAAGGTAAAGCACCGTGCGCTCGGGCGCCCCTCCGCGCGGCCGTGCGCACAGCGACGAAAGCCCTGCCATGTCGATCACGTCCCTCGAGCAGCGCCGCGACGGAAGGTTGGCCCCAGACACGATCCGCAACCAGACCCGCTGAAACCAGAAGGGAAATGGAGGCCCCAAGAACGGCTTCACAGTCAAGCGGATGAGCGCACGGATGAGTCTCGGAGGAAGTCGGATCGCCATGGTGTGTCCGGTTCTTGCAGGCGAGTCGGAGGAAGGTCAATGGGCATCGTGGTTCGGGGATTGAAATACTGCCGCCGTCAGAAGACGAGCACTTGTCCCGTCTCGCGACGGTCTTGGATCTCGCCGTCCTGCAGGATGGCATGGCCGTTCACGAATACATGGTCGATTCCCGTCGGCGCGGCATCGCCCGTTTCGTTCGTGCGATCCGTGACGCGCTGCCAATCGAAGACTACGACGTCGGCGGCCTGGCCCTCCTCGATTCGTCCCCGGTCGTGCAGGCGGAATCGCGACGCGGCTGCGCCCGTCATCTTGTGCACGGCGGCTTCGAGCGAGAGGTTGCCCCGCTCCCGAGCCTTTCGAAGGAACCGCGGGAAGGTGCCGAAAGCGGCTGGATTCTGATGTCCGCCTGGCTCGGGCCATGAATCGGAAGAGAAAATCGATGCGGGATGCTGCATCAGGCGATCGATGATCGCTTCGTTGTAGTAGTCGTGGAAGAGCACGCGTGCTTCGGCATTGCTCTTGTCGAGGATGTCGAGGAGCGTGTCGAAGTTGGACTTTCCAACCCGCCCAGCAATGTCGGGAAGTAAGCGACCGTTGTGCTGCTCGTACTCGGGGCAGCTCGCATTGGTGATCTGCATCTGGGGATAGCCGAAGCCGACGAGCCGGAATCCAATCTCGGCTTCGGCGCGAAGGCGCGCCCGAGCCAGAGGGCTTCGCAGCGCGCCGGGCATTCGGGCCATGAACCACTCGGGAAGAAGCGTGTTGAGCAGCGTGGCTCCGCACCGGTATGGAAACATGTCGAAGCAAACATCGACCCCCTCGCCGATCGCGCGGTCGAACAAATCGATCGCTTCGTCTACGGTCTTCCACGTCCGGGAGCCGACGAAGATCAAGTGGGAGAACTGAAGCCGGACCCCGGTGCTGCGCGCGAGGCCGAGCATGTCATCGATTGCTTTCAGATTGTGCGGCCGCCCGAAAGGGATCATCGGATAGGTCCCGGAAAACGACGAATAGGCCTTGGCATGGACCGTCAGGAGCTTGCCGCGCTTTTCGACCAACCGGGCCACCTCCTCGAGCTCCCGCATCTCGGCAAACACCCCAGGCTTGTACTGGAGCCCGAGCGAGACACCCGCGGCCCCCTCGCTCATGGCCTCATCGAGCAGATCCAACATCTGCGCGTGCTCGGCATGGCTCAAGCGTCGAGCTTCGAAGCCGGTCAGCGACGTTCGTGCGGACCCGTGTCCCACGAGATGGACGAAATTCTGCGTCAGCCCTTTGCTTTCCAAAACGCCCCGGTATTCGGCGAAGCGATTCCAGTCGAAGTGCTCGTGCCCCGCCTTGAAGAGCGAACGCTCCAGAAGCCCGCGATGCTTCGTCTGAGGAGCAAAGCCGAATGGGCTGAATCCGCAGTTTCCGGCTACGAAGGTGGTCACTCCCTGCGCCGTGAAGGAATCGAAGTGACGCGGATCGTCGCTCGCGGCAAAAAAGTCCATGTGTGAATGCGCATCGATGAATCCCGGGGCGATGACGCGTCCACTACAGTCGACAGGCCTGCCGGCGCCCTCGGGAACCTCTCCCACTTTCTCGATGCAGCCGTTGCGCAGGAGCACGCTGCCGGGACGCGGCGCCGCGCCGGTACCGTCGACGATGAGGCCGCTGCGAAGAATAGCTGGGTCGTCGTGGGCCATGAGCTAGCGCTGTCGATACCATTGCCGGGGAGCCTTCGACAAAGGCTTTCGCCGTGCATCGATCTCCCCGAATCGGCTATCGTTGTCGCCATGAAGTCATCGGGGAGGAACCATTTTCGAATCGTGCTGACCGGCGGCCCCGGAGGCGGCAAGACGACGGCGGCCGATCTATTTCGGCGGGAGATCGGAGAGAAGGTCGTCATCGTGCCGGAAACGGCTACGATGCTGTTCGTTGGCGGCTTTCCCCGCCTTGGCGAGTGGGAGGCGCGAGCCGCGACCCAGCGGGCCATCTTCCACGCGCAGGTAGCCCTCGAAGACATTCAAGGCTCGCACTACCCGAACCGCATTCTGCTCTGCGACAGGGGAACCATCGATGGCGCTGCGTTTTGGCCGAAGGAAGCGCCGAAGGGATTCTTCGAGTCGCTCGCCACCACGGTCGACGAGCAGCTCGCCCGCTACGACGCCGTCATCTTCTTCGAGTCCGCGGCGGTCGGGGACATCGCGATCGAGGGAGGCAACCCGGCCCGGACGGAAACGAACGAAGAGGCCCGCCAGCTCGACATGCGCCTTCGGGAAGTGTGGTCAGAACACCCCAATTTCCACTTCATTCCCCACAGGGGCTCGTTTTTTTCCAAGCTCGAAGACGGCCTGGCACAGCTCCAGCGCATCGTCGACGACAACGGCCTACTCCAACGGCCCTCTTAAAATGGCCTGCGTAACCCATTCATAATAAACCCCCGGATGATGGGGATGTTTCGTTGGTTCGATTCGCCGGGCCCGGCCATTCGAGCGGGCCTTCTCGCAATTCCACTCGCGGTGGTCGCAGCGCCGGGCTGCATCAGTCAGATGAAAGCCGACATCGCGGCCAACCAGGCACGGCTCGATGATCTCGAACGAGATCTCGAGGCCAAGCGCAAGGAGCTCGAGGAAGCGCTGGCCGAGGCCAGCCGCGTCTTGCGGCGCAACAGCGCCGACCAAGGACTGCAGATTGAACAGATCCAGCAACGGCTGGCCGTCATGGAGGGCCAGATTGCCGAGCTGAGAAATGAGACCATCGGGGCAACGCAGGCGCAGGCACAGCGAAGCATCGAGCTGCAACGCCGGCTCGGCGACGTGGCACGCGCGGCGGGCATGGATGTGCCGCTCGATCCAGAAGATGTTCCCGAAAGCAAGAGCGCCCATTGGGATGCGCTCACCAAGGCCTATCGGATCAATCAGCATTCCTACGCGCGTGCGCTCGCGCGAGCCTACGTCGAACGGTATCCGAAGGACGAGCATGCCGACAACGCGCAGTACATGATCGGCTCCAGCTATCTAAAGCAGGGCCAGGCCGCGGCCGCGCTCGGCGAGTTCCAGAAGGTGTTGTCGAACTACCGAAAAGGCGACGCGCTCGACGAGACGTTGTTCGACATGTCGCAAGCGTTTCTCCAGGTGAGGTCGTGCAACGACGCCGGCACCGCCCTCAAGGCGCTTCTGAAGAACCACAAGAATTCACCCTTGTTCGAGCAAGCCAGACAAGAGCTTCGCAAGGTGCGCGAGCTCGGTCCGGCCGACTGCGACGATCGATAGCCTCTGGACCGAGTACACCTTGAAATGATTCGATGATGGGAGCCTCAGGGCGTCGAGGCGGCCGTTGCGAAGACGAAGGACTGCTGCGTACATTCGAGGATGAGCGGCGGGCGAATCGGCGTCTTGAGGCTTCGAGGGCGGATCAGTTCAGGGTGTACTCGGTCTAGGGCTCTCGAGATTTGGAGTTCAGATAGATCGGCGATGACCACGCCCGTTCCTCGGTCATGGAAAGGCAGTCGTCTTCGAAGGGTGTCCGGTAGTCGCCGTAACACGGCTCGCACTCGTCGCCGTCGCAACGCAGCAGCGCGGCGTTGACCGCCGGGGTCGGTTCCTGAATCGCGCGGACATAGTAGAGCAGCTCGCGGTCGGCCGAAGGAAACCAGGGGTCCTCGAACTCCACCTCACAAACCGAAGCCTCGGGCGGGCAGGGGAGCGTGAGCCAGGGGTCCTCGATCAGCTCTTCGATGAGCTCCGTCTCCTTCATTTGCCGCCCGATGCGAACCACCTCGATTCGGGTGATGCGCCGTCGCTCATCAGACGGATGGTAACACTCACCGGCGCAGATGCTTTCCACGCGCTCTTCTCCGAGGGCTTCCGTCACTTCGTCCGGACAACCCGCGAGTTGCTCGAATGCACCCGCTGCGCGGGCTCGGAACTTTGGCACGCCCTCGAGCTCGAGCCGGCTTCCCATCGGCATGCTGGAATCCCCCGCATTGACGATGTCGAACCAAAGCAGGATCCGGTCCCCGGAGGTCCCGTAGACGCGCCGGTCGCGCAGCGCCTGCCAAATCGCCTCTCGCGTACGCTCCTCGGCATGCACGGCCACCAGCCCGCCCGCGAGGAAGAAGGATGCCTGACGCTCCAACCACACGCGCCGAAACGGTGGCCGTGAGAACACGTCCTCGGGGGAGAGGGACACCGACTCCGTCGTTCTCGGAGGATCCCCGAACAGGACTTCATGCCAATGTCGGCTCGCCGCGCCTCGTGCCTCGGTCATCTTGCGTCGTTCGTATTCCTTGTAGCCGGTACCGGGGCGGGCCGAGTGATTGTCACTCGACGCAATGAAGCCCAACGTGGCATGACGAGGCGCGCCGTCATCTTCGAAGCTGCCGCGAGCGAGGAGGTATTGAACCGAGCCGCCGGGCCGATAGGAAAAGGCCGGCTGAAAGCAATCGGTGCATTGTCCGCAATTGCCCCACTCGGTCACGTCGGTGCCCGGTAAGGTCAGATGGCCTGCCACCCCCACCCGCAGATAATTCTCACGGGCGGCTTCGACTTTGGCATCGCACTCCTCGGACAAGGGATTGTCACAGCGGCTGCGGATGATCTCGCCGGCGCGCCAACAACACGGCTCGTAGTCGTCGGTGGGCTCCGGACAGGTCAAGCCGTCTTCGGTTCGTTTCACTGCACGAAAGGAGCGGTACTCCTCGGAGTTGCCATGCCCGGAGAACACTTCGATCAACTGCTGCCACTCGGGATCGTCGTGCTTGGCCTGCAACTGCTTGTCATAGGCGTACCCAGGGGGCGTGTAGAAGCCCCAGGTCGTGCCGTGGGGGATCACGGTGGCATCGAACCCCCACTCCTCGAGCTTCCGAAACAGGTCCGCCGGCGTCTCCGCAAGCTCCCGGCAATCGTTGGGAAGATTCGGGGACGCCGCTTCCTCGGGGCAATTCAACAAGCTGGCGATCTCCCTGACGTGCACCGTCACGTCGTTGTACGGCTGCTGGTGAGGGAAGGCCCGAAACGGAATGCTGATGTTTCGCCTCAGGGTTTTGAGGTCTTGGAACGCCTGCGATGCGAGCCCGGGCGCGGCAATCGGCCGTGCTGGAAGGCGGACGTCGCCGGTTTCCTTGAAGATCACGTTGCGGTGACCAAAATGCGTTTCGGGAGTCGTGCCGATCTGAGTCCATTCGAATCCGGTGAACGCGACGAGGTCCTGCTGCTCGCTTTCGGAACCGACGGCGTTGCACTGACGAATCGACTGTTTGACCATGTCCCAGGTGCGAGGCGTCAGCGCCTCGGCATGATCGGTCAGCGAGTAGAAATCGAGCTGTGAGCAGAAGCGTGCGAAATCGCAAGCATCGGATGGCGGATGGACTCCTTCCCCTCCCATTAAGGGCAGGCTCCACTGGAAGGCGTCGACCGACAGCGTGGAGTGCACGTGCAAGTCGCCGAAGAGGATTCGAGCTTCGGCATCCCCCGCGACGCTGCGTTGGTCAGCGTCGCGAGCGCTCAGTAGCTCACGGTCGAGCGGAGTCGCGGTGATCTCACCGTCGGTTTGAAGCTCGCCCCCGCCGAGAACGACCCACAGCCCTCCCGCCACCAAGGCGGAGAACGGGATCGCGAGCAGGCAGCCGACCTTGAACCGCGCCATGGGGGCGGAGCATAGGGGCCGAGTCCTCCGCGAGCAAAGAAGATTCTGGGCTCAGTCGGACCAGCGAACGGTTTCCGCTGGACCTCCGATCACCAGATTCTGATCGAGACCATCCTGCCCCGTGAGATAGACCCCAGGCGAGCTCCGGCGATTCGACGTGAAGGCGATCAAACGGCAGTCGGGCGAGAACGCCGGGTCTTTGTTGTCGCCCTGCCCTTGCGTGAGCCGTTTGTACTCTTGGGTCTCCAGGTTGACGGTGAAAATGTCGAAGCTTCCATCGCGTCCGCTGAATGCGATGAGCGGCTGCTCCGGGTCTTGGCACCAGACCGGTGTCTGGTTGTGGCTTCCACGGAAGGTCACGCGCTTCACGTTCGTCCCGTCGGCGTTCATCGTGAAGATCTGAGGGCTGCCATGGCGGTCTGATACGAAGGCGATCTTGCCACCCGGGCCGCAGGTGGGGCTCACATCGATGGCTTGGTTTTGCGTGAGGCGCCGAAGGCTGCTTCCATCCAGATTCGAGCTGTAGATTTCGGTATTTCCCGACCGCGAAGACACGAAGTACACCCGATCGCCGCAGATGGCTGGCGCCATGTTGATGCCTCTGCCACCGATGATCGCTTTTCCTCCTGCGCGCGTGTTGGTGATGAACGTGCCTTGCTTGCTCATGCGCGTGTACCAGAGCGACCCCTTGCCGAAGGTCGGCAACATCGACACGCCCTGCCCGCTCGAAACCTGGCGAACGCCATGTCCGTCCATCTCTGCAGCAAACACGCTCTTCCGTCCGGGGCCGATCTTGCGAGCGAAAGTGATGTCGGTGCCGAACGACCCCTTGGTCCCGGTCACGATACCAATGACCTCGTTCACGAAATCGTGGATCCACCTGCGAAGCTCGGACGCGGGCCCTCGATAGGTGCGCACGAGCGCGGGTACCTGACCGCCACTCGACTGATAGAAGCGGAGCTCGACCCTCAGCCCGGCTTCGTTGCCGCCAACCAGTCCCTTGATGACGCCGTTGGCGCCCAACGCGGACCAGGCCTCGAGGTCGACCCCCAAGCCTATGCTCTCGTAGTCGTGGCGGACCGCAGAAGGACCGATGACGCGAAAGCCCGGCATGAGGCGAAAGTCGTTTTGCAGGATGGCGCCGCCGCTCGTGACGTACGCCTCGGGCGCGCCGAGTAGCTTCGGAATGCCGATCCGAAATACATCCTCGTCTGGCGCGTCGATGTCGACGACGATTCGGTCTTCCGGCAGCGGCTCCTCGTCCTGACCAAACGCGTGCGGCGCCGAAGAAACGAGGGGCACGAGAAGCACCCCTAAGAAGAAAAGCCATCGAAGCAAACGTTGACGAAAAGAAACCATGACCATGTGAAACCTCAACGGACGTGACTCCCAAAGAAACGCAGAGAGATTGTCTCCCCCAAGATGCGATCGGCCACCGACTCCGGTGGAGTCGGAAGCTTTGCGCCCTCTGCTTGGTCGATTCTCCGACGAACGGATTCGTCGAATGCTTCATTCCCGCTCGACCGCTTCACCTCGTACCCACCGACACGTCCGTCTTCGGTGATCGACAGCTCGATGACGCAAGTCAACTTCTGAAGCTCTTCCTGTGAAATCAGCGTCGGAACCTGCCAGCCCCGGCGAAAATACGAATAGAGCTTGCCGAGATAGATGTCCTCTTCGCTACCGGTCGCCTTGGTCCCCTCGACGATGCCCTCCGGATCACCCTCTAGCTCCGGTCCCTTCGTCAGCTCCGAGATCGCACCAGCTCGCTGTCCGAGCTGAGACAGCAAATCCTCCTCTTCCTTCCGGTCGCGCTTCTCCTCAGGCTTTCTGAGCCCCTTTTCTTGCGTGCCGCTCGGAATCGCGTCCATCGGCTCAGCGCTCGGAGCCTTGGGGACGGGCGCATTTTGGGGGGCGTGCGGAACTTCTTTGCTGGGTAGCCTCCTCGGCTCCTTGCGCTTGCCGAGTCGGACGAACCGCGTCTCGATCACCTCGAGCGGAGCGGGAGGCAGCTCGTCGACGGCGGTTCCAAAAAACGATTGAAGCCCGCCCAACAGCAAATGACTGAGCACTACCAGAGTGGGCACGAGCAAGAACACCGCGAACGCGAACGCCACGCCCCCAGCGACCTCGGTCGGCGTCGGCTGTTCCGTCTCCAAGAGAGAAAGTGCTCGCCAGTCGTTCGCCTCCACCATCAACTATCTCGGCTCTCGGGTCAGCGGGTCGGTGACCAGCCCCATCTTCCCGATGCCTGCCTGCCGAACGATCGCAAGAACCTGAGCGACTACTCCGTAAGGAACTTGCTCGTCCGCCTGCACGAACACCTCGTCGACGTT
>LJTN01000083.1 GCA_001303415.1 Myxococcales bacterium SG8_38
GACCATCTTCGGAACGTCCGCCGCAGCGGCCACCTCGCGACACGAGTGCATCGACAGCATGGGGTTGCCTACGTCGACCGTGCGGATGCCGAGCTCCGCGGCGGTGATCGGGCCGATGGTGCTTCCGCAGCCGAGGTCGGAGCGGACGACGAAACGCTGCGTTCCGACGTCGGCGGCGCGGGCCCAGCGCTCGAAGCTCGCCCAGCTTTCGCCGTCGGTTGCGTACGATTGGCTGACGTTGATCTTCACCACCGGGCCGGCGCCCAGCAACGGCTGGTGTTTCGGCTCGTGTAAGTCGACGTAGTTGGGGTGCAGGCCATGCGCCATGTCTGCGGAGATGAGAAAGGACCGCGCAATGGCGCGATGGTAGTGCTCGGTCGAATCCCCCGACAGGCGGTGCAAGCAGCTCCGAAGGAAGTCGGAAGCGGCACCCTGCGCGCTGCGGCTGCCGACCTCTTCGTGATCGTAGAGCACGATGCCTCGGGTTCGTTCTGCGTCAGCGTCACTCGCGGTGAGCGCCGTCAGCGCAGCATGGCAGCTTCCCAGGTTGTCGAGCCTGCTCGCGTGGATGAACTCTCGGCTAACACCGCTTCGGGTCGCCGGTTGGAGGTCGTACGCCATCAGATCCCACGCGAGTATCTCCTTGGCCGTGACGTCGCCGAGCTCTTGGGCGAGCAGGCTCCGCAGGTCGAGGTCTTGCAAGCCATCCAAAGCCAGCATCGGCGCCATGTGCTTTTGGGCGTTGAGCTGCAGACCATCGGTGTTGACCTTTCGGTTGAGGTGAATGGCGAGTGAAGGGATCCGCATCAGCGGGCGGAGAAAGTCGACCAGGCGCGCGCCGCCGTCCTCGAGCCAAACGCGCCCGGCAAGCGAAAGATCCCGGTCGAGCCAGGTGTGCAGCAAGACACCGCCGTACGGCTCCACGCCGAGTTGCTTGTATCCTGCCTGCTTCAGCTCGGGATTCGGCTTGATTCGAAGATTCGGGGAGTCGGTGTGGGCGCCGATGATCCGGAAGCCGGCCTCGTGAGGAGGCGAGCTTCCGATCCGGAAGGCAGCGAGTGAGCCGCCGCCGCGGATCAGGTAGATCTTGTCTCCGGCCTCCACGTCCCAGGGCTCGGCTTCGTCGAGGGAGCGGTATCCGTGCGACTCGAGCCGCCGGACGGTCTCTCCCACCGCGTGAAACGGGGTAGGGGACGCGTCGATGTAAGCGATGAGATCTTGAACTGGCACGTGGCTCCTTTATCTGGCGAGCGAGCGCACGCCGGCGCGATGCACCTTGCCGGGCAGCTCGCGGCCCACGATCGCTTCGGCAACCTGACCTGCTTGCCACAGCTTCTGCAAGTCGATGCCGGTTTCGATCCCCATGCCATGCAGCGTGTAGACCAGGTCCTCGGTGGCCAGGTTCCCGGCTGCGCCCGGTGCGTAGGGGCAGCCGCCGAGCCCTGCGACCGACGCATCGAAGGTGGTCACCCCCATCTGCAGACCCATCAGCACGTTCGCAAGCGCGGTTCCCCGGGTGTCGTGAAGGTGTAAGGCAATCTGCTCGATCGGAACCTCGGCGGCAAAGAGCTCGAGGATACGCTGTGTCTGCAGCGGCGTGCCGACACCGATCGTATCTCCGAGTGACACCTGGTAGCAGCCCTCACCCAACAAGTGCTTCGCGAGCTTCAAACCCTGCTTGGGGTCCACCTCGCCTTCGTAGGGGCACCCCCACATCGTCGAAACGTACGCCCTCACCCTCAATCCCCGCTCGACCGCCGGTCCGATCACCGGCTCGAAGGTCTTGAGGGTCTGTGCGGTCGTCTTGTTGACGTTCTTCAGGTTGTGCGTCTCGCTTGCGCTCACGAAGACCGCAATCTCGTCCACTTTCGCGGCGATCGCCCGCTCCAGCCCGCGAGCATTCGGACAGAGGCCGGCATAGGTCACACCCGGCCGCCGCTCGATCATGCGGCAGACCTCGTCGGCGTCGGCCATCTGAGGGACCCACTTGGGAGAGACGAAGCTTCCCACCTCGATTCGGGTGATTCCCGCATCGACCAGCGCTTCGACGAGCCTGACTTTCGAGTGCGTGGCGACCTGGGCGTTCTCGTTCTGCAGACCGTCCCGGGGAGCCATTTCATACACCGAAACGCGAGAGGGAAACCTCGGAGGGGAAGCCATATCCTCCATCTACAGCGAGTCGGGTTCCGTGAAAAGCCGGTGACCCGCCGTCGAAATGGGCCGGGATCGCGCAGGTCGATGCCTGGCCCTGCTGACGGATATGGTAGATACTCCGGCGCCATGGCCACGCTGACCGCTCTGATGCTCGCAACGCCTTTGTTTGGCCTGACGCTTCAGGTCGATGCCTCACTTTTCGAAGGTCCCGCGGTCGCGGTCGACCGGGGGGCGCAGCTGTCCGTTCAGGGAGTGGCGGAGCTGGAGGCGACGAAGCCGCCCACCACCGCCGATCTCGTTCGCAAGCGCAACAAGATCAAGAAGATCCATACCGGGTTCGGTCTTGCCACCTGGTCGCTGATGACGCTGTCCGTGGTGTCCGGCTTCATCCAGTTTCACAATCAGTATGGATGGTGGCAAAGCCAGGCGACGAACCCGTGCGTGCAAGGCAACGCGATCTTCTCTCAGAAGGCCTGTAGCAGGGCGCCGGTCGGCCACGTCACCCTCATTGCAGCGACCTCGGCGGCTTACTTCACCACTTTTGGGCTGTCGTACGCCATGCCCGATCCTCTCAAGGTCAGCGAGGGGGACAGTCCGTTCGCAAGACGCCTTCGAGCGCACAAGGCGCTACGTTGGGTGACCTTTGCGGGCATGCTCGCCCAGATCGGCCTCGGTATCGCCTCGGCGAACGCCGAGTGGTTCGGCCTCGATCGCGCCAACGACTACAACGCCCTCAGGGGGCTGGCGACCGCTCACCTGGCCGTGAGCCTGATGACCTACGGCGCCCTCACCGGGGCCGGCGTCATCATGTTGTTCTGAAAGCGATCTCACGAAGGTCCCGGTTTGCCCGGATTTCCAGAAATTCAGGGCTTGCCCAAGGAATCGCGGCCCCGCTAACATCTAGGATGCCTGCGTGAGGGGGAGCTTACGTCGCAGGATCCTTTTGAATTTGGGGGTTTCATGAGATCACCGAAGGGTGAAAAAATCCTTCCCAGTGGGCGAGCGAGCGCGCAGATGTCTGAGTTGACCGTCGCCAACTATCTCGGGCTGCTGCTGGAGGACCCGTACGACGCCCAGCTGATCGAGGGTTTGCGTGAGTTGCTGCGCGGTCCGAAGCCCGTCGAGGAGGGGCAGGATCCGCTTCGTTTGCTCGAGGCAGCACGGGGAGGGCACGAGCGGCGCGGGGAATATCTCGCCGCGTCGTGGCTCATGGAGCTCGAGGCGGAGCTCGTGGCCGATGATCCAGCGTTCCAAAAAGTCCTGATCAAGGAGCTGGCGCGTCTGAGACGCGACGAGCTGATGGACGATCGGGGTGCGCTCGAGGCATACGAGAAGCTCGGCGGCGTCGCATCCGACGATCCCGAGGTCGTTCAGGCGGTGGACCAGATCCACCAGCTCGAGGAGAAATGGGCCGAGGTCGCACGACGGTTTGTCGAGGAGGCACGCGACGCGATCGACCCTCGCCTCAAGACCTCGCTTCTGACGCGCGCAGCATCCTTGATTTTTCAGTACGGCGGGAGCGATGTGGCCGAAGAGGCCGATGCGATTTTCGACGAGGCGCTTGCGGCCGATCCCTCGCACATGCGCACGGCGCGGCAGTACGCCCTGAGCCTTCGCGGGCGACAACGCTGGGAAGACATCGTCTCGGTATTCGTCCGCGCGGCCAAGGCTGCGCGCACTCGCGACGAAAAGGCGAGCGCTTGGTTGCAGGCGGCGCGGGTCTGGCGCCGCTCGCTCGGGGATCCGAAAGGCGCTGCCGACGCGTACCGCAAGGTTCTAGAGCTCTCGCCGACCGACGAGGAGGCGCTCGAAGCTTTGGTGCAGCACTACACCGACCTCGAGGCGTGGGACGATCTCGCGGCGATGTACGAGAGCGCCCTCCGATCGCGCCAGCGGCTCGAAGATGAAAAGGGCATGCTGCTCCAGCTCGCCATGGTGCACTGGCGATTCCGAAACGATCCCGAGGCCGCAGAGCCGTTCTTTGCGCGCCTTCGCAAGATCGACGCGGCACACCCCGGCATGCTCGACTTCTACAGGGAGCAGATCGGCGACGACGACCCGAGCGGCCGCTTCCTGACGATTCTCGGCGATGCGCTGCGCACGACGACCGACGCGGAGCGCCAGCTCGCGTTGGCCAGGGAGCTCGGGTTTCGGGCGCAGGCGGCGGACCGGCCCGAGCGGGCGCTAGAAGCCTGGAAGATGGTCGAGCGTTTGGCGCCCGGAGATCTCGATGCGCGCGCGGCGCTTCAGCAGCTCTATCAGACCAGCGGGAAGTGGAATGCGCTTTCCGAGTCGATTCGTGGAGAGATCGACGCCCTGTCGAGTGATGCGAAGGATGAAAAGCTGGGGCTCTTGCGGGATTTGATCCCCATCTATCGGGATGCTCTCGAGCTCGACTCCATGCTGATCCAGGTCTACGCGGAGATCCTCTCGTTGTCTCCGAGCGATTCGGAAGCGCTCACGGCCTTGGCGGGCCTCTACGAGAATGCGGGACGATGGAACGAGCTGATCCACGTGCTCGAGCGGCAGGCCGAGCTCGCTCCGGAGCCAGAGGACAAAGTTCAGCTTCATCTCCGAATCGCTCGCCTGTGGCTGGATCGCTTCGCAAACCTCAATCAGGCCACGGAGCCCCTCGAGCGCGTCGTTCGATTGCAGCCCGACCATCTCGAGGCGCTCGGGCAGCTCAAGGATATCTACACACGCAAGCGCAAGTGGGAAGCGCTGTTTGGGATTTTGGGCCGGGAGGCCGAGCTCGAAACCGACCCGGCGGCACGGCTCGAAAAGAAGATCGAAATGGCGAAGCTATGCACCGAACGCCTGCATCAAGACGCCGCGGCCATTGCCTTGTGGAAGCAAATTCTCGCCGAGGATCCCGCGAGCGCCGAGGCGCTCGATGCCCTGGAGAGCCTCGCAGAACGAGAAAAGGACTGGGACACCCTGGTCGACGTGCTTCGCCAGCGTGTCGTCGCGGCTTCGAGTGAAGCATCGCGCCGTGAGCTTCTGCAGCGCATTGGGGTGATTCTGATGGAGCGGCTGGCGCGGCCCGCGGAGGCCATCGAGGCGTGGGAAGAATTGCGCCGGATGCTCAAAGAGGCCTATGTCGGCGCAGGGGACTGGGCATCCCTCGAATCGCTTTACGCACAGGCCGACGACTGGGGCGGTCTCGGGGAGGTGCTCAGTCAAGCGGCCGAGCAAGCCGAGGAGCCCGAGTGGGTCGTGGCGCTCAGCCTGCGGGCCGCCAACGTCTACCGTGACCGAGCGCAGGAGCCGAGCCGCGCCGCACGGTGCTACGAGCGTGCCCTCCTTGCCGATCCGAAGAGCGTCGAGGCAGCGACCGGGCTGCTCCCCATGTACGAACGAGATCGCAAGTGGCCCGACTACGTGCGTATGCTCGAGATCGTCGTCTCGGATCCGAGCGCGAACGAGGACACGGACCTCTGTTTGAAGCGCCTCGAGTCACTCAGAAGCGTTTGTCTTCAACGTCTTCGCGATCCGGAGGCGTCGCTCGGCTGGGCCACGCGCGCCTATCTGTTGGCGCCCTCGGAACCGGGCGTGGTAGCCGGTCTCGAAGAATCGGCCGAGGCAGCTGGCGCGCACGCCGACTTGGTGGCGCTCTTCCGAGATCGGTTGCAACGTGCCGCCGTCCAGGGTGTGGAGCGTCTCGACCTGCAACGGCGAATCGCCGCGATTGCAGGAGAGCGTCTCGGGGAGTCCGAGGAGTCGATTCGCCAGCTCGAAGCGATCTTGGAGGTCGAGCCGGACGACGCCGAGGCCATGGCCGTGCTCGACCGGCTCTATCGTGCCTCGCGGCGTTTTGCCGATCTCCGCAGGCTCTACGAAAGGCGGCTCGAGAAGACGAGCGACTCCGCCGAACGTTGGGTGCTGCTCAACGAGGTGGCGCAGGTCGAAGAGGAGCAGCTCGGAGACCTTCCAGCGGCTGCCGAACGTCACTGGAAGATCCTCGAGAGCAATCCCCACGACGTTGACGCGCTGCTTGCCGTCGAACGCCTCTCCCAGCAGCTCAAACAGTGGGACCGGCTGGACGCCGCGCTTACGCGACGCCTTCATTCCAAAGTCAGCGACGAGGATCGGCTTTCGGTCTATCTGCAGCTCGCCGACCTTCGTCGCATTCATCTCGAGGATTTCGTCGGTGCGTTGGAGTGCTATCGTAGCGCGCTCGCACTCGATGGTAAGAACGAGGTCGCCATCGCCGGCCTCGAAGCCTTGTCCGCCGAGGGGGGTGGCGTCGGAGTTGCGGCCATCGATCTTCTCGAGCCGGCATATGCCAAGCGAGGCCGTTTCGACAAGCTCGCCGGGCTTCTCCAAAAGCGGCTGGACAACGCCGATGACGCCGAAGAACGGCGGGCCCTGCAGCTCCGGCTTGCCGATCTCTCCGCGTCCGAGCTCGGCGATGCGCGAGGGGCGTACCACGCAATCGAATCGGCATTCCTCGACGATCCCACCGACCTCGACCTCTTCGAGCGCCTCGGCGGCGTCGCGGAAGCGGCGGGGCTTCACGAGAGATTTGCCAAGGCGTTGACGCGCGCGATCGATGGCGCCGCGGCGAAAAGCGACATCGAGGTCAAGCTCTGCCGCCGGGCCGCCGAGCTGTTCGACGTGGTGCTGGGCGCCCCCGAGGATGCGGCCAGGTTCCACCGGCGCGTTCTAGACGAGGAGCCGGGCGACGGGCCTGCATTTACGGCGCTCAAGCAGCTCTATACGAAAAATGAAGAGTGGGACGAGCTGCGGGCGCTCTATCAGCGGCGCATCGAGGCCACGACGGATGCCGGGACCAAGCTCGATCTTCTTCTCCAGCTGTGTTTCCTGTTCGAGGAAATCCTCGACGAGCCCACCGAGGCCATCGCCAGCTACGAGCAAGCGCTCGAGCTCGATCCGACGCACACGCCCTCGCGGCGCGCGCTCCAGCGGCTCTACGCACGGCTCGGGCGTTGGTCGGAGCTTGCGGAGCTGCTTCGCCGGGACCTAGATGAGGCCACCGGCCAGGAGGCGGTCGATCTCGCATACGAGCTTGGGACGATATACGAGTCTCGGCTCGAACGATTCGTCGATGCGGTCGACCACTACGAGCTCGTCTTGGAGTCGAGCCCGACGCATCTGCGAGCGCAGGAGGGGCTCCAACGGCTGATGGAACGGCGGGACCAACGGCAGCGGGTCGCTGCCATCCTGCAGCCGATCTTCGAAAGCCAGGGCGCGTGGGGCGAGCTCGCCAAGGTGCTCGAGGTGCAGCTCGAAGATCTCACCGAGCCCGCTTCTCGCGCTGCGCACCTGAGCCGCCTCGGCGAGCTCAGCGAAATCAAGCTTCACGACGACGACCTGGCGTTCGCCGCGTATGCGCGCGCCGTTCGCGAGGACGTGGCCGACGGTAGCGCCAGGACCGATCTTGCGCGCCTCGCCTCGAAGCTCGATCGGCACGAGGAGCGCGCCGAGCTATTGGAATCAGGCCTCGATTCGGTGGGCGAGGATTTCGTTCGAACCGAGATCCTGCTGGAGCTGGCCGAGCTCTGGGACGTCTCGGCGCCGAACGCCGCGCGTGCGGAGCGAGCCTATCAGCAGCTCATCCGTTTCGAGCGTGACAACCCCGAGATCGTGCTGAGAGCATCACGCGCGCTCGAGCGTCTCCACCGAGCTGCCGGACAGCACGCCGAGCTTGCCCAGGATCTCCGGCGCCAGATTCGCTTCGAGGACGACGAGGCCCGCAAGGCCGAGCTCTACCCAATGCTCGCTGATCTGCTCGAGAACACCCTCCACGACCCGGACGCGGCCATCGAGGTCCACTGCGAGCGGCTCGAGACGGACCCCGCCAACGCGGATGCATTGTCGGCTCTCGAGCGGCTTTACGAGCAACGCGGCCGATGGGAGGCCCTGGTGGAGGTGCTCGAACGCCGTGCCGAGCTGACCGACGGCGAGGACGAGCGGCTGGCGCTCTGCCGCCGCATCGCACAAACGTACGAGGAGAGAATCGAAAGCGTCGACCACGCCATCGATGCCCATCGCGAGGTGCTCTCGAGGTTCGGCTCGGATAACGCCACGCTTCGGGCGCTCGCGCGGCTATACCGGGATTCGGAGCGTTGGGAGGAGCTCCTCGAAGTCACCGAGATGCGTGCCGAGGGCGCGGTCGATCTCGACGAACGCGTCGCATTTCGATTCGAGGCGGCAGAGCTCATGCGCACGCGCACCGCGGAAGGCGAGCGCGCCTTTGCGCTCTACGGCGAGATTCTGGCAGCGAGCCCCGGGCATCCGTCCACTCTGGCGGCGCTCGAAGAGCTGGCTGCGGGCACCGACCGTCATTTGCGCGCGGCTGCAGCGAACGCGTTGTTCGAGCAATACCAGGCGAGCGGTCGATATGGGGACCAGATTCGGATGCTCGAGATCATCGCGTCCGGAGACGAGCCGACCGAACGGGTCCGCGCGCTGCTCCGCGCGGCCGAGATCAGCGAGGTGGGAAGCGACGACGCCGATGCGGCGTTCGTTTTCACGGGACGAGCGCTTCGCGAAGGCGTCGACTTGGAGGATCTCGAGCGAGTGCTCCGGGAATACGAGCGCCACGCCGAAACGACGGGACGTTTCTCCGACCAAGTGGCCACCCTGGCCACCATCGCACCCGAGCTTCTCGACGCCGAGCTGCGGACGAAGGTGCGAATGCAGGCTGCAGCCGTGGCGATGCGTCTCGGCGATTCGGACTTCGCTCGCGCGCAGTACCAACGGGTTCTCGAAGAGCAACCCGACCATCGGGAAGCGCTCAATGCACTGTTGATGCTGGTCGAAAGCTTGGGCGCCACGCGAGAGCTGGTCGAGCTTCTCGGGCGCAAAGTAGAGCTTTGCGACGATCGAGAGGAGCGGGCGGAGCTGCTGGTTCGGCAGGCCCACCTCTACCAGAGCGAGCTCGACGATCCGGATTCTGCGATCGAGGCGCTGGACCAAGCGCTGAGCGAGAACGAGCATCCGTTGGCTTACGAAGGGCTCGAGCGCCTCTATCGGCGGACGCGTCAGTGGGACGAGCTGGCCCGCTTGTACGAACGGGAAATCGATCAACGGGTGGGCGATCCAGCGGCCGTCCGGTACGAGCTCGGGGAGCTCTGCTTGCGGCGGCTCGGCGAGCCCGGGCGTGCGCTCGATCAGTTCCGCGAGGCATTGAGCCAGAACCCAGAGCACGAGCCGACCGTGCGGGCACTCGAGTCGCTCGTCGAGCAATCCGAGCACCGGCGGGGGGCCGCAGAGCTTCTCGAGCCTTTGTACCTGCGGAAAATGGAGTGGGACAAGGTGACCCGCATTCTCGAGGCGCGTCTGGACGGTGAGGAAAACCCCGCGCAGCGGCTCGCACTTCTGCGGCATTTGGGAGACGTGCAGGAGTCGCACCTCGAAGACCTCGACGGCGCGCTCGAGACGTACGGTCGCCTCTTTGCCGAGGACCCACACGATCAGCACAGCAAGGAAACGCTCACGCGGTTGGCGCGGGCGCTTGGACGTTGGGATAGGCTCGCCGCCATTTTCGACAAGACCTTGCGTGCGGTCGAGGTCGATGACGGCGATACCGCCGCGCTCGCGCTCACCACCGCCAAGCTCTACGACGAACGCCTCGAAGCGCTGGATCGAGCCGGCTATTTCTACCAGCGGGCCCTCACCTACGATCCCAGCAACAAAGAGGCCGGGCGCGCCTTGGCCTCCGTCTACGCGAGGAGCGGCCGCTGGGATGCGCTGCTCGAGCTCGACCGCGAGCGCGAAAGCTTTGCCGAGGCAGACGACGAGCGGGTCGCCATCCTGCACGAGATAGCCCGGATCGAGGTCGATGAGCTCGGCGTGCCGGAAGACGGCATCGTCACCTTCCGACGGATTCTCGAGGTCGATCCTGCGGACGCCGAGGCCGTCACGCGCCTCGATCAACTGCTCGAAGCCGCGGAGCGGTGGGAGGATCTCGCGGCCCACATCGAGCTGCAAGTCGACCACGCCTCCGACCCCCGAGCTCGCCTGGCGCTTCGCCAGCGCTTGGGCACCCTCACCGAGAGCAAGCTCCAGCAGCGAGCCCAGGCGCTCGACCTTTTCGAGGACATCCTCGCCGAGCGTCCCGACTACGAGCCTACGCTGCAGGCGGTCACTCGCCTGATCGACGACGCGGACCACGGTCCGCGCGCGGTCGAGATTCTGGAGCCGATTCACCGGCAAAGCGACCATTGGCAGGCCCTGGTGCGCGTCCTGCAAGCCAAGGCTGCGCAGGTCGCCGACGCGGTGGAGCGGGCCGAGATTTGGCGAGAGATAGGACAGCTGCACGAGACGCGGGGCAGGGATCTCGACAAAGCCTTCGATGCGTGGGGCAAGGCGTGGGTCGCCGAGCCCGACGACGAGGCCACACGCGCCGAGGTGGATCGAGTCGCGACCGCGCTGCGCTGCTGGCGCCCCTTCATCGAAACCTGCGAGCGGGCCGTTCGGGCCACGGACGAGCCGACGCTTCGCGGCTCGATTCTCCGTCGGGTGGCGGAGGTCCGCGACCGCGAGCTCGGTGATCCGCGGGGCGCCATCGAGACCCATCGGAGGGTATTCGAGGCCGATCCCGACGCAGAAGGAATTCTCGACGAGCTCGAGGCTCTGCAAGTGATGGTAGGAGATTGGCAAGGGCTTGCATGGGCTTACGAGCAGAAGCTCGAGCGCTTGCATGATCCCGAGGAGCGAGCCGAGCTTCTCAATCGCCTCGGTGGCCTGTACGAGGAGCAGCTCTCCGACCTCGGGCGCGCGGTCGCGTTTTACGAGCAGGCGGCCGGCGAGAGCCCCGACGATGCGGCGGCCTATGCTGCGCTCGACCGTCTCTTTGCCTCGGTCAACGACTCCGAGCGCCTGGCCGACGTGCTCGAGCGACGGATGCAGATCGAGACGGAGGCCGAGGTCGTCGTGGAGCTCGGGCTGCGTTTGGCCGAGCTCTACGAAGCCCAGCTCGGCCGACCCGACGCCGCCTGCGATGCGCTTCGGGCAGTCACCGAGGCGGATCCCGGGCATCGCGGCGCCCTCGAGGGCCTCAGCCGTCTCTACGAGCGCCAAGGCCGATGGCAGGAGCTGGTGGAGGTGCTGCAGCGGCGCGCCGACGCAGCCGCCCACGAGTCCGAGCGGGTCCTGATCACCCATCAGCTTGGCAACATCATGGAGCGCGAGCTCGACGACGAGCTCAGCGCCATCGCGGTCTACGGCCAGGTTCTGCGGATCGACGCCGGGCACGAGCCTTCGGTGCGGGCACTGCTCCGCATCACCAAGCTCGACGACTATCGCGAGGATGCGGCGGCCGTGGTCGAGCCCTACTTGCGAGCGCAGGGGCGATGGAATGATCTGGCAACGCTGCTTCGACTGCGTGCCGATGCGATGACCGACCCGCACCAACGGGCCGAACAACTGGTCGCGTTGGCGGACGTGCACGAGCAGGGCCGGCAGGACCCGAACGCCGCGCTCGACGCGCTGCTGCAGTCGGTCGGGGAGCGTCCCGATGACGACGAGATCCTGGACCGTGCAGAGAGACTGGCGAAGAGCCTGCAACGATGGTCCGACCTGATCGAGGCGCTGTTTGCCGAGGCGAACGCCTGCTTGGACCCGGATCGCGGCGCAGCGCTCTACCGTCGCGTGGCTCGAATCTGCGAAGACGAGGTACGCGACCTGAGTCGGGCAATCGAGGCCCACGAGCGAGCTCGATCGCTGCTTGGTGACGAGGCTGAGACTTTGGAGGCGCTCGACCGGCTGCTTCAGGCTACCGGCCAATGGGAGCGTCTGCACGAGGTAATCTCGCGCCGCCTGGATCTGCAGGATGCAGACCGGCCCACGTTGCTCCTGAGGCAGGGGCGGCTTCGGGCCAGCCATCTCGGTGACTTCGAAGGCGCATTGGGCGCCTTCGAAAAGGCCATGGCGCAAGACCCAGGCCGCGAGGAGGCGCTGACAGCGGTTCAGAGCCTGGCCGCCAAGCCCGAGGTGGCGGGCAGCGCCCTCGACCTGCTCGAGGAGTACTACCGGGGGGCAGGCGATCTCGAGCAGGTGGTGAAGCTCTACGAGCAGCGCGTCGAGCTGGCGCCGACCGAGGCCGATCGGGTCGCGCTCCTGACGGAAGCCGCCGCGATCTGGGAGCACGACCTTGGGCGCCCCGACCAAGCGCTCGCCATGATGCGAGAGGCCGTTCGCACCGATCCTCGTGATGGCGCGCTCATCGATGCGCTCGAGCGGCTTGCCGAGCTCTCACAGGGCTGGTCGAGCCTCGACGGATTGGTCGACGAAATCGCCGCCCAGGGGGATCTCGAGCGGCGCGAGCTCTACGAGCTCCGACTGCGGTCGGCTGGTTGGTTCCGCGACCGGATGGGCGACCTGGCCCGTGCCGAGCGAGCCCTCATCGACGCGCTGCCGCTCGAGCCGGAGCCCATCGAGGCGCACGAGCAGCTCGTGGCGCTGCTGCGCGACCAGCAGCGCACAGCAGACTTGGTGAGCATGCTGCGCGCTTGGTCCGAGGTGGAGCCGAGCATCGAGCAGCGCATCGTGCTTCTGCGAGAGGCTGCAGAGCTCGCTCGCGACGAGCTTTCGCAGGGCGAGCTCGCCGCGGAATGCTTCCGGGCGCTGATCGCAATCGACCGCAATGACACCGATGCCTTGCGCGCCCTTTGCGACATTCGCGGGACCCAGTCCCGGTGGAACGAGGTCGTCGGTCTCTTGGAACGTCAACTCGAAGTCGCGCCAGGGGAAGCTCAAGCCTCGATCGCCCGTTCCATGGGAGAGGTCTACCGGGATCGGCTGAATGATCCCAGGGCCGCCATCACGGCCTATGAGCGGGCCCTCGAGCTCGATGACGACGACACGGCTGCGATGGACGCGCTCGAAGCGCTCTATCGAGATAACGACCGGCTCGAAGCCTTGCGCGCCCTGCTCGAACGGCGCGCCGAGCGCGCGACCGGACCCGAGCTCACGGCGTTCCAGCTTCGATTGGCGCAGCTCTACGAGCACTCGTTCCGCGATCAGCATGCGGCGATCGAGATGTTTCGACGCGTGCTCGATGCCGAGCCCGACAACGGAACGGCTCATGCGGATCTCGAGCGGCTCTTCGAGGCGACCGGCGCCTGGGAGGACCTGATCGAGCTGTTGACCTCCAAGGTGGATGCTGCGTCCGAGGAAGAGCGGCGCCGCCTGCTGGAACGCATCGGAGAGGTTTGCCGCACCAAACGGAACGATGTGGATGCGGCGATCCAAATCTACGAGCGGATCAACCAAGAGCTCGGTCCCGACGATCGCTCGCTTCGAGCGCTGGCCGACCTCTACGAACGTCAGCAGAGCTGGACGAAGGTCGCCGACGCGCTGGAGCGGCTGGCTTCCCGCCTCGACGGCCAGGAAGCGACCCAGCTCTATCACCGTGCGGCGGACGTTTGGGAGCAACGCGCGTCGGACGCCGGGCAGGCGCTCCGGACGCTACGAGCCGCGTATGATCGGTTCCCGCAGGATCTCGCCACACGAGAACGGCTCAAGGACGGCCTAGAGACAAGCGGCGACCACCGTGCGCTTGCCGAGGTGCTCGATCAGGAGCTGGAGCGCGCCGCCTCCGATCGGGAGCGCGTCTTGCTCTTGCGGGCTATTTCGAACCTCTACCGCGAGCAGCTCGGCGATCCGGCCGCGGCGGCGAGCTACCTCGAGCGCGCGGTCGCGCTCGACGGGGGAGACCGCGATGCGTTGGTTCCACTCTGTGATCTCTACATGGCGGCCGGTCGCCAGCACGATGCCGTGCCGATTTTGCGCCGCATCATCGAGAGCTTTGGAAGGCAGCGCGGCAAGGAGCTTGCGCTGCACTACCACCGACTCGGCCAAGCGCTGGCGGCCGCGGGCGACGCGGCCGGGGCTCTCGACGCGTACGACGCCGCGTTCAAGATCGACCTGACGAACGTGGCCATCCTTCGTGACCTCGGGAAGCTCACCCATGCCACCGGCGACCTCGATCGTGCCCAAAAGAGCTTCCGGGCGTTGCTTCTGCAGAAGCTCGAGCCCGACTCGGGCATTCAGAAGGCCGACGTCTACTACTACCTCGGCGACATTGCCGCCCAGCAGGACGACGCGCGCAAGGCGATCACCATGCTGGAAAGGGCGCTTGCGGAAGACGCCGCGCACGCGCAG
Organism: Myxococcales bacterium SG8_38; assembly: GCA_001303415.1. Taxonomy (GTDB): domain Bacteria; phylum Myxococcota_A; class Polyangia; order Polyangiales; family Houyiibacteriaceae; genus SG8-38. The sequence continues at coordinate 14,287 of LJTN01000083.1, forward strand.
GCTTCCGCGCTCCTTACCCGACTCAAAGGCTAGAGCATGCTCCGAGGCAAGGTCTCCATCGACGGGCGCATCGTCGACAGCGCCGACGCGCAGGTATCCGTATTCGACCGCGGCTTTTTGTACGGCGACAGCGTCTTCGAGGTGTTCCGAACCTACGGGGGCGTGCCTTTTGCCGAACGCGAGCACCTGGAGCGCTTGGCACGCTCGGCCGAGCGCTTGATGATTCCCATGCCGGTTTCCATCGAAGCGCTTTCGTCGGAGATCAGGGCTGCCCTGCAAGCGGCGGGCTCCGGTGACTGGTACGTGCGGGTGGTGATCACCCGCGGGACCGGACCGCTCACCTATGATCCATCGACGGCGGTGAAACCCCTTCGCGTCATCATCGTCGCGCCGCTGTCGCTGCCACCTGCGCAGCACTACGAACGAGGCATCGCCGTCGCCTTGTTGAGGGCTTCGAGACCCACCGATGACGAGCGCGCGTCGGGCGCCAAGGCGTCCAACTATCTCGCCAACCTCTTGGCGGTTCACGAGGCCAAGCAACGGGGCGCGCAGGAAGCCTTGATGCTCGGGCGCCGGGGACAGATTCTCGAGGGCGCGTCGAGCAACCTCTTCGTCGTCAAGGAGGGAAGGGTGCGGACACCGGAGCCGGAGCCGGGAATTCTGGTCGGCATCACGAGAGCAACCGTGCTTGCCGCAGCGGCTTCCGAAGGGATCGAAGTCCAAGAGACCGAGGTGCGGCCCGAAGAGCTCTACGAGGCCGACGAAGCCTTCATCACCAGCAGCATTCGGGAGGTCATGCCGGTCGTTTCGGCGGACGGGCGCACGATCGGCTCGGGAGCCCCGGGACCCGTGACTAAACGGCTTCATATGGCGTACCTGCGGGCTGTTGGCGCTGCGACTGGGGTCGGGGTTTGACGGCCCGGCCGCTCCGCACTACAAGCCGCCGTCAGGACGATTCTCATGTCGGATACCAGCAAGACCAAGGCGCGACGGCGCAGAAAAAAGGCCTCCCAAGGCAAGGATCGGAAGAAGACCCTGGAAAAGCGGGGCACGACTCCGAAATTCCCGATCCATCCGGAAAAAGCAGCCGAGGCGCAGGCCTGAGGGCCCAGTTGCGGTCGAAGGCGCCGGCGCCCCACCTTGAATGCACCGGCTACGCCCGCTCAGTGAAGCGTATGGGACTCGCCGTCGTGCTCCACGATGGGTACCCCGCCGTCGGATAGCCTCTCGGACCGAGCGAGCGGCGGGGGTGACGGCTGGCTCGTGGCGTGGAGCGCTTCGAGCTCTTCGCGGTACTCCATCTGCTTGAGCTTGGTGTGATGGTACCGGCGGCGTCGGCGATAGGCGACCACCACCAGAATCGCCGCGGCGACCCAGACGGTCGAGCCGGTCAGCAGCGCCGGCAGGATGCGGTACCTTGTCCTGAGGCTCTCTCGCCAGTGGCGCTCGAGGCCGACGCGGGTCCACCCGTACGCATTGGCGAGCGCCACGTCGAAAGTCTCGCCGCTGCGGAGCGCTTGGATCATCCGGTGAAAGCGGCGCTCGTCGTTGTCGCTTCGACGCAAGAAGCCGACGACGTCGGCGCTCTGCGCATAGGCCAAGTTCACCTCGTACGGACGGCGAGGAAAATGCTCATCGAGCTCAGAGAGCCGAAGCATCGACCGCTGCGCCGCGGCTCGCAGCAACGATTCCATGCGGGGCAGCAAACGGACCTCCGATTGGTGGATGGCCACGCCCTCGCTGAACCAGCGGGGCACCTCGTGACCGAGCACGGCGCGATGAAAGGCCACGTGAGACAGCTCGTGCACGAGGACGACCTCGAGGTCGGGCGGCTCCCAAGTCTGCGGAGCCGACATGGTCAACAGAATGACGCCCCAATGCGGATAGGCGACGCCGGTCGCGTAGTCGGGCGGCGGCGCTCCGGTCGGCGCCAGCGCGCGCATCTCGCGTGGGTTGCGGGCTACCCGAATGATCAAGTCGTCCTCGATGGGCACTCCGAAGTCGTCGACGACCTCGCGCCAGTGAACGTCGAAGCGCTCGATCAGCTCCATAGCGCGATCCTGCAGCGACACGGGGAACGTCCAGGTCACCGAGCCCAGGTGCTCGGTGGCATACCCGTCCGGTGGCGGGGGCAGCGCGAGATCGAGCGATTCCTGCGCGGACGCATCGCCCGACAGCACGGCCGTTGCGAGCACCGATAGGACTACCGAGAGAAAAGCTGGTTGGGGTCTACTCTTCACCGGGTCTAAACCTTAGCAGCGGGGGGCCGACCTCGTCAGTGTTACGTCGATCAATGATGAGGTAGGTTACACCGCCGGCCAGTAGCGCTCCGGCCACCACGTAAGGCCACGCTTTTTTCCAACGCCGTTTGGCCCGGGACTCCTCTTTTTTGTCTGCGGGAGGGCCCGTCTCGGGCTTCTGCGCAGTCGGGGCCGGCGCAGTAGATGGTGGCTTGGGCTTAGTCCAGCGAAGCTGCGCTTGCTGTGCGCGGCTTTCGATGAACCGCGCGCGTTGCTCTGACGTGCTCTGCGCGAACGTGAGCGTGCCTTCGTAGAACTGGGCGGCGCTCACGTCGAACACCTCGATCACGATGCCACCTTCGCGCCGAATCACGACCAGGGCGTCCGCGCCCGCGATGAGACCGATGCGCTGGTACGCTGTGAGGTCTTTCGCCGGATCGACGCCCAGGCCTCGCCGAATCGATCGCAAGCCTTCGAGACCATCCTCTTCGGTCGAAGGCTCGCCGCGCAGCGCCGCGCGAAGCGTCGGGTCCGTAGGTGCTCGTAAGCCGGAACGGGCCGCCTCGGTTTCGATGAAGGCCGCGGTGTTGCGAAGGGTTTCGTCTGGATCGCCGGCGACGACGACGGCGAATTTGGGAGGAGGGAAGTCGGGGGCAGTGTCAGGGGCAGGGGCACTTGTGCTTCCACTGGGCTTGCCAGGAGCAGGACGCCCGTCATCCATAGCCAACGCATCGGCCGAACGATAGGCAATGGGGGTCATTCGCGCTAGCGTGCCAGCGGGCGCGATGATGGGTGAAAAGCCTTCCTTGATGCACGGGGTGTGCCTTTGCCTCGGTTACGACGGCACGGATTTTCATGGTTGGCAGGCGCAGCCTGGGCTTCGGACCATCCAAGGCATGATCGAAGAAGCCATCGATGAGATGGGGATCGAGCACAGCCAGGTCCGTGGCTGCAGCCGAACGGACGCGGGGGTGCATGCCTTGGGACAGATCGCCAGCTTTGCTGCCGCGATCGAAGTGCCCCGCGAGGGGTGGATCAGCGGGCTCAACGCGCGGCTGCCGGAAGACATCGTCATCCATGACGCCCGGGCCTGCTTCCGCCGCTACAACCCGCGCTTTCATGCCGCGCACAAGCGGTACCGCTATCTCATCCGGTGCGGGCCGCGCCGGGACCCGATGATCCGCCGCCAAGCTTGGCAGCTCGGGCCGAGCGGCATGCGAAAGGACGTCGGTCCGCGGGGTGATCGGGTCGAAGACTACCTCGACCTCGACGCGATGCGCGCAGCCGCCGCCTTCTTCGTCGGCGAGCACGACTTTCGCGCGTTCCGGCAATCCGGAGACCAGCGGGAAGTCGTGGTGCGCGAGATGCGCCAGGTCAGCCTGTGCCCCGGATGGGGCGGGCGGCCGGACCTGTTGGCCGTCGAGATCGTCGGCAACTCGTTCATGAAGAACATGGTGCGGATCATGGTGGGAACGCTCGTCGACATCGGGCGCGGGAGGCTGTCACCAAATGACGTGCCGGGAATGTTGGGTGAGCAAGCCCAACGGGCTCACGCAGGCCAAACCGCGCCGCCTCAAGGGCTCACGCTGGTCGACATCGTGCTGTCGCGTTTCGACGGGCCAGGAGATGCCTTCGATCGCCCGACACTCGCCGAGCCTCTGTGCAGAAGCTAAAAGGTGAGCCCCACGCCGCCCGTGAAGTACAGCTTGTCTCCCACGCGGGCGTCCGGCCTGTTGGCGTCAGCTCCCGCCAGCTCGAAGAAGAAGAACGAGCTGTTGATGCCCCAGTCCTCGTCGAGCGCGTTGGCTCGCCGCTGGTTGATGAAGTTGAGCTCGAGCGCGAGCTGGGCGGCCCAGCCAAGCCCGCCGCTTCGTCCGCCTTGTTTGCCGCTGCCGTCGTCCTCGTTGTAGAAGACGTTCGTGTAGCCGATCTTGCCCGTGAACACCAAGGGCACGGGGGTTTCTCGGGCCAGCGCGTCGATTCGAAGCACGGCCATGGTGTTGAGAGGGAAGATGCTGAACTTGGTGGTTTGCGTCGTGTCAGGGACGGGGCCCTTGTAGCCTGCCCAGCCTCCTCCGATGCCGATGCCGATCGGTCCTAGGAAGGGAATCCGGTAGAGGAAGAAATCGAACTCCACCAGGATGAGCGGGCCGTTGTCACCCGCCCAGAACCGATCGAAGTCCTCGTTTCCGGAGGGGTGATAGGCCCCCACGCCCAGGGACAAGAGATAGCCCTCCGGGCTCCAGCCCTCTTTTTCCGCTTGGCCAATGGCTTCGGCGCGCGCGATCGGGACGCACAAGCCCATGGTGGCTAAGGCCACGAGGACCGAAGCAGCAGGTTTCACCGGCGCAGCCTCCACGCAACGAAGACCGCCAGCAAGAGCGCGAAGAGCCAGAGCCCCGCGCTCGGTTGGCCGTTGGGCAGGATCATCGGGGAGACCGAGCAAGCCGAGCAATCTCCCGTCGTGGCACAGAATCCTTCCACCGCCACGTAGGTCGCCATCACTCCTTCGGAAAGCTCACCTTCGTTGGCGTCGGTCTCGTCCGACACGAACGCCTGGTCGAAGGCGCTCACGAAGATGTACGCGGTCTCGCCCTCTGCAAGCCCAAGCGACCCAGAGGATATGGTCTGGCTCCGCGCGCTGAGCGGTGCCCTGATGTCCAGCCGCACCGCAGTCGTCGGGTCGTCCTCGCTCGAAGCGTAGAAGCTCCAGAATTGAATGAGGTCCACCGGATTTGGATCCTGCCAGGTGATCTGGAAGTTCGTCTGCTCTTGCGGTGAGGTGTCCACCACCGGTGCGTTCGGCGCCGCGACGTCGATCCGGAACGACGCGATGCCATACTGCTCGGGGGCGACATCCCCCGCTGGCGCTGCACGGAATACGAAGATCTTGTACTCGGTGCCCTGAAGTCCAGAGGAGTCACAAGTCGCGATCGGGTTCCCTTCCGTGTTGGGGTCGAGCAAGTCCTGAAGAAAGAGGCCGGTCACCAAGAAGTCGGTGGCTACGGGAATTGGTTCGGCTGCTCGGATTGGTGCGCAAACCGCCGCGTTCACCTCGCGTTGGGCTTCACGGTTGCATTCTGCCCCTGCGCTACCGATCCAAAGAATGACCTCGGAGCTCGTATTGCTCTGATCCAATCGAATCTGGAAGGGGGTGTCTTCGGGGCTCTTGAGCGTTAGGGCCGCCACAGCGCCCGACCCGCCCGCGCCTCCCGTGCCTGTACCCCCTGTCCCCCCGGAGCCGCCCGTGCCGGAGACCCCACAGTGGCGGCTATTGAAATAACGGGTCTGGGCGTCGTCGACGAATACGTCACCGTCGATCGACGAGATTGCGTCTACGAGTTGCGCAGAGGAGGTCGATGCGAAGCACGGCAGCGCTCCCGCAACCAAAACCACGCCAAGAAGGAGTCTTTTCATTCCTTGAGGGGTCTGCAATCCCCGGGCCAATCTCGGCGGACCAAAAGCCGTGTGTTTTCGGGAGGCGGGCCGACAAAGTGGCATCATCCAGGCCTCTTCTACGCCAAGCCCTGACATTTCGTCACCTTAATAGAACGTGCTCGGCGATCTGGATCGCATTGAGGGCCGCGCCCTTCCGGAGGTTGTCCGACACGACCCACATCTGAATTCCACCGGGGTTTCCGATGTCTTCGCGGATTCGGCCGACGTACACCGGGTCGCGGCCCGCCGCGATCGGCTGCGGGTAGACCCCATGCACAAAGTCGTCCACCACCTCGACGCCCTCGGCCTTGCTGAGGAGCTCGCGTGCGCGGGCTGCGGTGAGGGGTTTGTGCGTTTCGACCGTGATCGACTCGCTGTGGGCGGTCACCACGGGAACGCGCACCGCCGTCGGTGAGACAGCGATGGAGGGGTCTCCGAAAATCTTGCGAGTCTCCGACACCATCTTGAGCTCTTCTTCCTGGTAGCCGGAGTCGGGATCCGGCTTCCAGTGCATGAGAAGATTGCGGCTCAACTGGCCGGAAAGCTTCTGCTTGTCGACGTCGAGCCCGCGCGCCGTGGCATCCTCCTGCGCCTCGAACGCGGCGACTGCCTGGGCGCCGGCGCCGCTGATCGCTTGGTAGGTCGAGACGACGACGCGCTTGAGGCGGGCCTCGTCGTGGAGCGGTTTGAGGGCGACGACCATTTGAATGGTCGAGCAGTTGGGGTTGGATTCCCTTCGGGCGATTGGCCGCCGCGCTGGCGTTGACCTCCGGCACGACCAGCGGGCACTCCGGATCGGTCCGGAACGCAGAGGAGTTATCGACCACGATCGCGCCCTTGCTCACCGCGATCGGCGACCAGTGTCGGGAAGTGCCGCCGCCCGCCGAAAAAAGAGCGAGGTCCACCCCTTCGAACGCTTCGGGCGAAATCTCGACCACCCTGTGCTCGGTTCCCTGGAAGGTCACGGTCTTGCCCGCGCTCCGAGCCGATGCCACCGGCACCAGCTCGCGCACCGGAAATGCGCGCTGCTCGAGCACGCGCAGCATCTCCACACCCACCATTCCAGTGGCGCCCACCACCGCAACTTTGAGTCCCTCGGCCATGATCCACGGCTATAGGTTAGCGCCGCCGGGCCGGCAAGCTGGCCCATCATTGGCTTGCGTATCATGCCTCTCGTAAGGAGCATTCATGAGCATTCATCGATTCACGGTCCTCATCGTCCTTGCTGGCGTCGTTTCGTCGCTGAGTCCGAGCCTGAGCCGCAGTCGCGCCCAAGCGCCGCCCGGATTCGAGGTCGATTCGGACATGCAACCGGTCGCCGAGGGCGACGATGCCGCCGCCCGAGCGCTGCGTTCGCTCTACGTCCCGAACGGCCTGAGCTCGGACCAGGCGATGGCCCGGGTGGTGGACGTCTCGCCGGCGATCGAGCGTACCAGCGCGCTGCTGCTGCAGGCCAAGGGCGGAGCGCTCCAGGCGATGTCCGGCTTGGTGCCTCAGCTCGAGCTGGTTGCGCGCTACTCCAGGTTGAATCCGGTGGAGCAGGCGGGGCTCACGACGGGTAGCGATTTCGACTTCCAGGGCTTGATAAGTCAGCTCCAGGATCCGGCCGCGCAGCAGCTCTGGACGGGTCTCGCCACTTACGAGTTTCCGGTGCTCACCCAGCAGATCGATTTCACCGCGGCCCTCACCTATTCGTTCACCGGGTCGCTTGCCCAAGCCTTGCCCGCCTACCGCGCTGCCCAGAAGAGCAAGATCGCGGCGCAGTACCAGATCGAGGCCGAGAACAACAATGTCGCGTTCGATGCGCGGCAAGCGTACTACGACTACGCGCGCGCGGAAGCGGGGCTCGCAGTGGCCAAGTTTGCTCTCGAGGCGGCTGTGTCCCAGCGCGCGGAAACCGAGGCTTTGGTGAACGCGGGCTCGGCTGCGCGCGTGGATCTTCTTCGGGTGCAGGCCCAAGAGGAAGCAGCGCGTGTCGCGGTCGAGCAAGCCAATCTCGGGCTGCAGGTTGCGGCCCGCGCGCTCCAGGCGCTCATGCTGACCGACGAGCCTCCGTCCCTCGGAGAAGATCTCTCGGAGCCGGTCACCGGAATTCCGACGGGGACCGAGGACGAGCTCCAACAGCGCGCTTCCCAGCATCGTCCAGACCTCTTGGCGCTCCGCAAGTACATCGAAGTGACCGAGCACCAGCTCCGGTCGGCCAACGGCGGCCGCGCGCCCGATCTCTTGCTCCGCGCCGGGGCCGAGTACTCGAATCCGAACCTGCGCGTCGTTCCCCAGCAGGATCGCTTCATCGCCACGTGGGAGGTGAGCGCGGCCATTCGATGGGTTCCCAACGATACGATCAACGCGCAGGGGCGCTCGCGGCAGCTCCAGGGAGACCTTCAACAAGCCTACGCCGACGTCACGATCCTCGAGCAAAACGTTCGGGTGCAGGTCGCCGAGGGCTATCACGGGATCGAAGCGGCGCAAAAGGCGATGGAATCGGCGCGACTCGGGCTGGCCGCGGCGCGCGAGGGATACCGGGTGACCCGCGAGCAGCTTCAAGCAGGGATCGTGAACACCACCACGCTGCTGCAAGCGCAGTCCGAGCTGATTCGAGCGCAGGTGGACGTCGTCGACTCGGCCATCGGTCTGCGGATCGCCAAGGCGCAGTTGCTGCGTGCCATCGGGGAGAGGCCCTGAGGTGCCCGTCGTCGTCGTGGCGGCGGTGATCATCGACGATGGGCGCGTCCTTCTCACGCGCCGTGGCGAAGGGCAGCATCTGGCAGGCTTTTGGGAGTTTCCGGGCGGCAAGCTCGAAGAGGGCGAGACGGCCGAGGAGGCCTTGGCGCGCGAGTGCCGTGAAGAGTGCGGCATCGAGGTCGGCGTCGCCGAGGTGCTCGACGTGACCCACCATCGGTACCCCGAAAAGGACGTGCTGCTGCTCTTCTATCGATGCGAGCTCCGTGCCGGCGAGGTGCGGCATCTTCAAGTTGCGGACCACGCATGGGTCGCGCCCGCCGATCTCGGCGCTTACGCGCTTCCACCCGCAGACCAGCGGGTCATCGCGCGGATTCAGGCGCTCTTTGGGGCACGCGCCTAGCGAGTACGAGCGCCTTCGATCACGATACGATGCACGAGGCTTCCCTCGTCGGCTGGCATGGAAACCGGCTCTGCGAGGATCAGGATGGTCGCGCCGGTGGCGTGCGCCTCGAAGCGATAGAGCATGCCCTTGCGGGTGTCTTCGGGCGTTCCGAACACGGCGGTGAGCTGCTCGACCGTGGGCTTCGCATCGATGAGGTCGAAGGTGATCTGCGTCACCTGCTCGCCTGGCGTGATGAGGGTAGCGCGGTATCCGTCGTAGTAGAGAAGCGCTTGGCTCTTGGTACGCGCTTTGACCACGCCTTCCATCTCGGCCGCCACGTAGTCGACCGTGGGGCCCGGCTCGGCCAGCGCGCGCGCAGCCGCACGCACTTTGTCGATGGAAGCGTCGTTGCCCCGAGCGAGCCGAGCCGAGTCTTCGTCCTCGGCGGGGGCGTCCGTCCCGCCACGGGAGCAGGCAGCAGAGGCAAGGAGGCTCCCGATCAGGAGCACGAGAAGTGGGAGGGGAGGGTGCTTCGGCACGTTCGTTCCTGGTTCACGTTTGTACCGCGAAACCGGCACGCGTCCCAAAAACAACGCAGGAGTGTGTCAGTTGCGCGAAAGTGCGTCGGACACGCAGCCCGTGCTTCCGGTGTGGATGCGCACCGCAAAAGGATCGCGTTTGCCGCCGAGGCGCTCGAGCGACGGCGCGCCGCCAAAAAACCACGAGGCGGCTCGCTCGAGCGCGGGCTTGTATGCTTCGTATGTCGCGTCTTCGTTCGGAGCGCGCAGACGATCCTGCACCCGAAAGAACACCTCGCTCGTAGAAAACTCGAAGCCGAGGTCGCTTTCCTCCTCGAGCAACTGGCACGCCCGGAGCGCACGGCGGAATGCGTCGTCGATACCAGCCTGGAGATCCCCGTCGAAACCGCGCTTGCGGCTGTAGAGCAAGCCGGGCCGGTCATCGGCCACGTCGAGGTAGTAATCGGACTGGTGGCCGATCAGCACCACACCCGGGCCCTGCGGAACGTGCGCATAATCCGCGACGTCGATGAGGAGCTCGTCGGGGATCTTCTTTTCGCGGATCCACTCGTGAAACACGGGGATGAGCGTCCCGAGCTCGATCTCTCCCGTTTTGGTATAGAGCTTCACCTGAAATTTCGTGGCGTGCATGTCGGTTTGCTCACTCTGCGGCGACGGCGGCTCGCGACTGGGTCAGACGCTGATAGCACGCGTGCGCGGCCTCGAGGAACAGCTGCGCTTCGTCGAGGGTGCGGTGCGCAATCTCTCGATCGGCGTTTTCGTAAGGCTTCTCTCCGTGCATTTGCAGGAGATAGCTCGCGAACTTCCCCTTGGCGAACGGATCGTGGAAGAGCTCGGTGTCGTGTAGATGCGTCTTGAAGTGGGCGACCACGTCGCTCGGATCGTCCTTGACCTGCACGTCCAGGTGACGGACCAGCGCCTTGGCGGCGGTCACCATCGCGTTGAATGCACCTGCTGCGGCGGCCGTAGCCTGACCTGCATCGAGGGCGTCCTGCGCATCGTGAAGCTGCTGTTCCGCTTCCTGCAGACCAAACTCCACGAAGGGCACGATCTCGCCCGCGCACTCGCCGACTCCGATGTCACCGATGGTGTATTCTCGCGGGTCGCCCCAGTCGCTGTAGAAGCTCGGGTCTTGCTCGTAAGAGGGCGGCTTCTGCAGCGGGGCGAGCACCTTGCGGAAGTCCTTCTTGCCCACGCGCGCGATGAACGCCTGAAAGCTCTCGTCCTCGTTGCGATTGGCCAGGTAGTGCTTGGTGATCAGCTCGACGGCCTTTGGGACGTTCTTCGAGGGCACCGCCCCCACGACCAGGCCATAACTCTTGGCATTCTCCGTCCACTGGCCGCCCAGCACGATGTTGAAATGCGGAACCTTCCGGCCGCCCACCTGACGGCTCACGCCGGTGAAGCCGATGTCGGCGACGTGATGCTGACCACAGGAGTTGAAGCAGCCGCTGGCCTTCATGCGAAGCGCCTTGACCGCCGGATCGAGATCTTCCTGAATGACCGAAAGCCGCTTGCGAAGCTCGCCGGTGAGCCCGCGCGATGACGAGATGCCGAGCTTGCAGGTGTCGGTGCCGGGGCACGAGGTCATGTCCGTGATGGTGCCCGCGCCAGGCTCCCCGAGGTTGAGGGCATCGAGGCGTTCGTAGAAGGCGACCGCATCTGCGCCGCTCAGCCATCGGAAGGCGAGGTTTTGCTCGACGGTGCAGCGAATGGAATCGCCGGTGTACTCGCGCGCCAGATCGGAAAGGGCGCGTCCCTGCGCGGAAGTGAAGTCTCCGAGCGGGAGCTTCACCACGGCCACGTAGTAGCCGTCTTGCGCTTGGGGCTTGAGGTTGTGCTTGGCCCAGGCCCGGAAGCGGGCAGAGGCATCGGATGGAATCCCGCCCGCCTTCCGCACCGGTCGTTCGTCGGTCGCGTGCAGGTCCTCGAGGAACGCCGTCCAGCGCTCGTCGTAGCGCAGGCCTTCGCGCTCCGCGGCGACGAGCCGCTTGAACTCGTCCATGCCGAGCTTTTGTACCAGGAACTTGATCCGTGCGCGCGCGCGGCTCTGCTTTTCGCCGAGGCGAGCGAATACGCGCGACACCGCTTGGGCGAGCGGAAGCAGCTCTTCTTCGGGGCAGAACTCCGCCAGCACTTTGGCTTCCACGGGCACCGCACCGAGCCCCCCACCGACCACGACGCGGAAGCCGCGTTTGCCATCTCTGACTCGGGCGACCGCGCCGAGGTCGTGGAAGGTGACGAGACCGCAAGGATTGTCTTCGCAGCCGGAAAAAGCGATCTTGAATTTCCGACCGAAGTCTTGAACGTCGGGGTGCCCCAACAGGAACTGCACCATCGCGTTTGCGTACGGTGTGACATCGAACGACTGCGTGTTGCAGACGCCCGCATACTCACATGCCGTCACGTTGCGAACACTGTTGCCGCACGCTTCGCGGGTGGTGATCCCGACCGCCGCCAAGCGGCGCATCATGTCGGGCGAGTCCTCGATGTGAACGAAGTGAAGCTGAATGTCCTGTCGCGTGGTGACGTGCAGAATCGAGTCCGAATACTCTTCGGCCAGCTCGCTCAGCACGTCGAGCTGCTCAGCGGTGAGCTTGCCGAATGGAATCTTGATGCGCATCATGCCCGGCGCGTCCCAGACGGTGTCGGGGCCCTTGGTCAGATCGCCGCAAGGGAAGGTGAGGGGCCGCTGGCCGGTGCCATCGTCGCGGAGCCCGTTGTCGTATCGTTGGCCGTATACCCCGCGGCGAAGACGCGTCTCGGCGAAGATCTTGTCGTCGATCTTGCCTTGTTTCTTGAGCTCGATCTGGCCCTCGAAGAGATCGACCTCACCGCCGAGTTGCTCCGGAATTCGACCGCTGAGCTGTTCTTTCCACGAAATCATGGTGCTCCTGTGCGCGAGCCGCTCAAACTGCTGCTTGCAAGCTCTGACTATTCCGTAGTTTTCCGGCAGGTCAAGTCAACAATTGCAGAATTGTGAGACTAATACCGGATTATGCTGTTAAAAGAGTCAAGAATAGTTGACTAAAATAGTAGGCATTGGCCTGAAGGGCCGTGCTTGCTGCGCCGGATGTTGCCGCTATAGTGCCGCCGCCCGGCGCCCCGCGTTACGGTGTCTGGGACCATTCGGGGATCGTCTAACGGTAGGACTCGAGATTCTGGTTCTCGCTATCTAGGTTCGAATCCTAGTCCCCGAGCCACCGCCCTCGATTCCGGGATTACGGATGCGGGGCAGGCGGGACAGTGTTAAACACGCCATCGCAAAAGTGATTCAAAGGCCCCATCGTCTAGTGGTCTAGGACATCGGCCTCTCACGCCGGTAACGCGAGTTCGAACCTCGCTGGGGTCACCAAACGTTCCTTGTCATCGC
>LJTN01000024.1 GCA_001303415.1 Myxococcales bacterium SG8_38
AGGAGGACGGGTCGGGATGGGCAGCACAGCGAGGGGGCGGGAGCCTAGTCGTGCGATGACTTGAGGAGTCGGGCGAGCGGGTCCCGCTCGCGAGCACGCCCGTCGCGACCCGTCCTCCGGGAACTTGGTCGACGACTCGACGACGCTGCGCACGACCGATGGCGAGATGTGGACGCTGCGTTGTGGGCCCTTCATCCCCACCCCGCCTCCCCCACGCTAGCGCCTAAGCCGAGCCGTTCGACACATCCCCGTGTCGTGTTCCGTCAAGCCCCGGCCTTGGCCGCCGCGTTCCGTGGAACCTCGTGTCGCGTTTTTCGTCGTCACCAGGGCGGCCGGCGTGCGGGGCGCGTAGCCGCTGCTGAGCAACAGCAAGAGCGCCGCGCCCATCTGACGGCGTGCGGGATCCTTCGAGATTGCCGCTGCTGCGGTCACGGCCCAGCCGATGCCGAGTGGCACCGCGTAGACGAGTGTGTGGCGGTCGGGCAAGAGATCGAGTCGTAGGGCCCCGTACAAGACCGTCGGCCAATCCCGTCCGGCTGCTCGCTGCCAAACGACCATCGCGAGCGCGACCGATGCCGCAGCGAGCATCGACAAGGCTAGCGCCGCTTTGCCACGGGTCTTTCGCCATGGGATCGAGACCGCCAGACCGAGGACCAGCGGCACCGCGAGATAGGCGAGCTCGCCCGACCACCGAAATGCGTTCGAGAGGCGTTCGGTCTGCTCCCAATACGTCCTGTTTCCGATCAAGGCGATGATCATCGAAACGATCCCGCTGAAAGCGGCGACCAGCGTGAGCACCAGCGCAGTCAGCGTGGCTTTCGTGGAACGCCAGTGCAGCCCAGCGAGGATTAGCAACAGCATCAAGGCATGCGCGAGTCCGGCCACGACGAGAACCAACTCGGGTCGGGTCCATGCGCGTGGCAAGAAAGTCATCAGCGCGATGATCGGAATCAGTACCCATCCGAAGCCGGCGATGCCTCCACGTGCGGAAAGCGGCAGCCCGCTCTTTCGTGAAGAAAGCGCGACCAGGCAAAACGAGAGGGCGACCAGCCCACTCACGACGCTCAGATTGCGAGCAAAGCCGCCCCATTGGTCCAGTCGAATCAATGCCTGCATCGACCATGCGTCATGACCCAGCTTCACGAGCGCGCGGTTGATGATGAGATCGAACAGAGCCGCGATGCCCGACATCCACGCGAGTGGAGGCATCCAGGCCACGACCGTCGAAGGTTCGTCTTTGGTTGTGGCGATGGCAGCCGCGGAAGCAAAGGGTGAATCGATTCCCTCGGTCAAGATTCACGGACCCTACGCGGCGAACCTAGCGCTTTCAAGGCACTCTGCTAGAAGGCTGCAGATGAGCGAAGCCCGCCACGATTGGACCAAAGCAGAAGCGCGCGCGCTGCACGATCTTCCGTTGACCGAGCTCCTGTTTCGGGCGCAGGAGGTTCATCGCCGCACCCAACCCCGCAACGCGGTGCAGCTTTGCTCGCTTTTGTCGATCAAAACGGGGGCATGTCCCGAAGACTGCTCGTACTGCCCCCAGAGCTCGAAATACGACACCGGCGTCGAGGCCGAGCGTCTGATGGACGTGAAGGACGTCCTCGACAAGGCGAGACAGGCCAAGGAAGCTGGCGCCAGCCGGTTCTGTATGGGAGCTGCGTGGCGCAGCCCCAAGAAGGGCAGCCGTCAGTTTCAGCAAGTGCTCGAGATGGTTCGCGGCGTTCGAGCGCTCGGGCTCGAGGCGTGTGCGACGCTCGGGATGCTGGACGACGAGCAAACACAACAGCTCAAAGATGCGGGGTTGACCGCCTACAACCACAATCTCGATACGTCCGAAGACTATTACGGCGCGATCATCACCACCCGGAGCTATCAGGACCGGCTTCAGACGATCGCGCGGGTTGCAGCGGCTGGCATTTCGGTGTGTGCGGGAGGCATCATCGGCATGGGGGAGAGCGTCGACGATCGCGTGGCAATGCTGGTCACGCTCGCCAATCTTTCGCCGCATCCCGAGAGCGTCCCGGTCAATGCGTTGGTCGCGGTGCCCGGCACGCCGCTTGCCAACCAAGAGCCCGTCGATTCGCTCGAGCTCGTTCGAATGTGCGCCACCGCCCGCATCATGATGCCGCGCGCGCGCGTACGTCTCTCGGCCGGTCGCGCATCGCTCAGCCGCGAGGCCCAGCTTTTGTGCTTCATGGCAGGGGCAAACAGCATCTTCTTTGGCGACAAGCTTCTGACCACCGGCAATCCCGACCACGACTCCGATCTCGCGCTTCTGCAAGCGGTCGGTCTCAGCCCCCTCGACCCGGACGAAGCGGGGTCGAGCGCCTCTGTCCGTCCGAACGACGGCGACCAGGCCTGGGACGCAGCGGAGTAAGGCGTAGGGTGTATCCCCGGAATCATTGCGTTTTTGGGGCAGGGAATCTATTGAATTTGATTTGCAACTTCCATGCGCTATAAATCAGGAAATGCTCGTGTGTCACTGCCATGCGGTCAACGACGCCACCATTCGCCAGTGCCTGAGCGCGGGTGCTCGAAGCTCGAATGAGATCCGGGAAGCCTGTGGAGCAGGTGGCGGCTGCGGCGGCTGTCGGCCGGCGATCGATCGCCTTCTCGAGATACACCACGACCCGCAAGGCTCGATCGCAGCGCGCGCAGCTCGAGGCTGAGGCAACAACTGAAATCGCCTTTCAAGTTCAGGCGCGCAGCATTGCCACCCAAGTTGGCGGTCTCTATGCTCGCACGAAGGAAACTCCATGAAGGGCAACGAAGAAGTCATCGCCGTGCTGAACGAGGTCCTCACCTCGGAGCTCACCGCCATCAATCAGTACTTCATTCATTCGAAGATGTGTGAGGATTGGGGCTTTCACAAGCTCGCCCTGAAGAAGAGACAAGAGTCCATCGAGGAGATGAAGCACGCCGACGAGGTGATCGAGCGCATCTTGTTCCTCGAAGGCGTGCCCAACATGCAGCGCTATTTCCCGGTCAAGGTCGGAGAGGATCCGATCGAGCAGCACCGGCTCGACCTCGAGTTGGAGTACGATGCCGTCAAGCGGCTGAACGACGGCATTGCCTTGTGCCGGGGCAAAGGCGACAACGGCACCCGCGAGCTTCTCGAAACGATCCTCCAGGACGAGGAAGAGGGAATCGACTGGCTCGAGGCCCAGCTCCACGTGATCGAGGTAATCGGCAAGGAGCGCTACCTTTCCGAGCAGCTCGGCGGCGGCAACTGACCAAGCGGTGTCGGGGCTTCGTCAAACCATCGGTTGGCTGCTAGAAGCCTCTCGATGAATGCACACCCGCTCGCGGGGCAACCCCCTCCGCCAGAGGCTCTGGTCGACCTCGGTAAGCTCATCGACGCGTACTACGATGGCAAGCCCGATCCGAGCCAGCCTTCTCATCGGGTGAGCTTCGGCACCTCGGGTCACCGGGGTTCGGCACTGCGCCTGAGCTTCAACGAGGCGCATATTCTCGCCACTACCCAGGCCATCTGCGACTACCGACAGGCCGAGGGCATCGACGGGCCTCTCTATCTCGGTAGCGATACCCATGCGCTATCGACGCCCGCTGCGAAGACGGCGCTCGAAGTTCTGGCTGCGAACCGCATCACAACTTGCATTGCGGCCGAGGGGCACTTCACGCCCACGCCTGCAATCTCCTTTGCCATTCTCGAGCACAACCGAAATAGCGAACGCGAGGCAGACGGAATCGTCGTCACCCCATCGCACAATCCACCCGAGGACGGAGGCTTCAAATACAATCCCCCTCATGGAGGTCCTGCGGATACCGCAGTGACATCTTGGATCGAGCAACGCGCCAATCAGCTTTTGGCAGCGGGCCTCAAGGATGTCGTGCGCCTCGACTACGATGCAGCTCTGCGCGCCGAGACGACGCACATGTACGATTTCATCACTCCCTACGTCGATGCCCTCGAGTCCGTCATCGACATGAAGACGATATCGGGTGCAGGCTTGCGCATCGGCGTCGATCCGATGGGCGGGGCGGGCATCGAGTACTGGCCACGGATCGCCGAGCGTCATGGGCTTCATCTGGAAATCGTGAACGAAACGATCGATCCGACCTTTTCGTTCATGACGCTCGATCGCGACGGGAAAATTCGCATGGATTGTTCTTCCCCCTACGCCATGGCGGGGTTGGTCAACCTGCGGAACCAGTATGACATTGCATTTGGGAACGACACCGATTTCGATCGTCACGGCATCGTCACACCGAGCTGGGGACTGCTGAATCCCAATCACTATCTGAGCGTGGCGATCAGCTACTTGTTCACGGAGCGTGATTGGCCCGAGCGTGCGGCCGTCGGCAAGACACTCGTCAGCAGCGCGATGATCGATCGGGTCGCTCGTGATCTGCACCGCCGTCTCGCCGAAGTGCCAGTCGGCTTCAAATGGTTCGTCGACGGGCTGATCGATGGGTCGTATGGGTTCGGCGGTGAGGAAAGCGCGGGCGCTTCGTTCCTTCGAAAGGATGGAACGGTCTGGACGACCGACAAAGACGGAATTCTTCTCAATCTGCTTGCCGCAGAGATCACGGCGACCACGGGCAGAGATCCGGGGGAATGCTACCGCAGCCTGACCGCGCAGTTCGGGGATCCCGTTTACGAACGCATCGACGCGCCTGCGACGCCGGAGCAAAAGGCCGCCCTCAAGGCGATGAGCGAGTCGGACATCGATGCCTCCGAGCTGGCGGGGGAGCCGATCAAACAGGTGCTCACGAAGGCTCCGGAAAACGACGAGCCCATCGGCGGGCTCAAGGTCACGACGGACAACGGCTGGTTCGCCGCGCGACCCTCCGGCACCGAGGACGTGTACAAGATCTACGGGGAAAGCTTCAAGGGGCGAGAGCATCTCGCCCGCGTTCAGCAGGAAGCGAAGGACCTCATCGCACGGGTTTTTGCGAAGACCGCGAAGGCTTGAGACACCGCCCCAATCGTGATTCACTCCGCCCCGTGCGGGCCCTAGTCACAGGTGGAGGCGGTCGCCTCGGCAACGTCCTCGTTCGCAGGTTGCTCGAAAAGAGCCAGCATGTTCGAGTGCTCCAGCCCGGTGAAAGGCCTGAATCGCTCGAAGGTCTCGACATCGATTTCGTGTCGGGATCCGTGCTCGACCAGAGCGACGTAGCCCGCGCCGTCGACGGAATGGACGTGGTGTATCACCTCGCCGCAAAGATCGACCTCCGGCCGAAGAAAGACCCGTCGATGTATCCCACCAACGTCGAAGGGACGCGCAACGTCGTCGAAGCTTGTCTTTCCCGGGGGCTTCGTCTGGTCCATACGAGCTCTCACCATGCCGTAGAGCGCGCGCCCCTCGATGAGCCGCTCACAGAAGAGCGACCGCTCGCACTGAACGAGAAATGCGCCTATCACCGCTCGAAAGCGATCGGTGAAACCATCGTGCTCGCGGGTTGCGAGCGCGGGCTCGACGCGGTTATCGTGAACCCGGGCTCGATGATCGGGCCGTATGATTTCGAGCCTTCTTTGATCGGCGCTGCGCTGATCGACATGTACTTCGGCCGCGTTCCGGTGTTGCTCGATCTGTTGAGCGACTACGTCGACGTGAGGGACGTGGCCGAGGGCATGATTGCGGCGGCGGAAAAAGGGCGCCGAGGCGAGCGCTATTTTCTCACGGGCGACGTCGTGCCCATCTTGGAGATGGTGTCCATGTACGGAGAGCTCACCGGGGCGCGGGTACCTACCCGCGCTCTTCCTCTGTGGTTCGGCTGGGTCTTGCTCCCCTTCGCTCTCGCCGGCGCCGCCGTTACCAAGAAAGACCCCTTCATCACCGCCGACATGCTCCGGGCCAGCGTCTCCAATGCGGTCGTTTCTCGCGACAAAGCAACCCGGGAGCTCGGGTATTCGGTCCGGCCCTTGCGGGAGTCGCTTTCCGACGCCGTGCAGTGGTACCGAGAGCGCGGCTGGCTGAACGCATGACCTTGCGTTTTACTGGTTGACGGCCTGCTCGTGCTACACATAGAGCATCCATGCACGGAAAAGGACCGAAGCGTCATCAGGATCTCGAGAACGTGATCGACGTCATCACTGCTTCGTACGATGGCGAGGACGAGATCAACAATCTCGACAGCGCGGCACTCCCGAACAAGCGCGCCGTCATCGCGGCCTTCAACCACATCATGCCCGTGCTCTACATGGGCTTCTACAGCACACGCTCTCTCAACCGTACGAATCTTCGTTACGCCCTGAGCGAGCACTTGTATCCCGCGCAGGACATCCTGGTCGAGCAGATCGATCGCGCGGTCAGATATCAGGAGCGCATGGGCCGCCTCCGCCACATCAAACCGGATGGATGGAGCGAGGAAGTGGTTCTGCGTCTTTTCGAAAAGCTTCCAGAGCTCCGGAGGATCCTCAATGCTGACGTGCGTGCAGCCTACGACGGTGATCCAGCCGCCTCCAGCATCGAGGAGGTCGTGTTCAGCTATCCGAGCATACAAGCGATCTCAGCATATCGGGTGGCCCACGAGCTGTATCTCGAAGACGTCCCCATGATCCCACGAATCATCACCGAGAACGCACACAGCCAAACCGGAATCGACATCAATCCGGGTGCGGAGATCGGCGAAAGCTTTTTCATCGATCACGGCACCGGTGTCGTGATTGGTGCAACGGCGATCATCGGGCGAAACGTCAAGCTCTATCAGGGGGTGACTCTCGGAGCCCTGAGCGTGTCGCGCGACGAGGTTGGCGGCCGTCGCGGCAAGAAGCGGCATCCCACCATCGAAGACGATGTGACGATCTACGCAGGTGCCTCGATACACGGAGGCGAGACGATCATCGGAAAGGGCTCCGTCATCGGCGGCAACGTCTGGCTCACGAAATCGGTGCCGCCCGGCTCGAAGATTTTCGGCCGCCCGAAGTAGCGCCACCGAAATCAGCCAGCCTGACCCAGCTTTTCCCTGACCTTTTCGTAGACCGCGTTGAGATGGGTGAGCTCGGGAAGCTCGTCCTCGGAGATCGTGATGTCGTAGGCTTTCTCTACGTCGGCCACGATCTCGATTGCCATCATGCTGTCAATTCCAAGGTCTGCGAAGGGGGTCTGTTCGGGGATGTCCTCGACTTCCGTCACCTCGATGATGATTCCCCTCAGCTCCTCTTTCAGCTTATCCGACATTGCCGCCCGTATATGCTTGGCTTCCCGATCAGCGTCAAGCCTTTGAAAACTGGCCGCTCGGCCTGTTTCAAAGGTGGAATGTGCTGGAATTTACGTTACGTTACGGCCCTCGAGAGCATATGAGCTGGATTACCGACAAGGCCCACGCAGAGCTTCAACGGGTGCGCGATGCACAAGAGAAGCAGATCTATCCCTACTTCCGACCGTTCGAGTCCGGTGGGTTGCACACGACGATCCACGGCAAGCCGATCGTCAACTTCAGCTCCAACGATTACCTCGGGCTCACGAACCACCCGAAGGTCAAGGAGGCTGCCAAAGAAGCCGTCGATCAGTTTTCGTGCGGGCTGGGCTCGTCGCGCGTGCAGGCGACGGCGACGAAGCACGTCGAGCTCGAGGAGCGATTGGCCGCCTGGTATGGCTTCGACAAAGCGTTGATTTTCACCACGGGCTACCAAGCGATGGTTGGAACCATCATGGCGCTTGCCGACAAGGACACGACGCTGGTGCTCGACAACTTGAGCCATGCCTGCATTCTGGATGGCACGTTCTTGGCGGCAGGCACGCCCATGCGGGCGCCCGAGGTCCGCTTCTTCAACCACAACAGCGCCAAGGCCCTCGATCGGGTTCTACGCAAGCGCGAACGAAAGAACGCCCTCGTGCTGGTCGAAGGCATCTACTCGCTCGATGGGGACGAGGGCCACGTGGAAGAGCTCGTCGAAGTATGCGCACGGCACGAAAACGTAGCCCTGGTCTGCGACGACGCGCACGGCACAGGCACCCTCGGGGCCGGTGGACGCGGCATCATCGAAAAGTACGGGCTTGAGGGGAAGATCCCAGTCGTAGTCAGTACCTTCTCGAAGACGTTTGGCGGGATCGGAGGCATTCTTCTGGGCGATGCGGACGTGGTCGACTTCATCAAGCACAACGCCCGGTCCTTCCTGTTCAGCGCATCGCTACCCGTGCCCATCGTTGCGGCGGCGAGCACCATCCTGGACATGCTCGAGGCGGACGGCCCCGCGTTGGTCGCGGAGCTGCACGAAAAAGCAGCCTACATGCGCAAGGGTCTCACCGAGATCGGCTTCGATCTGGGTCATAGCAACACGCACATCATGCCGATCATGATTCGCGACGAAACCAAGGCGATGTTTACACACGTGGCTCTGCTCGAGAACGGCGTGCTGATGGTGCCGATCATGTATCCGGCCGTCAAAGAGGGCCAAGAACGGCTCCGGTTGAACGTCACCCGGGGCCATACGTACGAGGACATGGACCAAGCCCTCGAGCTGCTCCGTAAGTTCGCCGATTCGTTTTCGTTGGTCGCCTAGACTCGCACGCCCGCGTATACCGCGCCTAGGGCTTCGGGAAGTAGAGGCTCACCGTTTCTGCGATGCAGCCGGGACGGTCCTCGCCTTCGATCTCGACCGTGACTCGCACGACCGACATGATGCCGCCCTTGGTCTCCTCGACCGATACCACTTCCGCTCCTCCACGAATTCGCGCTCCTGACCTCACTGGCGCAGGAAATCGGACTTTGTTGGTTCCGTAGTTGACCGCGAACTCGAAGCCGCGGACCTCCATGATTTGCGTGATGAAGTGACTGACCAGCGAGAGCGTCAGATATCCATGCGCAATGGTCGCACCGAACGGGCCGCTCTTGGCGGCCTCGACGTCGACGTGAATCCACTGATGGTCTTCGGTCGCATCGGCGAACTCGTCGATCCGATCTTGCGTCATGGTGAGCCACCGGCTGTAGCCGAGATGCTTTCCGACGGCGCCTTGGAGATCGCGGGGAGATTCGAAAACTACTGCTGCCATGAGCGCGAGGATACCCGTTCTCAGCGTCAGCGCCAGCGCAAGCGTCGGCATTGCGCTACCACGACAACCACCTCACAAGCTCTTCCCGTCCGCGACGGTCTTGGCCGCGCTCATGTCCGTGACTCCTCCCGACATGATGAACGCCATGAACTCGGCGCCGTCGGCGTCGAGTGGGCGAACGCGGCTCTTCGGGACGACGATGAGGTTTCCGGCGAAGTTGTAGGACTCCGGTAGATAGACGGAGACGTGATCTGCGAGCTGTGGATCATCGAAGCGCTCGCTGGTGAGGAAGCCGAGCACCTTGAGCCCGTGTGGATTGAGCTCGACGGCGACCGGCTTGTCGAACTTGCGCTTGGTGCCCACGAATGCGCTGAAAAGGTCCCGCAGCGAGCTGTAGAGGATTCGAATGATCGGCACGCGCTGCATGCCGGCCTCCAACCAAGAGACGACTTTCGTTCCGACGACATTGCCGGTCAGGTAGCCGATCAAGGTGATTCCGGTTGCGGCGATCAACAGGCCGAGCCCCGGGATGGAGGTATCGAGCCACCGATCCAGCGTAGTCACCGTGATCCAAACCACCCAGATGGTGATGGCAACCGGCGCGAGGACCAACAGGCCCTGCGCGAAGCTTCTCGTGAGCGTTCTCATGGGCTTCTCCTATCACCAGCTTGCGCCCGGCGCATTAGCAGACACAACCCGCGACGTGCCGCCACGCCTGACGCTCGGGATCCGCCACATGCTCATGGGCACCCTCTTTTTCAGCGCCATGAGCGTCTGCGCCAAGGTCGCCGGACAGCGGCTGCCCACGATGGAGCTCGTTCTGGGGCGCGTAGTGGTCACGCTCGTCATGAGCTGGTGGGTCATTCGCAGCCTCGGCGTTCATCCTTGGGGCAACGACAAGAAGCTACTCCTGACACGCGGCTTCGCCGGTTTCATGGGGCTTAGCTGCTACTTCTACGCGATCAGCCATCTCCCGCTGGCCGACGCCACGGTGATTCAGTTCTGCAACCCGATGCTGGCGGCGCTGTTCGCAGTCTTCGCGCTCAAGGAGCGGCTGCGCTGGATCGAGGTGATCGCGACGATCCTCAGCATGATTGGTGTGGTGCTCGTGGCGCAGCCCACGTTCCTTTTCGAGCAGGGCGCTGCATTGGATCCGATTGCGGTTGCCATTGGCTTCACGGGAGCGGTGTTCTCGGCCGTTGCGTACGTGGTCATCCGGCGTCTCGGCGCCACCGAGCACCACATGGTCGTGGTCTTCTACTTTCCTCTGGTGACGGGCCCTGCATCGCTCCCGGTCTTGGCCCTCGAAGGCGTGGTCGTTCCACGGGGCGTGGAGTGGCTCTTGTTGCTGGGAATCGGCGTGGCCGCGCAGCTCGGCCAGATCGAAATCACCAAGGGCCTTCGGCTGGAGACTGCCAGCCGCGCATCGGCGGTCACCTACCTGCAAATCGTCCTCGCCTACGCCTGGGGCATGCTTCTTTTCGGCGAATATCCGAATGCGCTCAGCATTCTCGGCGCGCTCCTCGTCGTGATGGGTGTCTTCACGGTCACCCGACCCGTCACGCCATGAGGGATGCTCACTGCTCGAGGAGTGGATCGAACAGTCCTGGTTCGACCCCCAGCGCTTCGAGGCTCTGTGCTCCTGCTGGATTGGTGATGAAGGTCATCAAGCGTCCGGCAGCTTCGTGCTGCGTGGCGATCTTCGCACCGGTGCTCAGCTCGACCCATCCCTCCCACGTGGTTTCGATGCCGCCGATGGGGATGATCTGTACCCACATTCGCCAGGCCTCGGGAAGACCGTCTGGTCCAGGGATCCACAGATACGCATCCCCTGGAGTCACGCCCCCGGAGGTGTAGGTCACCAGGAGCACGTCTCGGCCGTCCTCGAGCTTCACGACCGCACGCTCGACCCCCTGATCGAACAGCTTCACGACGGGGTTCAACCAAAAGGAGTCGTTCACCCAATACGAATAGGCCGTCTTGAGGGCTTGCTCGAGCTCCTCGCCGGCTTGCTCGGCGCCATGGCTCCACACGCGGCCGGTTTGATCTCCGGTTCGGAACAACGCGCGCGACTCGCCCCATCGAAGCTCCACCAAACCACGCTTCTTGTCCCAGACGTAGTGGTGCTCGTCGAAGAATGACCAGCGCAACACGTCGGTGCGATCCCAGGCCTCCTTGTTGACGGCCTCCTCCATCGACCTCGCGAGCGCATCGGCTTCGGGGCCCTGCCTGCCTTCGGGTCTTGGCTCGTGAAACGAGTACGCGACGACGACCAAGGCCAAGATCCCGAGAATCAGAATCGCGGCGAGAATCTTGAATGCACGCATCATCGCCGCCCGAGCGTACACTGTGCAGCGAGGCCGCAAAAGCGCTATGAGTCGTCTCATGGGTCACTCGGCACAACATCAAGGCGGCAGCCCGAGGGGGTTGCCTCAGATCGACACGAGGGAGCGTGGTGCTCCCAAGGACGGACAGCCACAAGTCATGGATCGGCGGCTGTTCATGCAGTTGTTGGTTTTTCAGGTACCTGCGGGCACTTCGATTTCCGGCGGCCAAGAGGCTCTGCTTTCGGCTCTGAGGGAGGCCGACATCCCTTCGGTGGTCTACGCAGACGTGAACGATCCGCGAGGCATCGCGCTGCTGACCTTCAGCGAGGATCCGGCGATCTTCGTAGACTCGGTTCGGCCGCTGTTCGAGGCGGAGCCCATGCGCAACTGGACGCTGCGCCCGGAGCTCACCATGATCGGTCGTACCTACAGCAGCGGCTACGAGAACGACTTGGCGTTCTGGCTTCTCGATCGGCCCCGGCAGACGGTGCTCAACCCGGAATGGAACTGGGCCGTGTGGTACCCGTTGCGCAGGAGTGGATCCTTCGAGCAACTCGAGCCAAAGGAAAAGGGCGGCATCCTGCGCGAGCACGCGACGATTGGCCGCGCATACGGCGAACAGAATCTGGCGCACGACGTTCGTCTCGCCTGCCATGGTCTCGACGCGAACGACAACGAATTTCTGATCGGGTTGATCGGAGCAGAGCTTCACCCGCTGTCCCACGTGGTGCAGGCGATGCGCGGGACCGTACAGACGTCGCAGTACATCCAGCAGATGGGGCCGTTTTTCGTTGGGCGCACGATCGGCCGCAACCGAGGCCCTCAAGAGTGAGCTTGCATGCCTGGTAATACGTTCGGCCAACTCTTTCGCGTGACGACTGCCGGCGAGAGCCATGGGCCTGCGAACGTCGTCATCATCGATGGGTGCCCCCCGGGCCTTCCCTTGTCCGAGGCCGACATCGCTACCGACCTCGAGAGAAGGCGACCCGGGCAGAGCAAGATCGTCACCCAGCGAAAAGAGACCGATGCACCCGAGATTCTTTCCGGGGTATTCGAAGGCGAGACCACCGGTACGCCGATCGCAATACTCGTCCGCAACGAAGACCAGCGTTCTCGGGACTACAGCAACATCAAGGACGTCTACCGCCCCGGGCATGCCGACTATACCTTCGACGCCAAGTTCGGTCGTCGCGACTACCGGGGAGGAGGGCGAAGCAGCGCCCGCGAGACGGTGGTGCGTGTTGCCGCGGGGGCAGTCGCCAAGAAGCTCTTGTCTCACGCATTCGGCGGCGAGGTGGTCGGCTACGTTACGCAGGTCGGAGACATCAAGGCGTCGATCTCGGGACGAGTCACGCTGGATCAAGTGGAGCGGCTCCCCGATGGTGAGCCGAACATCGTCCGGTGTCCGGATCCCGTCGCGGCTGCCCAGATGGTGGAGCTGATCGGAAAGGTGCGTAAGGACCAGGACTCCGTCGGCGGGATTGCCGAGATCGCGGCCTACGAAGTGCCAGCCGGCTTGGGCGAGCCGGTTTTCGACAAGCTCAAGGCCGACCTGGGCAAGGCCCTGTTCAGCCTACCGGCCGTGATGGGCGTCGAGTACGGCGCCGGTTTTTCGGTCGCGACGCTCCGCGGAAGCCAAAGCAACGACCCCTTCGAGGCCGATGCGCAGGGTAGGATCGTCACCCGGTCCAATCGGCATGGCGGAATGCTTGGCGGCATTTCGAGTGGGATGCCCATTGTCACCCGTGCCGCGGTCAAACCGACGAGCAGCCTTCCAAGAGCGCAGGACACGGTGACGTCGAGCGGCGAGCCGACGACGATTCGCACGACCGGCCGTCACGACCCGTGCGTCCTGCCCCGGTTCGTACCCATGGGCGAAGCCATGGTGGCGCTCGTGCTGGCCGACCACTGGTTGCGGTGGAAGGCGATCCGCGACTAGACCGAGTACACTCGGTCTAGCGCGCGAAGTTCCACGCGACGATGGCGATGGCAGCCGTGACCAGCACGGCCGTCCACAGAAGGCTGCTGCCTTTGCCGTCCTTCGAAGAGTCCGAGCCGATGGCGCGCCGGAACCCGTGCACCATGTTACCCATGACTCCGGTGGTCTGTCCGCCGCCGATCACGTTGCGCGATGGACCTCGGCCCTTCTTGTCGCGCTTCTTCGTGGTGGCGCTCTTTTTCTGATACCGCTTGGACATCGTCCCAATCCTATCTGGGATCCGCGCTCGCGTGAATTGCTTTCGTATCGGGTGTGAGCGTGTAGTGCGGTATGGGTTGTCGGTCCCTACGGCACCTGCGGTGTGTTTTCTCACAAGTGGCAAGAAGCGCCGGCTGATCATCGGGCGTGCGGTGCGCCAGCCAACGCTGCTTGGCGCGCTCCGCCTCCGGGCTGCCCATGCCTTCGAGCGCGAGAGCACGGCTTCGGAGCAACGCCTCGTCGCGGGGGGCGAGGCGCAGCCCTGCTTCCGCGGCCGCGAGCGCCCTCGCATCGTCGGAGAGGCTCCCATAGGCCCGCGCGAGGTCGCGCCATGCGCGCCAATCGAGCGGCGATGCCTCGGTGACTCGTTGGTATGCGTGGGCGGCCCGTCGCCATTGCCACACGCGCGCATAGGCGTCTCCCCGGACACGATCTAGCACCGGGTGCGAACCGATGAGCGCTTCGGCGCATCGGGCGAGCGCAAGGGCTTCCTCCAGCCGGCCTTGCGTGGATGACAGTCGTGCGAGAAGAACCAAGGCACGTGCCTGTAGCTCGGGTGATCCAGATCGCCGGGCCAACGCAAGGGCGCGACGGATGGTCGGCGTCGCGGCGGCGACGTGCTCCTCGGTTGCGTGGAGGAGCGCCAATCCTTGGCTGAGCAACCGTTCGACACTGGGCCGGGCGGCGCCCCCGAGACGCGTTCGAGCCGACGCACCGCGGCCCATCCACGAAGTGGCGTGTCCCACTTCGGTCACGGGTTGCTTCGAACACGGGTCGAGAGCGACCTTGCCCCGAGCCTGCGCACCTTGCGTGAATCCGCTTCCCCGTTCGGTACGGCTTGCTCGGCAGGCGAAGGTCTGAAACTGCAAGCTGTGCTTTCGGTGCACGACCCGTGCTTCGACTCGAAGCGGCAGCGCGAGACGCTTCGGCAGCCTGACCGAATATCGAATCGCTCGGGCATCGTGCGGCGCAAGCGTCCTATCGAAGGCCGGCGCCGAGAAGCGATGGACGCTGTGCAGAACCTCGGGGCTTGCCGCTTCGTCGAGCATCGTGGCCCTGAACAGGAACACTTCCTCTTGGCCTTGGAGGGTAGGGCGCGACGCTCCGAGAAGCTTTCCCGCGGCATCCCAAAGCTCGACCTCGATCCAGGTGTCGTGCAAGTCACGCACACCGCCCGGAAATCGGTGTCCCACACTTTCGTTTTGCACCACCACGTCGAAGACGAGACGCTCGCCTCCGCGGAGCTCCGCGCGCTCAGGCAGCAGATATCGGCGCTCTGCGGCGTGCACGTTGCCGATGTCCACCACCACGGCGCCCTCGAGCGCCTCGGTGGCTTGGCGTGCGTGCCCCGGGCTCGGAAGCTGCGCCGTCATCGCCGTGTGGGAAGCGGCCCAGCGATGCCCGCTCACCTGTCCGTCCTTCGCGCCTGCCATCTCGGCCTTCGTCGCGGCTTCCTTGGGCATGTGGCAGCTCTGGCAGCTCTCGGACGATGCAGCCACGAGATGCTCGGGGACGCCCCCTCCGAAGACCGAGGAGGCCCAGTCGCCCATGTCGTCGATGCCAGGCAGATGGTTTGCATTGCCGATCGACGGACCGCTGAAAGAGCGATGGCAGGAGCCACAAAGCGCCGCCGTGCGTAGCGGGGGAAGCGTGAGCCGTCGGCGATGCGCTTCGATCTCGGAAGGGCTGGCCGGGTCAGGGATCAAGACGGAAGCGTCGGTCAGGTCGAAGCTGGCGTTTCCGTCGAGTCTCGTTGCCTCGACGCTGTGGCAAACGAGGCATGTGATGCCCGCGTACGCCAAATCGTCCTCCGGGCCCACTTCCCGGTCGATCTTTCCCGACATCAGAAGCAGAGGATCGTGACATCCGGCGCAGAAGCGGCTTTCCGTCTTGCCACCGTGCGTCCGGAACGAATCCACGCTCGCGCGATACCAAGGGTTGTCGAAAGAGGCGTACGCGTGCGCGCTGTGCATCCAGTGAGAGGCCACGTCGACGTGGCACTGCGCGCAGTCGTCGGTCTTGGCGAGCCTGGCAACATCGAGCGCCGGGGCGCTCATGAGCGACGGCCGTAGCCCGGCCTCGGCCAGTTGCGGTCCGGGCGACTCATACGAGCAGCCTGCCATCATGAGAACCGCTCCGATACCGATCCAGCGAGCCACGTTCGGTAGGACGTTCGACGTCCCCGTTTCGATCTATCGAGGGCTCAAAGCGTGCCGATGCTCACGAAAATCTGCGTTAGCAGCGCGTCAGCCATGAGGATGCTGATTGACACCACGACGACGGCACGCGTTGTCGACCGGCCCACACCCTCGGTTCCTCCCCGCGTCTGTAGGCCGAAATGACAGCCGAGCAGAGCTATCAAGAATCCAAAGAACGGGGTCTTCAAGACACCGCTGGCAAAATCGTTCACCCCGAGTGAGTCAAGCGCCGTCGAGGAAAAGAAAGTCATCGGGATGCCGTAGGACAGCGCCGCTACGAGCATCGAGCTCATCATGCCCAAGATGAATGCGATGAAGGTGATCAACGGCATGATCACGATGCAGGCGACCATGCGGGGCACGACGAGCTTGCGGACGGGGTCGGCCCCGAGCGCTCGGATTGCGTCCACCTGCTCGGTGACCGTCATCGAGCCCAGCTCGGCCGCGATACCCGCGGCGATTCGGCTTCCGACGACCAGGGCCGTCAGCGACGGGGCGAGCTCCCGCGCCTCGGAGACCGCGACCACCCGCCCGAGGGTTTCTTTGGCGCCAAAGGCCTCCATCGACACGGCGAACTGGATGGTCATGACGATGCCGACGAAGATGGCGGTGGCTGCAGCGATGGCGATGCTTCGGACGCCGAGCTGCTCGAGCTGGTAGATGAACTCCGAAAGATCGAAGCGCGAGGTGAGCATGGTTCGGAAGGTTCGCATTGCGAGGAGGGTCGATTCCCCGACCTCCTCGGCGAAGTATCGAAGGCGCCGGATCTGGTAGTCGGCCCAGGTCGTGAAATTGCGAGGCTGCGTCGATGGCGCTGCAGTCGTCACGGCTTGCCCGTCATGGTAGTGAACCCGGCGACCATCTGGTTGAAGTCTCCCACGGTCTCTTCAAAGCTCGGACCCGGCGGAGTGATCAGCCCAAAATCGTACACGCAGCCGTCCTTTTTCAGGATTTGTAGGAGTATGTCACGCGGCACGCCATCAAGCTTGGCGGTCATGTGCGTACGGAGCGCCTCCCGACCGTCCATGGGCACGATTTGCTCCTCCACGGTTTCGCGCTCGGTGAAACCGATCAGAAGGTGATTTCGAAGGGCGGAGAGGGGGATGTCGAAGGCCGGGTCGCAGGTGGAGTCGACATGCATCACCGCCCCTTTGGCCTCGTTGTGCCATGCCAGGTCGTTTTGGTGATCGACGGTCACGCGCGACCAGCCGGGACCCAGGGGGGCTATCCGATAGGAGGTCTCCGCGCCCTGATACAGCCCGTTTTTGAAGGTCCCCGTGGTCGCACAACCGATCGTGGTCAGGCTCACAAGGAGCCAGGTTCCCAGCCGCCGCCTCACGGGGCCAGACTCTAGCAGGCGGGGCATTGTTGTCGATTTCGGCCGGAAGGTAGCGCGCCCCGGCCAGGTGTTCAGCCTGGTCGGGCAAGTTTGAGTCGGCCAACGGCTGAGATATCCTGCATTGGTGCGTTTGTGCGTTCAATGCGGCGCGTCGGTCGAAGACGCGGCGCGCTTTTGCTCCGCCTGCGGGGCGCCATCGGACGAGGTGGGAGGGCCAGGATCGTCGGACCCGTTGGTGGGCCGCGTCGTCGGTGGCAGCTACCTGCTCCAGGAGGTGGTCGGCGTCGGCGGCATGGGCCGCGTCTACAAGGCGGAGCAATCGACGCTGGGACGCACCGTCGCGGTCAAGGTCATTCATCCGCATCTTCTCGGAGACGAGCAGACGGTTGCACGTTTCTACCAGGAGGCCCGGGCCTCGAGCCGCCTGAACCATCCGAACAGCGTCAGCATCATCGACTTTGGGCGGACCGATGACGGCGTGCTCTATCTGGCGATGGAGTTCTTGAGCGGCAAGGACCTAGCGCTCGTGATGCACGAAGAAGGGCCGCTGCCGATCGAGCGTGTGTGCAAGATCTTGATCCACACGCTCGACGCGCTCGGCGAGGCCCATGAGCTCGGCATCGTCCATCGCGATTTGAAGCCCGAGAACATCATCTTGCGTCCGCTTCGATCGGGCGAGGATCTGGTCAAGGTGGTGGACTTCGGCCTCGCCACCATCGTTGGCAAGGAAAGCTCGATTACCAAGCCCGGCCTGGTGTGCGGTACGCCCGACTACATGTCGCCCGAGCAGGGGCGTGGCGATGGGGTGGACGGTCGCGGCGATCTCTATGCGCTGGGCGTCGTGCTGTTCGAGCTACTGGTGGGACGTCTTCCCTACATCGACGACACACCCACGCGAGTCGTGCTGAGGCATCTCAACGATCCCATTCCGGATCCGCGCAAGGAAAGCCCGAGGCGCGGCATCCCGGATCAACTCGCCGAGGCGACCATGCGGGCTCTCGCCAAAGATCCCAAACAACGCTTTCAAGTCGCCCGCGAGATGCAAGAGGCGCTGCGGGGCGTCCTCGAAGAGCTGAGTGCCCAGCGCATCTCCGTCACGCCCTGTCCGAGCTGCGGTGCGCCCGCGTCACCCTCGCAGAATTTCTGTGGTGAGTGCGGTGCGCGGCTGGCCGAGCCCCAGCCGTCGATCGGGAGCAACCGGTCGCTCCGGCCCTCGTTCTATCCGCCCCTCGGCTCGCAACGCGAGTTCGTCGGGCGACAGGACGTTCTTGGAACGATTCGGGAGTCTCGCCGTGCAGCCGCCCAGGGTGCGCATTGGGTTCACATCGTCGGGGAGCCCGGGGTCGGCAAGACGCGGCTTCTGACCGAGGCGGCGGAGATTGCCGCGAGTGAAGGAGACCTCGTGATTGGCGCAGGCGCCCATTCGACGGGCGCGCCGGTTCCCTATTCGGCAATCCAGACGATCTTGGCCGAGCTCCTCGAAGTCGACGAGTCCGAGCTCGCCAGAATGGCCAATCGAGGGGGCGAGCTCGGGTCGGAGCTAGCCGGTGCAGGCATCCACGAGGTCATGCACCCGGCAGGGCTTTCGGGGAGTGACAACAGACCGCGCACCGGGGCCGTCGCAGAGGCGCTCGCCTGCGCGGTGCGGAGAGCGAAGGCCCGCGCGTCGAGCGGTCGAGTCATGCTCATCGTCGACGACCTGTCGCACTGTGACGGGTTGACCCAGCGAACCATCACCGAGCTATCGCGGGTGTTGGGCAACGAGCCGGTGCTCTTGGTCACGGCCGGCGACCATGACCGCGGCGTGCTCGCCGACGAGGTGGTCGTCCTGCAGGGGCTGAGCTCGGAGGAGGCCGAGCGCTTCTTGGCCGGCTCTTACCATCTGCGCTTGGTCTCGGGTCTCGACAAGCTGACCGAGTCTCTTGGCGGCAATGTGCTCCCGTTGCACCTCGAGCAGCTAGAGGCCCTCGGGATCTCTCCTGAGGAAGGGCCGCCCCCACGGACGGCTGATGCCATAGCGCAACGCATCGAGCGCCTCGAGGTCGACGCCCAGCGGCTACTTCAAGCTGCCGCCGTGCTCGGTCGTACCTGCGAGCTCGACACGCTGCGCATGGTGTCGGGCAACGAACAGCTGTCCGGTCTCGACGAGCTCGCCGGCAACTCCCTCGTGCAACTAAACGGCTCGCGAATCAGCATCACGCATCCATTCATTGCCGAGCTGGTGGCTGCATCGATCCCCGCTGAAGCACGCCGCGCTCTGCATCGGCAGGCGTATCGGGTGTTGAGCGAGCAGCGAGCGCCGCAGGAAGTTCGCGCCCTCCACGCGTTCCAGGGCGTTGATCCGGTAACCAGCCTGGTCGTTCTCGAAAAGGCCGGCGATTCGGCGATGGCTCGCGGAGATCATCTCGGTGCGGTGTTGCAATATCAGCGAGCGCTCGAGCTGGCTCGCCGTGAGACGCTGGAAAGCGGGGACACCGTCTACGACTCCGCGATGGCGACGTTCAGCCGTAAGCTTGCCGAAGCGTTGGCGCGCTCGGGTGACCCGGCTGGGGCCGACGGTGTCTTGCGTGAGGCCCTCGACTTGACTGCTCCCAAGAGCGCGGCGCGTGCGAAGATGCTGTTGTCACTCGGGCGCATCGCGGGGCGAAGAGACCGGCCGCGCGATGCGATGCGCCACTTCGGACGGGCGCTCGAGCTCGTCGCAGGCGTCGAGCCATCGGTCGAATCGCATTTACAGGTCGCGATCGGCCGCATCCGACGGATGGATGGCGATCCCCGACACGCGGCCAACGCATATCGTCGCGCCCTGGAGCTGTTCGCGGAGATGGGCGCGCCCGAGGAGACTCTGGCACGAACGAAACTGGAGCTGGCGGATGCGTTGACCGCTGCGGGCGATCACGAGGGGGCTGCCCTCGAGCTTCATAGCGTAGAGGAGATGAGCCGGAAAAACGGGAGCACCAGCCTGGTTGCGCGTGCCGTGGGCATGCTCGGCTCCATCGACGAGCTCGCCGGACGCGCTCGTGACGCGCAGCGCCGCTACGAGGAGGCCGCCTCGCTCGCGGCGAAGGCCGGCGATGCCCCCGGTTATCGGCGCTGGCTTTCCGCGAGCAAGACCCTCCGAGCCAGCCTGTAGCTCTCTGCTATGCTTCGCTGCATGCGGCGCTGCTGGTGGGTCTGCATTGTGATCGCGCTTTGGGGCTGTGACACCCTTGGCGAGTTCCGGACGGACGAAGGCGAGGTCTACCGTGGCGACATCGCCGGGGTGAACGACCCGCTCAATTGCCCGGACGGCATCGATTGCTCGTTCATTCGTCGCGGCTTTCCGTCCGGTGTGACCCTGGAGCTCACTTTCGATCCCGATCGCCAATACGACGAGCCTGGCAGCATTTCGACCAGTGGAGAGGACTGCGGGCCCACCTTCGAACAAACCCCTCTTCTGCCAATCGCGCCGCTCGCGCACGATCAACTCGGGCTCTACGACTTCCCGGGCGGCGGCAGGGTTCGCAACTTCATCTTCGTCGCACGACCCGAGTCCGGGCCGCTCGCCGGCCGCGACGCGATGGTGTTCATTTCGCTCATCCGCGGGGGGAGCATCGAGGTGCGGGTGATCGCGGGTGGTGTGGTCCTTCGCGCCGAAGGGTCCATCATTTGTGATCCCGCAGATTGCGCCGAGCTGAACTCGGGGCAGTGTGACTACTTCGGAGTCTTCACGCTGGAGCGGGAGCAGCTCTGATGCGAGTCTTGGGCATCGAGAGCTCGTGCGACGAAACGGCCGCGGCGTTGGTCACCGACGACGGCGAGGTTCTGGCCGACGTGGTCGCGAGTCAGATCGCAGTGCATAGCCCCTACGGAGGCATCGTTCCCGAGCTCGCTTCGCGAGCCCACATGAAGGCGATCATCCCCGTCTTGCGCGAGGCGCTCGACAAGGTTCCGGGCGGCTTGCAAAGGGTGGATGCGATCGCAGTGACGCAGGGGCCCGGCTTGGTCGGCTCGCTCCTAATCGGCGTACAGATCGCCAAGGCGTTGGCGTGGAGCCTCGGCAAGCCGTTGGTCGGCGTGAACCATTTGGATGGTCATCTGTTCGCCATCTACCTCCGGCGGCCAGGAAAGGAAGCAGCGGTCTTGCCTTCCATGCCGTTCGTCGGCCTGCTCGTGAGCGGCGGTCACACGGCGCTCTATCGAGTCCAAGACTTCGACGACATTGCGCTCTTGGCGCAAACGCGCGACGACGCAGCGGGCGAGGCCTTCGACAAGGTTGCAAAGCTGTTGGGCCTCGGATATCCGGGCGGGCCCATCATCGACAAGCTCGCCGCGCGCGGCCGTCCCGATGCCATCGCGTTTCCTCTGCCAATGGCTTCTCGCAAGACGCTCGATTTCAGCTTCTCGGGGCTCAAGACCGCGCTTGCGCGACACATTCAGCGCGAAGGCGTTCCCGAGGACGATCAAGCACTTGCCGATCTGTGCGCGTCCTTTCAGGCGGTCATCGTGGAAAGCTTGGTGCGCAAGTCGATCCTCGCGTGCCAGCAAGAGGGGATGGACCAACTGGTGATCACCGGCGGGGTTGCTGCCAATCGGGGCCTGCGCGCGCGGGCGGAGGAGGTTTGCGCGGACAACGGCATCCGCCTTTTCATCCCACCGCCGATCTCGTGCACCGACAATGCGGCGATGATCGCCATGGCAGGTGCGTGCCGATTGGCCGCCGGAGAACGAGACGATCTGTCGTTTGCGGTGTACTCGCGCGATCCAGAGCGTAGACGCGGTAGGTTTCGTTCTGATGGAACGCTGATCGAGCGTACCTAGGTCCATGCCTTCGGAGCCATCCGAGTCGATTGTTTCGCCGTACGTCGAGGTTGCGCTCCCCGTGCCGCTTCGCAAAGTGTTTACATACAGCGTTCCGGCTGGTCTACATGGCGCCCTCAGCCCGGGGAGCAGAGTGGCCGTGTCCTTCAGCCGCCGAAAGCTTGCTGGCTTCGTCGTCGGCGGGCGCGACGAGCTCCCCGACGGCGTGACTCGGGCGCTTTCCGTGGCCGGGCTGCTCGACCCCGAGCCGGTATTCACGCCCGAGCTCCTACGATTCTTGGAGCAAGCCGCGAAGTACTACATGCACCCGCTTGGCGAGGTGCTCCGGGCCGCAGCGCCGGCGCTTCCCACCGGGGCGATGCGAAGGCTGCGCGCCGACGGTTTTCTCGAAGCCGAGGAGAGCCTCCCCGGCCAGCGCGTCGCGCGCCAAACGACCTGGGAGATCACCGCGACTGGCAGGGACGCCGAGGGCATTCGCTTGGGCACTCGGCAGAGGAGGCTCATGGATCGGCTGAAGCTCGGTCCCGTGTCGCTTGATGACCTGCGGGCAGATCTAGGCGACCCGCGGGCGGTGGTTCGATCACTCGCGGACAAGGGGCTGGTTTCGTTTGAGGAGGTGGAAGCCATCCGCGATCCCTTTTTTCGCACGCCGGTCGACCGCGACCGTCCGCCCGAGCCAAGCGCAGCACAGCGGCTCGCCCTCGATGCGATTGGCGGCGCGATCGACGAAAAGACTGGCGAGGCGTTCCTGCTGCATGGGGTGACGGGATCGGGCAAGACGGAGGTGTATCTGCGCGCCATCGATCGCGCTCGAGCTGCGGGGCTCGGAGCATTGCTCCTGGTGCCCGAGATTGCGCTGACGCCACAATTGGTGGCGCGATTTCGCGCGCGGTTCGGCGATGAGATCGCAGTGCTTCACAGCGGCCTCACGATGCGACGGCGAGACGATGCATGGCAGGCGCTGCGCCGGGGCCGGGTGCAGGTCGCAATCGGCGCGCGATCGGCGCTGTTCGCGCCGGTCTCGGATCTCGGGTTGATTGTCGTCGACGAGGAGCACGATCCATCCTTCAAGCAGGACGAAGGCTTTCGCTATCACGCGAGGGACATGGCGCTGTTGCGCGCCAAGTACGCCGGCTCCGTGTGCGTCCTCGGGAGCGCGACCCCCTCGATCGAGACGTACCACCGCGCCACCAAGGGTCGGATTCGCCTGCTTTCCTTACCTACGCGTGCGACGGGCGCGACGTTGCCGGAAGTCGAGATCGTCGATCTCAGACGGCACCGGCAGGGGCCGACCGGACACCCGCTGCTCTCCGGGCCGCTCCACTCGGCGTTGCAAGCGTGCCTTGCTGGAGGGCACCAAGCGATCCTCTTCTTGAACCGACGCGGCTTCTCGCCAAGCGTGCGGTGTGTCGCTTGCGGGGAGATCGCCACGTGTCCCGCCTGTAGCGTCGCGCTGACCGAGCACCGCGGTCAGGGCACGCTTCGTTGCCACTACTGCGATTTCCACAGGGCAGCTGCGGCTCCCTGCGTGTCTTGCGGGGCGCAGGACTATCAACGGCTTGGGGTGGGGACCGAGCAGCTGGAGAGGGCGCTCGCAGAATGCTTCCCCAAGGCCAAGATCGCGCGCCTAGACCGCGATACCGCGTCGGCGGATGGCGTCGAGGCAGTGCTCGATCGACTGCGGGACGGCGAGGTCGACGTCTTGGTCGGAACGCAGATGGTGACCAAGGGTCATGACATCCCCCGGGTCACGCTCGTGGGCGTGGTGCTCGCCGATCAAAGCCTCGCCTTTCCCGACTTTCGCGCGTCCGAGCGGACGTTCCAGCTGCTTGCGCAGGTGGCAGGGCGGGCAGGGCGTGCGGATCGACCCGGCAAGGTCGTCCTGCAGACCTTTCAACCGGAGCATCCGGCCGTGCGTCTTGCGGCCCAGCACGATTACGAACGGTTCTACGCAGAAGAGATCAAGTCTCGCAAAGAGGTGGGTTATCCGCCTTTTTCCCGTTTGGTTTCGGTCCGTGTCCACGCCGGCGCGGAGGCCGAGGCCCGCCGCGCCACACAAGCGCTCGCCGACACGGCCCACCGCCATGTCGCTGTGCGGGAAGGAGCCGTCCAAGTGCTCGGCCCGGCGCCTGCTCCGCTCTCGCGTCTGCGCGGCCGCTACCACTATCGGCTTCTCCTCAAATCCCCCGACCGAAAGCTCCTCCGCCAAGTGACCGCCCTGCTCGCCGCCCGCATCGACCAGGGCCTTCCCCCCGCCCACGCCACCCTGGACCTAGACCCACTTTAACGGGGACACTCTCCACTCCTCCAACCCCCTGAAACCACACAGTTACTGCCACAAAGATCGCAGCGACCTGTTTCTAACTCGGGCTCTGCCCCGCCCGAAACCTCAATGATTGGGCGCTGCGATCTTTCGGCGGGAACCCCTGTGTTATGGAGCGGTTAGGTGGGTGGAGAGTGTCCCTTGAGGGAGCGGCCACCCAAGCATCAATAGAGCTTCGCGTGCAATCGCCCAAAGCGCCGCCAATCACGGCCGCTCATTCACGGCCGCTCATTCGGCGGCCTCCCGGCTGCGTTGGCTTTCCGACCGCTGCCCGGCGGCATGCTCCGCTGCCAGAAATCCGAATGTGAGCGCAGGACCGATCGTGCCACCTGCGCCCGGGTAGGTGCGGCCCATGACCGAGGCGGAGGAGTTTCCCGCCGCGTACAGACCGGGGATCGGGCGGCCGTCCCTGAGGACCCGGCCGTGGTTGTCGGTAACCAGGCCACCCTTGGTGCCCAGGTCGCCTGGATAGATCTGCACCGCGTAGAACGGCGCCGTCTCGACCGGCCCGAGCGCGCAGTTGGGCTTCACGCGGGGGTCTCCATAATACCGATCCTGCGCGCTCCAGCCCCGATTGAAATCCGGGTCCTCGCCCTTGATCGCGTGCTCGTTGAAGCGAGCCAAGGTCGCCTGAAGATTATCGGCCGGAATCGCGAGCTGTTTGCAAAGCGCTTCGAGGGTCTCGGCCTTGTATAGGTAACCCCCATCTCGATAGCGTCGCGGGAGCTGCTTGTCCGGCATGACTTTGCCCGGGGCGATCGGTCCCGCGATCGACGATCTGCGATAGGTCGCGTCGAAGACGTGAAACCAGCGAGGCTCGGCCGCGCCCGTCTTCTGGGCATCTTCGTACATGCCGTGAACCACGTCGATGTACGGCGCTGCCTCGTTGGTGAATCGTTTGCCTTCCTGATTGACGAACACGCCGTGGGGCAGGCTCTTTTCGACCACCAGCACCCACGAAGAGGGCGACTTCGGCACCAAGGAAACCGGCGTCCACCACGCCTCGTCCATCAAATCCAGCGCTGCCCCTGCATCGCGTCCGAGGCGAATCGCATCGCCGGTGTTCGAGGGGCTACCTGCCGTCCACTCGGTCGTAATGGGATGTCTCTGATACTGCCGTCGCATCTCGAGATTCCGCGAGAATCCACCCGCCGCCAGGACGACCCCGCGGCGCGCCGCGATCCGGAGCTCTTTCCCGTCCCTGTCGAGCACGGCTCCGACCACGCGCCCATTCTCGAACAGCAACTCGAACACGCTGGTGTTCAGCCACGTCGGAACATCGCGCTCCTTCAGAGACAGCAGCAGCCGTCCCATCAGCGAATTCCCAGCACATAGCTTGGTATCCCGCCCCCAGCGCCGTCTCTTGAAGTAGCGCAGCATGTACAAAAGCATTTGCCACGCCATGAAAACCATCGTCTTGAAGCCGACACCGATCGCTGCTTGCGCTTGTTTTGCAGTGATCCCGAACTTGCCGAGAATCTGAGATTGCGGATGAGGCCGCCGCAACCGAATCAAATCCTCGCGTAGCTTCGCCCCGTCGAATGGCACCGGGTCCATTGAGCGCCCGCCCGGACGGCCTCCTGGCGCTTCAGGGTAGTAGTCGGTGTACTTGGCGAGGGGGACGTACCGAACATGTGTGTTTTCATGGAGATACGCGAGGACCCTCTTGCTCTCCCGGATGTACAGCCACAACTTGTCGTCGGGCACCTCACCCTTGGTGATGTGCTTCAGATACGCAAAACCATCCTCGTCGGAATCTGCAATGCTCTCCTTTGCCATCCCCGGGTTGTTCGCAACCCAGCACACGCCGCCCGACATCGCCGTGTTGCCGCCGTACAGCTCGGTCTTTTCGACGAGCAAGACATCGAGCCCTAGGTCGTGTGCCCGGACGGCGGCAGCCATGCCCGCAGCGCCGCTTCCCATCACGAGTAAATCGACTGTTCGGTCCCACTCCGCCATTGCGGCGCTCCTTTGCTGCGCTTCCTTTTGGGAAAATAGAACATGTTCTAGCACTACGGATCTGTCAAACGCCCCAGATCTTGCGGCGCGAGGTGCCGGGCGCTAGGAAAAGGAAATCGTTTCGAGGTCTTGAGCGGCTAGCCGCTCGGAGGTCGCACAGTGATTCTGCCCATTCTCTCCTACCCAGACAAACGTCTCCGCGAGCCCGGCAAGGAGGTCGAAAGGTTCGACGCCGAGCTGCATCGCCTCATCGATGACATGGCGGAAACGATGTACGCAGCTCCAGGGGTCGGGCTTGCCGCGCCGCAAGTCGGCGTCTCCCAGAGGCTCTTCATCGTGGACGTGGCGACGGACGAGGACGAGCCGAGCGACCTACGGGTCTTCATCAATCCACAGATCATTTCGACCGAGGGAGAGACGACCTTCAACGAAGGGTGTCTTTCCTTTCCGGGCATTCGGGAGGACATCGATCGTGCAGCCCGGGTCAAGGTGCGGGCGCTCGACAAGAACGGAACCCCTTTCGAGCTCGAGGCGGACGGTCTACTGGCGATTGCCATTCAGCACGAAAACGACCATCTCGACGGCAAATTGATGATAGACCATTTGAGCGTGTTGCGTCGCCGCCTGGTGCATCGCGCGATGACCAAACGTGCCGCGGTCGACGCCGCGCAGTGATGATCCAGTGCGCACGATCTTCTTTGGCAGCCCCGACTTTGCGGTGCCCTGCCTCGAAGCTCTCCACGAGATTAGCGACATCGTCGTGGTGATCTGCCAGCCTGACCGGCCTGCGGGTCGCGGTCTCGCCATGAAACCGCCGGCGGTCAAGAAGCGGGCTCTCGAGCTCGGGCTGACCGTCTGGCAGCCCAAGAAGATTCGAACCCCCCAGTTTGCGGACGCGCTCCGCGCGCTTGATGCCGAGGTGGGCGTGGTCGTCGCCTACGGGCGGATTCTGCCACGCGCGGTATTGGATGCGCCCCGCGCGGGCTGTGTGAACGTGCATGCCTCGCTTTTGCCCCGCTGGCGTGGCGCCGCCCCGATTCAGTGGTCGATCGTCCACGGGGACGAGGAGACGGGCGTGACCTTGATGCAGATGGACGAGGGCATGGACACGGGCCCGATCCTCGCGACCGCAACGACGTCCATTCGAGCCGCTGACGATGCTGCGACCCTGAGCAATCGGCTCTCGCGAATGGGCGCCGCGCTTTTGAGGTCGGAGCTTCCCAAGTATTTGGCAGGCGAGCTCAGCCCCCGTCCGCAGAACGATGCCGCGGCGACTTTGGCGCCCATGCTCAGCAAGGACCATGGGCGGATCGAGTGGAATCGGCCCGCGCGCGCCGTGCACGATCACATTCGCGGCATGAGCCCTTGGCCCGGAGCGCATACCATGCTCGGACGGCGGAGAATCAAAGTGCACCGCTCGGCACCGTCGACGCTCGATCCCGAGGGCGCTCCGCCCGGATCGGTGATAGCCCTCGATCGGGATGGCATCATCGTCGCATGCGCACAGGGGAGCCTGCAGATCAAGGAGCTCCAGGAGAGCGGACGAAAACGTGTCGACGCCCGCGCGTTCATGAGCGGGCGTGGAATCGCCATCGGAGATCGGTTTTCGAGTGAAGGGACCGTTGCATGAAGATCTACACGAAGACGGGAGATGCCGGTGAGACCGGTCTGTTCGGCGGAGCGCGAGTGTCCAAGGCATCGCTTCGTGTCGATGCGTATGGGCAGGTCGACGAGCTGAACAGCGCCATTGGATGGGCGCGCGTACAGGTGCCGAGCTCCGATGTCGATGCGTTGCTCAACCGAATTCAGAACGAGCTCTTCGAGGTTGGTGCCGAGCTCGGCTCCACCGCGGAGCGCAAACAAAAGAGCGCGATTCCGCTGATCGAAGAAGGCCACGTACAAGCTCTCGAACGAGCGATCGACGAATACGAGCAAGGTCCTCCTCCGCTTACCACATTCGTGCTTCCAGGGGGCAGCGAAGCCGCGGCCCGATTCCACCTCGCTCGATGCATTTGCCGTCGCGCCGAGCGCTCGCTGGTCGCTTTAGGGGCGCAGGACGAGGTGCGCGGTGAGCTTTTCCGGTATCTAAACCGACTGAGCGACCTGCTATTCATCTTGGCGCGCCACAGCAACCATGCTGCTGGCGTCGACGACATCCCTTGGAAAGGCCGACAGGGCTGAAGCCGCCTGGCGATGCGGTTCGAGCTGCGC
Source organism: Myxococcales bacterium SG8_38 (assembly GCA_001303415.1). Taxonomy (GTDB): domain Bacteria; phylum Myxococcota_A; class Polyangia; order Polyangiales; family Houyiibacteriaceae; genus SG8-38. The sequence goes on from LJTN01000024.1 coordinate 28,315, forward strand.
GTGGCGGGTGTCTTCATGCTCGCAGCCCTCGCCGGGGGATGCAGCAAGAAGCGAGAGCACTTCGACGGTGGGCAATCGTCGAAGCCGGCGGTGACATCGTCCGACGCGGCCGCTACCTATGTCGGTTCGGCTGCCTGCGCGGGCTGCCACGAAGAGGCCGACGCGAAGTGGCGAGGATCACACCACGATCTCGCCATGCAGGAAGCCACTTTGGAGACCGTGCTTGGGGACTTCGACGCGGAGGTGCAGCACCACGGGGAAACGGTCCGCTTCTCCCGGAAGGACGATGCCTTCTTCGTGGAGGCTCTCGATGCCGAAGGAAAGCGCCGCCGCTTTCCCGTCCTCTACACCTTTGGAGTCGAGCCCCTTCAGCAATACTTGCTCGAAGTAGAGCCCGGGCGTCTGCAAGCGTTCCCTTTTGCATGGGACACGCGTCTCAAAGAGCAGGGCGGGCAGCGTTGGTTTCACCTCCAGCCTGGCGAGCGGATCGAGCCCGGTGACCCGCTCCACTGGACCGGCCCGAGCTACAACTGGAACCATTCCTGCGCCGACTGCCATTCCACTGCGGTGAAGAAGGGGTACCATCGCGCCACGAAGCGCTATTCCACCGAGTATGTCGAGGTCGACGTCGGGTGCGAGGCGTGCCACGGCCCCGGCTCGCGCCACGTCGAGCTCGCCGAAACCCGTGCGGGATTGCTCCCGAAGAGCGCTGGCTTCGATCGCCGTTTTGCGGGCCCGGGGGACCGCACGTGGACCTTCGTAGATGGCCGCGAGATGGCCGTTCTCTCCAGCTCCCTGCCAACCGACGAGCCCGAAGCCTGCGCCCCCTGTCACTCTCGGCGCGCCGATCTGGGCGGCGAGAATTTCGGCTATCACGATCGCTATCGTCTCGCTCTCTTGGACGAGCTCCTGTACTTCGACGACGGCCAGATCAGGGACGAGGTCTACGTATATGGCTCTTTTCTGCAGAGTAAGATGCACGCGGCGGGCGTGATCTGTACCGACTGCCACGACGCGCACAGCAACGACTTGCGTGCAACGGGCAATGCGCTCTGTACCGGTTGCCACCGCGCGGACGCATTCGACGGTCCGCAGCACCACTTCCACGACGCCGGAGGTCCGGGAAGCCTTTGCACCGATTGCCACATGCCGCAGCGCACGTACATGGTAATCGACGATCGTGCAGACCATCGGTTTGGCATTCCGCGGCCAGCTCTGGCAGAGCGAGTGGGCGCCCCCGATGCATGCACGAGCTGTCACCGCGAGCGGACGGCGCGCTGGGCGGACCGAGAGATCGCAAAGCGCTTTGAAACCCGTTCGGCCGACGGCTTTGCCAAGGCCTTTCATGCTGCGAGACGGCATGAGCCTCATGCAGAGCAAGCGTTGATCGAGCTCATTGCCGCCGGCACGGCGCCTGCAATCGTCCGCGCTACCGCGCTCGAGGAGCTTCGTAATCTGGCTTCTCCCGCGCTTCCCACCATGCTGATGCTAGCCTCGAGCGACCGGAGCGCGCTCGTCCGCCGCGCCGTGGCGGTAGCCGCCCGGGGGCTCCCTCCCGATCAGCGCGTCGAGGTGGCTCGCCCCTTGCTTCGCGATCGCGCCCGCACGGTGCGGATCGAGGCGGTGGCGGCCTTGTTGGGCATCGATGTGGGCACGTGGAGTCAACGGGACCGTGAGGCGTTGAAGAAGGCCACGGCCGAGTACCTCGAGGCGCGATCCCACAATGCAGACCGCGGCGAAGGGCTCGTCGACCTGGCTCACGTGGCCATGTTGGCCGGGGACTTCGAGCACGCCGAGGAGAGCCTGCGAGAGGCCCTGGACCTCGATCCGACCTTCACGGCTGCCTACGTCAACCTCGCCGACCTGTATCGAAGCCAGGGACGTGACCAGCAAGCGGAAACGCTCCTCCGCCGCGGCCTCGTGCGAGCAGCCGACCGCGCCACCGTGGAGCTCGCGCTTGGTCTGACCCTGGTTCGGCTCGATCGGCACGCCGATGCGATGAAGCACCTGCAACGTGCCCATGCGCTGCGTCCCGAATCGATCCGGTTCGGCTATGTTTACGCCGTCGCGCTCTATGACCAGGGCCATCGTCAGGCCGCCCTCCGGACGCTCGAAGAGATGCAGCGCCGATACCCGGGTAACCGAGAGATTCTGCGCCTGCTAGTTGCCTACAATCGACAGATGGGCCGCGCGGCGGAAGCAGCGCGGTATGCAAAGCTGCTCGACGAGCTTGGGGGCGAGCCATGAAGCGTGCAGCTTTCGCGATCTCGATCGTCGTCGTCGTCGGCATGTCGGCCTCATCGACGAGCGCGCAATATGACGATCCCTTGGAGACTGGATACCCGCATATCGAGCTCGGTTTCGACGTGGGCGTCATGCTTTGGAACGGCGTCGACCGCGATGTGGTGCGGCCCGGTGGAACGGTCGATTTCCGGTTCGGCTGGGACTACGAGTGGTGGGTGCCGATGTTTGCGCTCGGCTTCCGGGGCAGCGGCGTGGATCTCGGCACATACAGGGAGACGCTCACCAACTTCTTCTTCGCGCTAGGGATGCGCTTCGTGGCACCCAATCGAAGCCGGGTCGCTCCGTTTGCAGACGGGTGGTTTGATTTCAACTGGTGGCACCTCAACGAGACCCAGTTGGTGTGCGACGATTGGTACTGTGCCGGAACTGCCAGCTACCGCTTCACGCCCGGTTTCCACGGACGGATCGGAATGCAAATTCGCGTGGCGCGCTACGCCGATCTGGAAGTGAGCTTCGGCGCGGGATACAGCTTTCAAGGTCAGTTCTTCCTCAAGAACGAATCCTGGCTCGAGCCGGCGGTAGGGTTCACCTATTCCTTTCCAGCCGGATACGAGGATCGGACCTCGATCCATGGCTACTGACGACGGCGCTTCAAGCTCGCAACCCAAGAGGAAAACGATGGTCACTGCGGTTCTGGTCACCTTGTTTCACGTGATGGGATTGGCATCGTCCATCCATGCGGTGATGAGCACTCGCACCTCACAGGGCGCGATCGCCTGGGCCGTGAGCCTGAACACGTTTCCCTATCTCGCGGTACCTGCCTATTGGGTGCTCGGCCGAAGCAAGTTTCAAGGCTATGTGACCGCGCGACGCACCATGGACCTGCGTAACGACGACGTGGAGAACGACGTCATCAGGACCATCGTCCCCTATCGACTTCCCGCTTCCGGGGCAACGGAGGCTCTCAGCGCCGCCGAGGCCCTTGCGGAGATGCCCATGCTCCGGGGAAATCGCGTGGATCTCCTGATCGACGGGGATGCGACGTTCCTCAGCATCTTCGAGGGAATCGACCGCGCTGAGCGGTACGTCCTCGTTCAGTTCTTCATCGTGCACGATGACGGTCTGGGCCGCGAGCTGAAGCGACGGCTGATCCGCAAGGCCGCGGAGGGCGTTCGCGTGTACTTCCTGTACGACGAGATCGGGTGCCACGATCTGCCGCAGAGCTACATCCGTGAGCTTCGGGACGCAGGAGTGCAGATCTTCGAGTTCAACACCCGCAAGGGACGCCGAAATCGCTTTCAGCTCAATTTCCGCAATCACCGCAAGATCGTCGTCGTCGACGGCCGGGTCGCTTGGATCGGTGGGCACAACGTAGGCGACGAGTACCTCGGAAAGGACCCCAAGCTCGGTCACTGGCGGGACACGCACGTGCGGATCGAAGGGCCCGCGGTGCTCAAGGCGCAGCTCTCCTTCCTGGAGGATTGGCGCTGGGCTACCGACCGTGTTCCCGAGCTCGACTGGGCTCCAGCTGCGGCAGCGGATGGAAGCGACGTGCCCGTGTTGCTCATCCCGACCGGCCCTGCGGACGAGCTGGAGACAGCCAATCTGATGTTCGTGCACGCCATCAACTCGGCTCGGAGGCGGATTTGGATAGCAAGCCCGTACTTCGTGCCGGACCCTTCGGTGATGGTGGCGCTTCAGCTTGCGGGTCTGCGGGGCGTCGACGTCCGGATTCTGATTCCAGACGAGCCGGACCACATGTTGGTGTATTTAGCTGCCTACTCCTACTTCGATGAGGCGGGTCAGACCGGAGCCAGCTTCTACCGGTACACCGAAGGCTTTCTTCACGAAAAGGCCATGCTCATCGACGACCGCATGGCAACCGTTGGAACCGCCAACTTCGACAACCGATCCTTCCGCCTCAACTTCGAGATCACCGCGGCCGTCGCCGACGCGGCTTTCGTCGCGGAGGTCGAGCAAATGTTCGAACGGGACTTCGAGCGTTCGCGGCTGATGGAGGCGGGAGAGTACGATCGCAAGCCGTGGTGGTTTCGTCTCGCCGTGCGCCTCGCTCGGCTCACGGCGCCCATTCAGTAGCAAGAAAAGAGAAGAGCCGACTCTTACGAGTCGGCCCCCCAGATAGTCCTGACCGTCGTTGCCGTGGGATCAATATCGAGTCGAATCCCTACTTGCTAGTAGGTGGGAGCCGGTGTCGTACGCTTTAGGCCCCCCGATGACGCTAGCCGGGTCCGCACACCACGTACGTTGAAGCTCCCCATTCGACCTAGTCAGGGATTCTCTACTCCTTCCTCACCTGCAACAACAGAGGGACCATCACAAAATCTAGGGCCCCGCTTCACACTGGTCAACTCATTGCTTGACCGGGCTCGCTTTGAGCGCGGCACGCCCCTCTTTGACGTACACCGTGAAGCGCACCTCGGATGTCTTGTGCCGTTTGATGACCTGATCGCGGGCGGCATGAAGCTTGCGTACGAACTTGTCGAAGGTGAGCCCGCTCACCGAAATGCCACATTCGCGCTGCGCTGCGACGAACTGCTCGAACACCTCGCGGAAATGTGTCTCCTCGCCTTGCACCCCGGGAGCGGAAGCTTCGATGAGCTCTTGCGGTACGTGCTTGATCTGCGTCGACTCTTCTTCGTCGTCAAATCCGTCGTATTCATCCACGATTGCCCTTGGTCGTGTTGGAGGATCGTCCGGCAGCGGCGTCACCTGGTCGTAGCCGTGCCGCACCGTGGCCGCGACTTGGTGACGGGCGGAGGGAGGCCGGCTCGGCCACGAAGACGGGGCCCGCTGGGGCCTCGAAGAAGGCGATCGCTCGGGGCGGGCCGTCGGCGTTTGGTCGGGTCGAGCGGTCGGCGTCTTGTTTGGCGTCTCTGGGGGTGGGGTGGCCGGCTTGGGCACCGGCTCGACGGCGGCCTGCTTGGCCGTCGGAGCCTCCGCAGGGAACCCAAAATAGCCCGTATCCGCGCTCGGCCGGGTGGCGCTCAGGATCTGATCGAGATCCACGGACGCCCTTTGGTTTGCGTCTTCCTTGAACCCGACGCCTGCCCGAAGCGCGGTATTGAGATTTTCCGCGATGTTGCGGTAGTGGCGCCGAAGCTCGCCCGCTGGCAGACCGCTCAGCTCGTTCTTTGCGAGGCTCGCGCTGCTCTTGCGAAGGATCGAGACCGCCTTGTCGTGCTCCATGTACAACAGAAACAAGCCGAGCAGCAGAAGCACGAGCGGAATGCCCACCACGATGGCCCATGGAAGAGACGCAACGTCTTCTTGAAACGTGTTTGCAAATAGGCCTCCGAGGCCGACGGGGCTTCCCTTCCGGCCGATCACGTAGCCCACGTCGGCATGCGCAGCCCCGCCGCGGATCGGCGAGAGGATGGCGCGTGTGCGCTCGCCGATCTCGACCGACTGGTCCGCATCCTGTGCGCTGGTGATGGCCGATAGGCTGTTCTTCAGGGCGGTGCTGCTAGGCGCGGTCGCTCCTCCGGTGTGTGTGGCGATCACCCGGTCCCGGAAAAAGAACACGATCGAAGCGTTTGGCAGCTTGGCGCCCAACCGGCTCGCCAAGTCATCGCGCACGACCATACCGTGTATGATCGCGCCTACGTATCGACCGCCGTCGAAAACGGGACGCGCGGCCATCCGATAGACCTCGCCGTTGTAGACCCACACGTCGTCTCGCATGAAGCCGCGAAGGGCATCTCTCACCAGCGGCATCTTGTCGAGCCGCTCCGAGCCAAGTGAAGCCCTGTCGAGCGTGGCGACGACCTCGCCCTCGGTGTCCACGGCGAACAGCAACTCTCCCTTGCCCTCTTCCAACTTTGCATTCAGCTCGTTGAGGGTCTGGCTGAGGCGCTTGCGGGCTCCGATGCTCGTGGTGCCGACGGATCCCGACGCGCTGCGCAGCGTCTGCCGAACCTCTGGATCGACCGCAATGGTCGCCAGCGCATCCAAACGCAAGCGTGCATCCAATCGCATCCAGAGCTCGGCCTCGATTCGATCTCGTCGCAACTGATCTTCGAGCTGGAATTCGGCCTCTCGGCTTGCCGCTGATTTGTTGAGAAACGCGCCTGCGAGCGCCGCTCCAACGGCAAGTGCGAGGACCAAGTACCAAAGCCGCGACAACATGGCCTACTCCTTCCCACTTTCTTTCAAGGTGAGCGGATTGACTTGCAGCGCCTTGCCAGAAGGAACGGTGACGCGGTGGACCGCGACTTGATCGGTTCCTCGGAGAATCCGCAACGAGTACGGGCCCGGGGGAACGTCATCGAAACGAAAGCTTCCGTCTGCGGCCACCGTGGCACATGCCACGAGCTCGCGCATCGAATGAAGGTATCCGTGCACGTGCCCGTAGATGCGATCGCCGAGCTTCCATGGTCCCCCTGCGGGCACGGGAATCGCTCGCACTTTGCCCGGACCGGACTCGAGCGGCGTGAAGCCGGGCAGTCCTTCGACCGTCAGCTCGTGCGTGAATCCATCTCGATTCTCGACCGACACGGTCGTGCCAGATCGCGCAGCGATCGTCGACGGCTCCAGACCGCCGCCGCTGAAGCCAAAGTCACAGCCGATCGGCGGCCCGGTGAACTTGCCGGTCAGCACGGCAAGCGAGTCATTGTAGTCGCCGGTCTCGGGCTGCTCCGGTAGCGCACCGTTCCAGACCTTCCAGTAGAAGTCGTTCTCTGCGGTTTCGGACGGTGTCTGTGTTGCCTTTGCGGCGCGCACCGATCCTCCAACCGATTCTGCCGAGACTCCGCCGAATGCAACCAACATCGCACCGACGCATCCGGCCCCCACCATGATCCAAGTCTTCCCTGTTCGCATCGCTATGAATGTATTATTACAGCTATACTGAGAGGCAGGTAACAAAAAATTCCTCACCCGGAGCCTTTTTTGGCCCTGCGGCAACTGCGAGGGGGCCAGGATCGGCCGGACGGATCAGGCGTTCGAGTACTCGATGAGCTTCACCGGATCCGGGTGCAGATGCGCTCGCATCGAGTCGGTCATGCCCGCGGGATCACCACCGATTTCGATGGCAGCCGGCTCCTCGAACTCGAGCTTGACGTCCTCGGCATACAGGTCGACGAGGTCGTCATGCCTGAAGGTGCCCTTCCAGACGCTGTGCATGTGTATAGCGAGCTGAAGGGGCGGCGCAGCCACGATGCGAAGGCAGAATCGATCGGCTGGCCGGTCCTCGGCGAATGGAAAGACCCGGGCGCCGAAGCCCCAGTAGGGGATGGTGGACACCAGGCTTGCAATGCACGGCCCCTCGAAGATCGTGTCTCCGCGCGCGATCGGTGAGCCGGTTGGTTTTCCATTGCGGTCGAGGCGGTGGGCATCGGCTCCGAGGTTGATGATGCGCACCTTCATCCGAGGACGGAATGCGATTTCGGGAAAGGTCAGCATCGGGATCGAGATCGCATAGGAGACCGCGCCCATGGCATGCGTCCCGACCCAAGGCAGATGCCGCACGACCGACCGCACCTGGTGAAAGTGCTTGAGGCCGAGTGCATCGACCCCCGCGCCCGCGAACGGGGTGAGCAAGTCCTGCACTTCGATGAGTCGAAACTCGCGATAGTCGGCGTCGTCACGGAGCCGCGCCAGATCGGCAAGCACGCCCCGTCGCGACGTGCCTGCGCCAAGCGCCCAGGCCAGCGAATTACCGGTTCCGAGCTTGAGCAGCCCAAAGCGCGGGGGCTCTTGATTCCTGCTCTTTGCTTCTTTGGTGATGGAGGTGACCATCTGGACGAAAGTGCCGTCCCCGCCTCCGGTGAGGACCAGCGGGTAGCCAGCTTCGACGATGTTGAGGGCGATCCCGTGGGCCTCGTCGAGATTTTGTGACAAGAAGAGGTCTCCCCGTCCCACCACGCGATCGAAGCTCTCGATGAGTTGATCGGTCACCTGCCTTGCATTGCCGTTGAGCACTACGGCAACCCGATCGGTCTTTGCAGACACGGCTACAACCGCACGAGCGCCGCACCCCAGGTGAAACCGGAGCCGAATGCTGGCATCAAGATCAAGTCGCCCTTCTTGGCGCGGCCTTCCTGGATTGCCTCGCTCAACGCGAGGGGGATGGAGGCTGCGGTCGTGTTGCCGTACTTCTCGATGTTGTGGACCACCTTCTCCGGCGGCACACCCAGCTTCTGTCCGACGAGCTCGTTGATGCGCTTATTGGCCTGGTGCGGCACTACGAGGGCGAGCTCGTCCACGGACACGCCGTTGCGCTCCAACACGGACTGACTCACCTCGGGCATCTTGGCCGTGGCCCAGCGGAAGACCTGTCGGCCGTTCATCGACGGCCACACGCTGCGATTGTCGATCATCTCGTGTGTGATGCGCGGAATGTACGCGCTCGCCGGGGCCTCGAGCCAAAGCTCCTTGGCTCCGCTTCCGTCCGCATGAATCTCGACGTCGATCACGCCTCGCGCCTCCTCGTCGGTCGGCCCCAGGATGGCGCATGCGGCGCCATCGCCGAATAGCACGGTCACGTCGCGCCCCTCGTCGCTGAAATCGATGCCGGTCGAGTGCACCTCGCCACCCACGAGGGCTATGCGCTTGTACATCCCGCATCGGATCCACGCGTCGGCGACCCTTAGGCCGTACAGGAACCCACTGCACTGGTTGCGGATGTCTAAGGCCGGAACGCCTGCCAGTCCGAGCTTGTCGCCCAGAAACACACCGCTTCCCGGGAAGGTGAAGTCGGGAGACAGCGTGGCAAAAATGATCGCGTCGATCTCCGAGACGTCGACGCCGGCATTCCTGCAAGCCATCTGGACGGCCGGGACGGCGAGGTCGCTCGGACCGGTGCCGTTCTTGTCGATGTAGCGCCGCTCCTTGATGCCCGTGCGCTGCTGGATCCACTCGTCGCTCGTATCGAACATCTTGGCCAGATCGTCGTTCGTTACGACCTTGTCCGGCACGTGGTGCCCCAGCCCCAGAATCGCGGTCCTTGTCATGAATCGAGCCCTTTCCCAGTCTGAGGCGAGCCTAGCGAACCCACCGATCCCCGACAAGGATATGCAGGGAGGGGCTGCAACCTCGCCCGAGCCTGCTATAAGACCGGCTTCCAAGGCCGAGTGGCGGAATTGGCAGACGCGCCGGACTCAAAATCCGGTGTCCGCAAGGACGTGTCGGTTCGAGTCCGACCTCGGCTACCAGGCGCTCGCGTGTCGTAGATTCGACCCCCGGAGAACGGGTCGCGACGGGCGTAAGGACCGGGCTCGGAAAAACACGACACGAGGTTCCACGGAACGGGGCGGCTTGCATAGGTGGCCCGATGCACTTGTGGGCGTGGGCCGCTTGGGCGCGAGCTCCGAGGTAGGCGTTCGCGTGGGGGAGGCGGGGTGGGGATGATGGGTCCGTGTTCCGACGTGGTAGTTGCGCTTCAGTCGCATATCCACAGACCGTCAACGCACGAGAGGTAATCGCGAAGCGCGAACCCGCAATCCCCACCCCGCCGCCCCCACGCTAGCCGTCCGCCCCGTGCCGTGTACGTCGTCGGCTCAACGGGCCGCGACGTGTTGCTCCATCAACTCTTGGAGCTCCGACGGCTTTTCGTCCGGGTCTTTCCCGTTGCGGCTCTTGTCGATGTCCTCGAGGAGCTCGCGGCATTCGGCCTTGTCTCGCAGATGGTCGAGAAGCAAGTCCGACGCGTCGCCAAACGCCTTCTCGTACTCGAGCGCTTCCCGCACCCTGTTCGCGATCCGCTCGCGGCCCATCTGCAGGTCGTTTTCCAGCGCTTCGCTGTACCGCTTCAGCTGAGCACGCAACTCCTCGATCTGCTTGCGTCGCTCCGTGGCCACATCCTCTTTTGAGCGTGCGCGTCGTTCGTAGTCGCGGGCGACGCTCTCGAGGACATCGACCTGCGCGCGGGCCGCGCCCAACACTTCGTGCCCTCTGCGGATCCGCTCGAGGTTACTGCCCGCGGCCTGCACCTCGGCTTGTGCCGCCAAGTACTCCCGCTGTGCGCGCTTTCGCTTGAGGATCAACTGACTCAGCATGTCCCGCTCAGACGAGGCGTCGCGCAAAGCGCGTGACTCTTCCCCGGCCAGCTCCTCGACCTTACGACCGATCTCGGCGCGAAGCGCGCGGCCGCGCTTCTCGATGGCCTCGAGCTTTTTCGAGTGGCTCTCGAGCTCGCCTTCGAGCCGTGAAGCTCTAGAAGCGAGCTCCCAAATCTGATCCGATGCGCCTTGCACCTCGACGGGGGCGTTTCCGTCGGGATACGCCCGTGCAACCGCGCGCAGGAAGTTCGCTGCGGTTCGGCTCCACTCCACGACGCCGGGCGCCTTGGCGGACCGCGGCGGCGGTGGGGCCATCGGCGCGGTCTCCGTCGGCGTGTCCCATTCGCGCGAGGGAAGGGTGCGTTGCAGCTCCTTGAGCTCCTCCTTGAGATGATGGCCGTCGCGAAAACGATTGGCCGGATCCTTTTCGAGAAGCTTCAGGATGACGCGCTCCGCGTGCTCCGGAATCTCCTGCCGGTACTTGCGCGGGCTCGGTGGAGTTGCCTTTCGCTGCATCTCGAGCAGCTCGTCGCGATCGCCCGATCGGAATGGCAGGCGTCCTGTCAGCATCTCGAAGAACAAGATGCCGAGCGCGTAGAGATCGCTTGCTGCGACCGCATCTTCGCCGCGCGCCTGTTCCGGCGACATGTACTCGGGGGTTCCGAAGACGGCGCCCTTGGGTGCCAGCCGCGGGTCACGGGTGAGAGCAGCGAGCCCGAAGTCCAAGATCTTCACGAAGTCTTTTCGGCCGCCTCGGGATGTCAGCATGATGTTGTCGCTCTTGAGGTCCCGATGCACGACGCCGAGGTCGTGGGCACGTGCGAGTGCGGCGGTCATCTGCTCCAAGATGTCGACGGCGCGTGGGATCGGCATCGGCCCTTGCGAGATCTGCGATGAGAGGGAATCGCCGATCAGATACTCCATCACCAGATAGAGCTCACCATCTTCGGTTTCGCCGACATCGTGAATGTCCACGATGTGCGCGTGGTCCACGCGATTCGCAGCTCGCGCCTCGCGAACCATCCAGGCGCGCAAATGCGTCTCTCCGCGCAAGTCGGGCCGAATCAGCTTCAACGCGACGACGCGATCGATCAGTACGTGTCGCGCTCTGTAAACGACACCCATTCCGCCTTCGCCGAGCAGCGATTCGAGTCGATATCGGCCTGCGACGACCTGACCGAGCAGCGGATCTTTGGTTCTCTTGGAGCGCGTAGCTTTCCGAACAATCCCCATGCTTCCCCCGTCCCGAGCGGACAATCGCATGATAAACAGGAACGAAGCGTGCCCCCAACTGTTCCGCTCCGGCTGAAACGGGGACTAACCTGACAGCGGGTGCGTCGCGAGCGTATGATGAAGGGGTCGGTCACCAACGGAGGGGATGAGTGAGCGAAGAACGGCCGCTACTCGGGCCGTACCGCATCGAGCGCCGCCTGGCGGCGGGGGGGATGGCCGAGGTTTTCGTCGCGCGACGCGAAGGTCCGCACGGCTTCTTCAAGCGCGTCGCCCTCAAGCGAATTCTTCCCCAATTTTCGAGCGATCCAGATTTCGTTTCGATGTTCATCGACGAGGCGCGTCTCGCCGCGATGCTCGAGCACCCCAACATTGTTCAGGTGTTCGACTTCGGGACGCGAGGAGAGGACCTCGTCCTAGTGATGGAGTTGGTCGACGGTTCGAACGTGAGCCGGCTTCTTCGAGCGGCTCCTCTGGAGGCGCCCATCCCGTGGGACGTGGCGCTCCACATCGCCTATCAGACGGCGCAGGCGCTCGACTACGCCCATCACGCCGTCGATGATCGCGGGCAATCTCTGGAATTTGTTCATCGTGACGTGAGCCCAGCGAACATCTTGCTCACGCGTACCGGGCACGTGAAGTTGACCGACTTCGGCATCGCCACGGTTCGCAGCCGCGCGCCGACCACCGAGGACGGTCAGGTACGGGGCAAGCTCGGATACATGTCGCCCGAGCAGGTGCTGGGCAGGGAGCTCGACGGCAAGAGCGACGTGTTCACGCTGTCCACCGTCCTCGCCGAGATGCTGATCGGGGAGCCGCTGTTTCAAGGAGAGAGCGAGCTCAACGTTCTGCTTCAGATCCGGGACGCCGATCTTCGAGTGTTGGCGCGCTGCGAGCGTCGCATTCCTCAGGACATCCGGGCGCTCGTGCTTCGAGGCCTACAACGTGATCCCGCGGAGCGTCCGAGGGCTGGCGCATTCGCCGAGGCGTGCGCCGAGGTCATGCGGCGGCGCGGGATGGGCCACGGGCCCGATCGCCTGGCGAGGCTACTCAGTCAGCTCGGTCTGGTGGAAGGCGAGGGCCCCGAGATCCATCTGCCCGACGCCGAGGTTCCCGCGTTGGTCGATAGCGACCTCATGCACCACGGGGGGCAGGAGCTGATCGGTCCGCAGGCCGTCACTTCTCCCACGATTTACCGCGTGCAGCTCCCCGACGGCAGCGTGATGGGGCCGATGAGCTATCCCCGCCTCATCCAATTGGTGACCACCGGCGTCATCGACAGCCGGAGCTGCAAGATCTCCAAAGCCGACGGCACCTATCTCGACCCCTCCCAACTTCCCGAGCTCACGCGCTTCGTGACGTCGCCTGGCTTGCAGTGGAAGCTCGAGGAGCTGGCGCAAGCGGAAAAGCAAGGACAGTTGCGCGCAGCGACCTTGTTGCCAGTTTTCTTCGACATCATTTCCAAGCGCCAGACGGGTGTCTTGCATCTGTGGCAACGCAACCGTCGAAAGAAGATCTACTTCGTCGACGGCAAACCCGAGTTCGTCGCGTCGACCGACAAGTCGGAGCTCCTCGGCGAATATCTGGTCGCGACCGGACAGTGTCTCCGCATGGAAGTCGAGATGGCTCTCGCGCTGCTGCCCAAGTACGGCGGCCGTTTGGGCGATGCGCTGGTGGGCCTCGGCATCCTCAGGCCCGTCGAGCTCTTTCGCGCGATCAGCGAGCAAGTCCGAGGCCGGCTGATGGAGTCGTTCCGTTGGCGCCGGGGCGAGTGGGCGTTCGTGCGTGGGGCGCGGAGCCACGAGGAAACCTTCCCCATGGGCCAGGATCCGTACGAGCTCCTGCGCGACGCCGCCAACGAGGCACACCTCGAAGAAATCGAATCGGTTCTGGAACCGCTTCGCGAGCGGGTCTTGGAACGGTGTCACCAGGGTCCCCCGCTGAGCGCGTTCCATCTGGACCCCTCGTGGAGCCGCGCGCTCGATGCCGTTTCGGGGGACACGACCCTGGGCGGGCTGCTGGCTCGGGAGAGCGCTTCGGGCGCGGATCTCGAGCCAGTCTACCGGGCCCTCTATCTAGGGCTTGCGTGCGGGCTGGTTCGGACCAAGGTGAGTCCTTCGGAGATGCCCCTCCGAGAATCGTTCAGCGCCTGAACCGCCGCCGTGTCTTACGTCGAGCTCACTCCCCCAAAAACGACTCCGACCCCGGTCCTCGTCGAGGTTCCGCACTCGGGCTTGCAGGTCCCGCCCGAAGTCGAGCCGGAGATCCGGGCCAACCCCCTCGCGGTCTTGCGTGATTCCGACATCTTCGTCGATCAACTCTACCAGCACGCTCCACGCTACGGCGCGACCTTGGTGGTCTCACGCGTCTCCAGATACGTCGTGGATCTGAATCGAGGTCCCGACGAGGTGGACATGGCGGCGGTGCCGAAGCATCCGCGCGCCCGGCACATCCCGGCACGCGGCGTGGTGTGGCGAGCCCGAACCGACGGCACACCCCTCTTGCGCGCCCCCCTCACCGTCGAGCAATTCGCGCGCCGATTGAAGCTCTACTACGAGCCCTATCACCGCACCTTGCGCGAAGCGGCTGCGGGCCTGCACGCGCGCCACGGAAAGGTCGTCATCCTAGCGGCGCACTCCATGCCTTCCACGGGCCGTCGCACGTTGGGAGGCCGGGAGATCCAGCGGGCCGACGTGGTTCCGGGCACACGCGGCCGTTCGACCGCGGACGGGCACATCATCGATCTCATCGATTCTCACTTTCGCGAAGCGGGGCTGAGCGTCAAGCACGACGACCCCTATCGCGGAGGTTGGACCACCTCGACGTATGGAGTGCCCAAGCGCGGGCAACATGCGGTGCAAATCGAGCTCAACCGGGCGCTCTACGTCGACGAGCAAACGAGCGAGGTCAAGAAACAGGAGTTTGCGCGACTACAGACGGTGCTCGAAGAGCTCGTCGACAAGCTGGGCAAGCTGATGATGGACGCGCGTCAGTTCGCGACTGGCTGATCGACTACGCTGGACTCCGCCGAACGCACTTCGAGCCGGTATCGGCTGTTGGCGGTCTGAAGATAATAGGTATCCTGACCGCACAGCTGCAGCACGCGCTTCACCGGTGTCGTCACGTACTCGTGCAGGCCATCGGCGAACTCGATCACCACGACCGAGCCCTTGCGAGGCGGCCGCAGTAGACGTCCAACGACAGCTCGACCCGACTTCCGGCCTACTTTGCGAAGGACGACTTCCACGCCCCGAAACTAGCACACCTTATATCGCCAGCAAAACACGCCCGGAAAAATCCAACGTTTTTGTGGTGTTGCCGGTCCTTTTCCGGGAGCGCCAGGTTTGCTCTGTGCTGCCGCGGCAAACCGGCTCCGGTGCGCGGCAAAGTGCCGCGGTTGGAAGGGACTGTCAGGCGCTTTTCGTGGAATTTTGTGGCCCCCTGTTTCGGCACGCTTAGTGCATACCGCGAGGGCGCCTATGAACGACCTTCGCACCCCGACCGCCCTGGACCGCTACCGCGCTTCGCTGCGACGGGTCGCCGTCCTGGACGCCGACACCGAACGCGAGCTCGCGCAGCGTTGGGCCGAAGGGGACCAGGCCGCCGGAGCGCGTCTAGTCGAATCGAGCCTGCCGTTCGTCATCGCCATCGCGCGCGAGTACCGCCGGTGGGGCGTGCCGCTCGAGGATCTGGTGCAGCAGGGGAACCTCGGTTTGCTCAAGGCGGCGTCGAAGTTCGATCCCGACAAGAACTGCCGTCTCATCACCTACGCAGCGTACTGGATTCGCGCAGAGATTCGCGATTTCGTCGTTCGGTCGTATCGAATCGTTCGATTGGGCACGACGAGGACTGAGCGGCGCGCCATGCGGGCGTTTCGGCGCAAGGCGGTCGATTCACCGGAAGCACTGGCAGAAGAAAGCGGAATGCCGTTGTCCCGCGCAAGGCAGCTCTGGCCTCTGCTCACTCGCGGTGATCTATCGCTCGATGCGACCGCCAACGATTCCCAAGGCGCAATCGAGCGCATGGCCTACAAGCAACCGACCCCCGAAGAATCCGTTGCACGCTCTCAAGCCGTTCATCACGTGCGAGACGCGCTCGAATCGGCCATGCAGAGCCTCACCGCTCGCGAGCAGCGTATCGTCGAAGCGCGCATCTTGGCGGACGACCCCCAAACCCTTGAAGCGCTCGGCCGTGAGATGGGTGTCAGTAAGGAGCGCGTCCGCCAGCTCGAGGTGAGGGCGCGGCAAAAGCTGCGTGACCGCCTCGAGCACCTCCGATCCGCAGCTTGACCGCACCCAGGTTGACTTGCCGAGGCCATCACTCCATGGTGGCCGCGGCCATGCTTGGAGGGCATGATCCATCGTGAGGCGCACGAGCCTCATCGCGGCCTTGCTATCGTGCACGGTCGGTCTTGCCGGCTGTAAGTCGGCCCCTCCATGTCCCGTCCAGATGCGGACCGATGCGCGTCAGGCGCTTGCCGACCATGCGAGCCGGCATTCGGGCTGGCGGTCCATCAAGGCGGAAGCGCGAGTGACGCAGTGGGGACGGGGCGGGCGCGTTCGCGGAACGGTGCTGATGTTTCTCGAGCGACCCAACCGAGCCCGCTTCGACGTGATGACCCAGCTCGGACCGGCCGCCGTGCTCACGAGCGACGGGGAAAGCTTTCAGCTCAGCGACCTGCGCGAGGGGGTGTTCCTCTACGGTCCGACCTGTCCGGAGAATCTAACCCGTTTTCTGGGCATTTCGGTCGACGCCGACGACATCGTGCGGCTCTTGACGGGGGATACGCCTCTCATCGAAGCGGTCGAGCAGCACATCGAATGCCGTGATGGGCGATATGTCGTCACGCTGGTGGCCGCCGATGGTGCGACGCAAGCGCTGGTCTTTTCGGTGGATGAAGCCGATCGCGACCAGCCGCCCGACGCGCAGCGATTGACCCTTCGCCGTTCGACGGTTCGAGCGCCCGACGGCGCCAAGAAGTGGGAGGCTAGGTACGACGAGCACGTCGTGATCGACGGCCATTCGTTTCCCACCGAGGTGAGATTCATCGACGAGATCAACGGAGTCGATACGTCGGTTCGAGTGAAATCCATCTCCGTGGACCCGGTCGTGCCTGACGAGGCATTCCAGCAAGCGCCGCGCCCCGGTATGTCGGTAGAGCTCGCCCCATGCTCATGAAAAGCGGGGCGTTTGCGGACTGGTGCTAAGGTGAACGCCGCATGACGGAACCGCTACTCAGCCTCCGCCATTTGGTCGTGGCCTTCGACACGGACGAAGGCTACTTGAGAGCCGTCGACGACGTCTCGTTCGACGTGGCGCCCAGCAAGACGCTAGGCATCGTCGGCGAGAGCGGCTGCGGCAAGAGTGTCACCTCTCTGGCGATGATGCGCCTGATTCCGAGCCCGCCGGGCTTCATCGAACGCGGCGAGGCGTGGTTCGAGGGGCGCGACCTTCTGCGCATTTCCGAGCCAGAGATGCGAAAGCTTCGAGGCGACGAGATATCGATGATCTTCCAGGAACCGATGACATCGCTCAATCCGGTGTACACCGTAGGCTCGCAGATCATCGAAGCGATTCGTCTTCACCGGAATGTCAGTCGTCGCGCTGCCCGGGCCCGGGCGATCGAGCTCCTCGACCTGGTAGGCATTCCCGCCCCGTCGGAGCGAATCGATTCCTACCCTCACACGCTATCGGGCGGGATGCGTCAACGGGCCATGATCGCGATGGCGCTTGCCTGCGATCCCCGCCTGCTCATCGCTGACGAGCCCACGACGGCGCTCGACGTGACCATCCAAGCTCAGATATTGGATCTCTTGCGATCCCTGCAAGCCGAGCTCGGCATGAGCATCATCTTCATCAGCCACGATCTGGGGGTCATGGCCGAGTTCGCGCACGAGATCGTCGTCATGTATGCGGGTCGAGTCGTCGAACGGGCCGAGACCCACGAGCTGTTCCGCAATCCGAGGCATCCGTACACGCGCGGCCTGCTCCAGAGCCTGCCGAGCGTGCGCAGTCGGGGGCACCGCCTACAAACCATTCCGGGGATCGTTCCTGACATGCGCACGCTTCCACCCGGTTGCCGGTTTCGAGACCGGTGCAGCTTCGCTCGAGAGGACTGCGGTGCCGATGAGCCGCAGCTGCGTCGAGTCGAACGAAGCGAGGTCGCATGCTTCTACGCGGAGCTGATTTGATGAGCGCGCAGCCGATCGCGCGCGTCGAAGCGCTGTACAAGTCCTTTCGCGGTCCGTCCCGAGGCATTGGCCGGGGCCGTGCGGAGCTTCGTGCCGTGGACGGGGTGACTTTGGACGTCATGCCAGGAGAAACGCTGGGGCTCGTCGGCGAATCCGGCTGTGGCAAGAGCACGCTCGGCCGGCTTTTTCTTCGGCTCCACGAGCCGACCAGCGGACGCATCTACTTCGAGGGGCGAGACATCACCGAATTGTCGCAGTCGCAGCTCCGTCCCTATCGGCGCAAGATGCAGATCATCTTTCAGGATCCATATAGCTCGCTCAACCCGCGCATGACCGTGCGGGCGGCATTGGCCGAGGCGCTGCGCGTGCACGGGATGGTCAGCTCGGCGTCCGACGAGCAGGAGCGGGTCGCCGCGCTGCTCGAGCGAGTCGGGTTACGCCCCGAGCACATGCGACGCTACCCGCACGAGTTCTCGGGCGGGCAGAGGCAGCGCATCGGGATCGCACGTGCTCTTGCGGTTTCGCCTCGCTTCATCGTAGCCGACGAGCCGGTGAGCGCGCTCGACGTCTCGATTCGTGCCCAGATTGTGAACCTGCTCAGCGACCTGCAGGAAGAGCTCGGTTTGAGCTACCTGTTCATCGCCCACGATCTGCACGTCGTCGAGCACGTCAGCCGCCGTGTCGCAGTCATGTACCTCGGGCGCGTCGTCGAGCGTGCGACCTCTCAGCAGATCTATGAAGACCCCAGGCATCCCTATACGCGCGCCTTGCTGAGCGCCGCGCCGGTGCCGGACCCCGACGCGCACAAGCGGCGCCTGATCCTCGAAGGCGACGTACCAAGCCCGCTCAACCCGCCTAGAGGCTGCCCCTTCCACCCGCGTTGTCCGATCGCCGAAAAAGGACTGTGTGATCGTGAGGTTCCTGCGCTTCGTGTGCTCGAGTCGGGGCACGAAGCGGCTTGCCACCTCGCCTGATAGCGGTTGCGGTCCTCCGGGGCCCTGGGGTAACTAAGCGGGATGGCAGAGCCCGCCGACGAGCTCGGCATCGAAGAGTACTACCGGAGCTTTTCGGCGGGGGCGACGCTCTACTATGCCGGGGCACCCGCCGACGAGCTGTACCTGATCCGGGACGGTCGGGTCCGGCTGCTGAAACGGTACCGAGGGCTCGAACGAAGCATGGGGCTGTTCGCGAGCGGGGACCTGGTGGGCGAGGAGGCCTTGATTCCGGGATCGCACCGCACCGCGACCGCCCAGGCGATCGAGCCGGTAACCGCGCTAGTCGTCGATGGTGACACTTTTCGTTCCTTGGTCCGTCACCGTCCCGAAGTCGGTGAGGGTGTGATGCAGCAGCTCGTGGTGCGGCTCCGTCGGGCGGAGGAGCAGATCGAGAACTTCCTTCTTCCGGACCCCACCATTCGCGTGCTGAACACCCTTTTGCATGCCGTCGAGGCGTCCCCTGACGGTCCCCTGCAGCTTTCTCCGCTCGAATTATCCACCCGAACTGCATTGGAGCTGGACCGAGTCAAAGCGGTCGTACGGCAGCTCCAGGACCGGGGCTACCTCACCGTGGGTGATCAAACGATCACCATCGGCGACGCGTCCGCCCTCCGCCAGCTCCACGATCTACTCACTCTCAAGGAAGACGTTCGGCACGGGCTGAGCTGTCGGTAATCCGACACCCCTTCTTGACCTGGGTCCCGCGCCTAAGTACACCCCATCCTGTGCTTCGAATGTGGGGACTAGCGTGGCTGGCCTGTTTAGCCCTGGGGTGCGCGACGACATCGGGGGCCGGCACGCCGGATTCGGAACGTTCCTTCCGAGAATTCCAGCTGGCCGCCAGCCTTCGGGATGAAGGACAAACGGCGAGCGCCATCGAGCACCTGCGAAAGGCGCTCGACCTCGACCCTGACAACGCGGAAGCGCACCTGTTGCTCGGCTTCATTCAGATGGAACGGCGGGACTACGAGAACGCGGAGCAACATTTGAGCAGGGGCATCAAGATCCTCGACAAGCAGAAGCGTGACGGCTCCACGCTTGCCGAGGCGCGCAACATCTACGGGCTCTGTCTCATCGAGCTGGGCCGCTACGAGGAAGCCACCGACGTGCTTCGACGGTCTGCCACCGACGAGCTCAACACGGCGCCACATCTTGCTTGGGGCAATCTTGGGCTGGCACAATTTCGAATGGGAGAATATCAGGAGGCTGTGAAGTCGACGATGGAGGCGGTTCGCATTCAACCGAGGTTCTGCATCGGGTACTACACGATGGGACAGGCGCTGTGGCACCTGCAGCAGCTCGAGGACGCGGAGCGTGCGCTCGTGAGCGCGCTCGAGGCCGATGAGTCTTGCAGAAGCGATCGACGGCTTCAGGGCGCTTGGCGGCTCCGCGGAGAGGTGCGCGCGCGCTTGGGCCATCGCCGTGACGCGATTGCCGACTTGGAGCGTTGCGTGGAGCTCGATCCCTATTCCAACGATGGACGCATGTGCCAAACTCTTCTCGAGGATGCCCGATGAGCTGTGAATCGATCGGCGACTATTTGAAGAGCGAGCGGGAGACCCGAAGGCTCTCACTCGAAGAAGTATCGAGCACCACCCGCATTCCCCGAAGGACGCTCGAGTCACTCGAAGAGAACCGATTCGAGGAGCTTCCAAGTGGTGTATTCGTACGCGGCTTCATCAAAGCCTACGCCTCGGCCGTCGATATCGACGCGGGTGAGGTTTTGGCCCGATTTGACGAGCAAAGTCCCAAAAACACGGCTCCGCCGACGCTGGCCACCGTTCCGAGCCGACGGCGATACGGGGCTCTGCTGCTCGTGGTCACCACCGTTGCGGTGTTTGCGCTCATCGTCGCGACCTTCGCGCTCGCTCGGCGAGCGCCTGCCCAGGATGATGCGATTGAGCTATCCTCCGCGGTGCCGTGCCGAGCCGAAATCGTCAAAGTCGAGCGCTCCTTCTGCGATCGGTTGATTACCGCGACTCCGACCGAATCGTCACGCTCCTGACGGAAGACTTCGGCAAGATTTCGGCTCTGGCTCGAGGAGCGCGGAAGAGCCAACGTCGCTTCGGGGGCGCGCTGCAGCCCTACGTCTTGATGAATGCGTGCTTCCGGCCGGGCCGCGGCGAGCTAGCGCACTTGGATCGCGTGTCGGTGGAACGCTCGTTCCTGGGAATCCTCCGAAGCTTGAAATCGATTGGCGCAGCGGGGGCAGCGCTAGCGGTCATCCGTGAACGCGTGCCCGACCACGAGCCGGAGCCTGCCGTATTCGAGACCGCCGTTCGGTTCTTGGCTGCGCTCGACCAAGGCGCGCCTGTCGAAGAGTCTCTGCTGTCGATGCAGATTCGCGTGCTGACGTTGCTGGGTTTCGCACCGACCCTTGACCGCTGCGTCCATTGCGGCAAGACGCCAGCCCGAGGTCGTGCCGCGTCTTTCGACGCTGCGAGAGGAGGGATCGTCTGCAAGGCATGCGGTGGAGGCCGTGTGATTCTGTCAGCTGGTGCGCTCCGACGTTGGGGAGCGTTGCAGTCGACGTCTGATCTTCCCGAGGAACGGTGGCCGGAACGGGAACGCCAGCAGATTCACGATGCGCTGGCCCAGCTCGACGCGCTGCACGCGACGGTCACGGTCCGTGAACGAACCGCCGCCGCTTCCGGCCGCTGGGAGGGCGGAATTTCATGAGTGACGCTGTGGAGCCGGTGGAGCTGCGGGCTCCAAGAGGCGCCCGTGTCATGGAAATCGATTGGGCAGACGGTCATCTCGGCATCTACCCACACGAGCTCGTGCGCGGCTTTTGTCCATGTGCGCACTGCCAAGGGCATGATGGCCCCATTCGATACGTGGGAGGTGGCGACCTCGAGTTGGTCGACGTGCAGCCGGTCGGCAACTACGCCCTCCGGTTGGTGTGGGGTGACGGTCATCAGACCGGAATCTACAGCTATCGTTTCCTTCGGAGCCTGTGCGCCTGTTCATCCTGCGCCGTCGAGGACCCCAAATCACGCTCGTTTTGGCGTGAATAGAAGCAGTCGCCCCCGCTCTCGCTCTGTTACCATGTTCAAGGGGGGACGGAGTGGCCTATCACGCTCTCATCGTAGACGACAGCAGCGCCGTGCGCGCGTTCGTCCGCGCCTCGCTCGAGGATGCGGGCTTTGCGAGGGTTCAGGAAGCTGAAACGGGGTTCGAAGCACTGCGACTTCTAGCTTCCAACACCTTTGACGTCGTGATCGTCGACATCAACATGCCCGACATCAACGGGCTGGAGCTGCTTGCTTTCATGAAGAAGAGCCCGAGGCAGCAAGCTGCCCGCAAGGTCTTGATCAGCACGCAGGTGGGCGGCCCCAATTCGAAGAGGGGCACCGACCTCGGCGCGGATGCTTTCCTCCAAAAGCCATTCGAGGTCGATGAGCTTCGGTCACTGATTCGCGGCCTGCTGGATCGTGGCTCCGAAGAGGTTTCTGGATGAGCGATCCGCGCGACAACGTCCAACAAGAGTTTCTGGCCGAGGCGCACGAGCTGGTCGAGGCCTTGTCGCGCGATCTGCTGCTGCTCGACGAGGCTCAGCACCGCAACGAGCGGCCGCAGCCGGCGCTCATCAACGAGATCTTTCGCAGTGTCCACACCCTCAAGGGCATTGCAGGCATGTTCGGGTATAGACACGTGGGCGCAGTTGCGCACGCGCTCGAGGATCTGCTGGATGACCTTCGGCTCGGTCGCATCTCGGTGGACGAAAGGGTCCTCGACTTGCTTTTCGATTCGGTCGAGCGGTTCCAACGTCTGCTGGGGCTCGAGGACCCGCAATCTCCCGAGGAAGAAGCCGGCGTCCGAGCCTACGTCGAGGCAGTCCGTTCGATTGGTCATGCGGCTCACGAAGAACAGGGCGATCCCCTCGATAGGTATGCGATTGGCGCGGCCGTTCTCTCGGTGCTCACGGAGTACGAGGAGCACCGGCTCCGGGCTTGCATCCGCGAGGGGCTCCAGCTCTTTCGCCTCCGTGCGTCGTTCAACCTGACTGCAATCGACGATTCGATCGAGACGCTTCGAGAGGTGGCGCGCGACGACGCGGAGATCATCACCTACCTGCCCAGCATGGAGGGAGGCAACGAGGAAACCATCGAGCTGGTGGTCTTGCTGGCAAGCCGCGTTCCCGAGCACGAGCTTCGGGCGCATTTCGAAGGCCGATATGGGACGATCGAGCCGGTCGAGGAACGGACTCATCTTCCCACGCTGCCGCCGCGCCGGACGTCGATTCCGTCGGCGGCCCCGAGCATGGCCCCTGCACCCGAGGACGACGCCCTCCATGCGTCGGCCCGCTCGGTCGCAGATTCGGTTCGTGTGGACATTCGCAAGCTGGATCACCTCATGAACGTAGTCGGTGAGCTGGCGCTGGTGCGAAGCGCCGTCAACCGCATCGTGGATCACTTCAAAGGCCAGTCCGTGCACCGGCAGTCGGTGACGGACCTGGATCGCGTCGGCCGTGTTTTCGAGCGGCAACTGTCCGAGCTTCGCGCCGGGATCCTCGATGTGCGCATGGTCCCGCTCGGTCAGGTGTTTGGCAAGCTTGCTCGCATCGTCCGCCAAGCAGCGCGCGAGCACGGGAAAGAGGTTCGTCTGGTAGTCACGGGCGCCAACACGGAGGTCGACAAGCTGATCGTCGAAGAGCTGGCGGACCCGTTGATGCACCTGATCCGCAATGCGATCGACCACGGAATCGAGCAATCGGGGGAGCGTACGCTCGCCAACAAGCGCCTGGAGGGCACGCTTGCAATCAACGCCTACCACAAGGGAAGCAACGTCGTCATCGAAGTGGAAGACGACGGCGCCGGCATGAACCCCCACGAGGTGCGGGACGCTGCCATTGCTCGCGGATTGCTGAGCGCCGAAGCGAGTCGGGAGCTGTCGCGCCAGGAGATGTTGAACCTGGTGTTCTTGCCCGGCCTCAGCACGAGCTCGCAGATCACCGGCATGTCCGGCCGGGGCGTCGGTATGGACGTGGTCAAGACCAACATCTTGCGGATGGGGGGGATGATCTCGATCGCCAGCGAGCTCGGCACCGGCACCAAGGTCACCATCACACTGCCGATTACACTCGCAATCATTCGAGCGCTGCTCGTGACGATTGCCTCCCGTACTTTCGCCCTTCCGATCACCGCCGTCCGGGAAGCGATCCCCTATCGGCCTCGAGACGTTCGCACCATCGACGGTCGAGAGGTCATGACCCTTCGCGGAGAGACCCTCGCGATTTGCGATCTCGCGCGCCTCTTTGGATTTCGCCGCCCGAGCCGCCGAGAGGGGCGATTCATCGTCGTGGGCTCCATGGGAAACCGGGAGCTCGGGTTCGTCGTCGACCAACTGCAGGGACAAGACGACGTGATCATCAAATCCCTGGGCAAGAGCCTTTCATCGGTTCGCGGCTTCGCGGGAGCCACCGATCTAGGTGATCAGAAAGTCGCGCTCGTGCTCGATGCGCCAGCCCTCTTCAGCGAGTACTTCGATGGGCCCAACGTGCTGCGGGCCATGGAGACGAGCCCATGAGCCAGGCAGCGCAAAAGGCGACGCTTGCGCCAGATCCGGACAGCGAGACCGGGGCCGTGGCCATGTTGGCGGTCACGGCAGATGACGAGCTCTATGGATTTCCGCTTTCGTCCGTGCGTGAGATCCTCGTACCTCCTCCGCTGACCGAGGTTCCGCGGGCGCCTGCGCCGGTGTTGGGCATCATCGCGGTGCGCGGTCAGATCATCACTGTCATCGATCTGCCGAAGATCCTGAATCTCCGGGTGGAGCAGAGAGCACCCTGCGGGCGGGTGCTGCTGGTCGACACTGGTGAGGAGCTCATCGGGGTGGCCGTCGATCGAGTGATTCAGGTGTACCGAATGGAGCCGCGTCAGATCGAGTACGCGAGCGCGATGGGAACGGAGCTTTCCGACTACGTCCTAGGCATCGGACGTCTCGCTTCGACACCGGGAACCGCCGAGGAGATGCTGATTCTGATCGATCCGCTTTCCCTCTTGGGGAGATTCAAATGAGAGGCGGGCGAGCATACGCGGCGACGCTTGCCAAGGACCTGGTGGGGGTCGAGGTGGGTTCGGTGTCCTACGCCATCGAAGTCGCACGTGTCCGGGAGATCGTGAAACCGCACGGCATCATCGAGCTTCCGCGCCGACGCGATTTCGTTCTCGGCGTCGCCGAGTACCGCGATCAGGTCGTGCCCGTCGTCGATCTGAGGTCGTTTTTCGGCCTCGCGCCGCAACGGAGCGGCCGGAGGACGAAATGGGTCATCCTCGAAGCCACGGAGGGGGTGGTCGCCGTCGTGGTCGACGCCGTTCTCGACGTATTTTCTTCGGCGGAGAATCCTCAGCGCGCGGTGCCCGTGCTCGATGAGCGCCATCGCGAGCGCGGGATCAAGTCCGCGTACCGTCACGGGGACCGGCTCGTATTTCTCCTCGATGCCAATCAGCTTGCAGCGCCCGCTGCCGACGTGCCGCGAGACGAGCCCTCGCTTCTGCCCTCGGAGTCGCCATGACTCGGAATCCACTCGAAGCGGCGCTTCATTCCGCCGACCCGGACGTTCGGCGCCAGGCTGTCCATCAGATGAGCCTCCGGCC
>LJTN01000025.1 GCA_001303415.1 Myxococcales bacterium SG8_38
ATTGCCGCCCGCGCCGCCCGTGCCACTGCCGCCGGTGCCACCTGCACCGCCGTCGCCACCTGCGCCTCCGGTGCCACCTACGCCGCCCGTGCCGCCCGTGCCGCCGTCGCCGCCTGCGCCGCCGTCACCACCTGCGCCGCCCGTGCCACTGCCGCCCGTGCCGCCTGCGCCACCGGTGCCTCCGCTTCCGCCGGTGCCCTCATCGTCGACGCAATCCACGGCCACGGTCCATCCGTCTGCGCAGTACTCGAACTCATCGTCCGAAACCTCGACCGTGATCTCCTCTTCATTCGCCTCGCCGCAGGTGAACACGGTCTGCGCTGCGCTGGGATCGTCGAACGAGCCGCCGGTCGCAGTCCAGCTGAACTCGACCGGATCGCCTTCTTCGTCGCTTCCTTGCGCCTCCACGGCGAGCGCATAGCCGCTGCTCGTCTGAAGGGGCGCCACGATGACTTTCTCGAGCTCCGCGCAGATGTTGAGCTTGCCGTTGACGCGGACGCCGCCAAACTGCTCGGAGCCCTTGCAGTTGAGCATGACGTCGACCTCGGTGCTCACGCCGGCGCCCACGCTGAAGCTCGCCGCACCGCCGCACATCAGCGAGCCGTCCACCGACACGGCCGTCATCGTCACGACGTAGCCGTCACCGGGCGGGAGGCCGAACGTTTCGACCGAAGCGGTGGAGCCGGGTGCGTGCGTATCGATCACGCCGCCCACCGGCATCATCAGCAGATCGCCGGTGATCTCGTATGTGACCACGTCGATCACGGCGCCGTCGCCGACCTCGAGATTGATGCGCAAGGCGGTCACGCACGGATCGACCGCGTCGGTTCCGTCGCCCCCGCAAGCAGCGGCGGCCAGACCGAGGACGAGGGACCAAGCAAGGGTGTGAAAGGAGCTCCGGTTCGTCATTGCTTTCCTTCAATACGACACCCCGGCAGCCACGATGGACGCGGCCGAGAACACTGTGGGGGGAGGACGGAAAGGATAACCTCAGACGGGGTGGAGTCGTCAACGCGGAGGCGCAGATATCGCCAAAATTGTTACGGCAAATGCATAATGGGCATCGAATTGTGAGCTTCATTACGAACCCCTGGCATTGCCCTCCGATGCGCCCAGGCCCCCCGGGTGCTAACAAGGCCCGGCTCTACGATGGAGATCTCGCCACTCGATGGGAAACGCTGCCTGGTGACGGGCGGTGCGGGATATCTCGGACGCAATTTGGTGGCCGCCCTGCGCCGCAAGGGGTGTCCGGTCCACGTCCTCGACAAGGCGCCCTCCGCCAGCCCGGAAAAGGAGGTGCGCTGGTTCCAGGGAGACGTTCGAAGCGAGTCGGACGTGCGGGCCGCCTGCGAAGGCGTCGATACGATCTTTCACGCCGCTGCGGTCATCGAGGCGCTGACGCACGTGCGCCGATCGGTGGCCGAAACGATTCATGCGATCAACGTCGGGGGCACGAAGAACGTGCTTCGGGCGGCGCAACAGAATGGAGTCCGACGGCTCGTCCATACGAGCTCCATCGCGACCTCGTTTTGCGTGAACGGCGCCGGCGGCGACGAGAGCTCCCCGTACAGCACCGCGCGAGACTTGTATACCTCGACGAAGGTCGAGGCCGAGCGTGCCGTGTTGCAGGCCAATGGCGAGCATGGGCTGCTGACCTGCGCGATTCGTCCGGGCGGCATCTACGGACCCGGCGAGCGATTGACCTACGGGCGCCTCGTGCGCGCGCTCAAGAGGGGCGTGCCCCTGGTCGTGTTCGGCGACGGAAAGGCGCGGCTCGACTACGTCTACATCGACAATCTGGTCGATGGTGAGCTGCGGGCCGCCGAGCGGCTCACCGAAGGGTCGCCGGTCTGCGGCCAGGCGTATTTCTTGAGTGACGGCACGCCGATCAACGCGGGTCAGTTCAGCATCGAGCTCGTGCGCAACATGGGCCTGCGCGCTCCGCTCATCCGCGTGCCCGATCGCATCGCGCTGGCCGTGGGGTTTGCGTGGGAGCGCGTCTATCAGGTCTTCGGCGTGCCCAAGCCAGCGTTCACGGCCGCCAACGTGACGCTGTGCGATGTCGACCACTATTTTTCGATCGACAAAGCCAAACGCGACCTGGGGTACACGCCGCTGATCGATACGGAAGAAGGCCTGCGGCGCATGGCCGTGGAAGCCCGCCAGTACTACGACAGCCTGTGACCGGCTAGCGTCCTCGGCGCGGCTGTTCTATTTCGGAGGACAGCGATGATCCTCAGCGAGCAGCAAGCCATGATTCGGGAGTCGGCAGCGCGCTTTGCCGCGCAACGGCTGGCGCCCAACAGCCGCAAGTGGGAAGCCGCCGGCGCCGTGGATCCGGGTGTCCTTCGCGAGATGGGCGAGCTCGGGTTCATGGGCATGACAGTCCCCGAGCGTCATGGCGGCGCGGGCTTGGATTACGTCTCCTATGCGCTCGCGCTGATCGAAATCGCAGCAGGCGACGGCGCCGTGTCGACCATCATGAGCGTCAACAACGCGCCGGTGTGCGCGATCTTGGAGTCGTCGGCGAGCGAAGCGCTTCAGCAGCGCTACCTCGAGCCTCTCGCTTCGGGGAAAATCATCGGCGCCTTCGCGCTCACCGAGCCCCAAGCCGGCTCCGATGCCGCGAATCTGCAAACGCGCGCCGTGGGCACCGACCGAGGATACGAGCTGACCGGCACCAAACAGTTCATCACCTCGGGTAGGATCGCCGGCGCGGTGATCGTCTTCGCCGTGACCGATCCTTCCGCGGGCAAACGAGGCATCTCGGCCTTCCTGGTTCCAGCGGGCACGCCCGGGATGAGCGTGGCTTCGCTCGAGCACAAGATGGGCCAAGAGGCCTCGGACACCGCACAGCTCAGCTTCGAGGCCGCGTTCGTCCCCACGGACCATCTCATCGGACGGGAGGGCGATGGCTATCGCATCGCGCTCGCCAACTTGGAAACCGGACGCATCGGCATCGCGGCGCAATGCGTGGGCATGGCGCGCGCCGCCCTCGACCACGCGGTGGCATACGCCAAAGAGCGTCATGCCTTCGGCACGTCGATCGCAAATCACCAGGCTGTCGCGTTTCGGCTCGCGGACATGGCGACGGAGCTTCACGCGGCGACGACGATGGTGCTCGAGGCCGCTTCGTTGCGCGATGCGGGCGAGCCCTGCCTGAAGCAGGCGTGCATGGCGAAGCTCTTTGCATCGGAAGCCGCCGAGCGAATCTGCTCGGACGCGATCCAGATCTTCGGTGGCTACGGGTACTCGCGGGAGCTTCCGGTCGAGAAAATCTATCGGGACGTGCGCGTCGCGCAGATCTACGAAGGAACTTCGGACGTGCAGCGCATCCTGATCAGCCGCCAGCTCCTGCAGGGCGGTTGACCGCGGCTTGACGCCCGGGGCCCGCCGCATAGGCTCGGGGCATGTTCCGGCGGTTCGCCATTCGTGACCTGCTGATCCTCGCGGCCACCGTCGGCCTTTGGTGGCTGTCGCTCGCCGTGGCGCCGGGAACCACGCTTGCCTCGGTGCTTTCGATCAGCGCCGGCGTGGGGGCGGCCGTCTGTGCCTACGACTTGCACGAATGGGGACACCTCCTCGGCGCTCACCTCACCGACAGCGTCTACGTGCCGGCACGACGCGTGATTTCGCCGTTCCTCTTCAGCTACGACGCCGAGCGCAATACGCGGGCTCAGTTTCTCGTCATGTCGCTGGCGGGATTTGCGGCGACCGCGGTGTTCGTGCTCGCGCTTTGGCTTTGGATGCCGCAGGACCAGCTGGCGGGGCGGATCGCATGGCGCGGCGCGCTCGTGCTGGCCGCCCTCACCGTGGTAATCGAGCTTCCCATTTTCTTCCGCGCCCTGCTCGGCAAGACGGTGCCGCGCACCGGCATGTTCAAAGGGCCCACGGTGGGAGGTAGCGAGCGATGAGCTTGCCGATTCACGCTTTCGTGACGGGTGGGACCGGTTTGATTGGACGCGCGTTGGTGCAGCGATTGATCGAGCGCGGCGTGAACGTGACCCTGCTGCTTCGAAGCGGCGCGGAGGCACGGCGAAAGGCCGAGCTCGACTCGCTGGCTTCGTCCGCCGGCGGCGCACACGGCTCGCTGCGCATCGTGTCGGGCGACCTCGAGGAGCCGGGCTTGGGCCTGAGCAAAGACGGCGTGGCTGCATTGTCCGAAGCTGGGCACTGCTTCCATTTGGCGGCGCTCTACGACATCGAGGCCGACCCGGAGGCGATCGAACGCGCCAACGTCGAAGGCACGCGGAACCTGCTTTCCGCGCTTCGCAAAGCCGGCTTCAGCGGGCGCCTGCACCACGTGAGCTCGATCGCGGTCGCGGGCGACTATGCGGGAAGGTTCACGGAGTCGATGCTCGAGGAGGGGCAACGGCTTCCGCATGCCTACCATCGCAGCAAGATGGCGTCCGAGAAGCTCGTTCGCGAGTCGGGCTTCGATCATCGCATCTACCGGCCGAGCTCGGTCGTCGGCGACTCCAAGACCGGCGCGATCGATCGCATCGATGGCGTCTACTACAGCTTCGGCACGATTCAAAAGCTGGCCCATGCGCTTCCACGATGGCTCAGGATTCCGGTGCCCCACATTCGGGGCGCCTTCAATCTGGTGCCCGTCGACTACGTGGCGGATGCCATGCTGCACATCGCCTTCAGCGACACCGATGCGCGGGTCTTTCATCTAGTCGACCCCAAGCCGCCCTCGCTCCTCAAGATGACAAACATGTTCATGGCCGCCGCAAAGGGACCGCGCCTCGGGCCAGCCGTCGACGTGCTCAAGATGCCCGGCATCAAGAATGCCAGTGCGCTTGCATCGATGCTGCCGAGCGTCCGTGAGCTTCGCGATGCGTTGCTTGGCGACCTCGGGCTCCCCGCGGACAGCCTCGGCGCGATGAACATCAAGGTGCGCTTCGACGACAGCAACACGCAGGCTGCGCTCGAGGGCTCGGGCATCTCGTGCCCTCCGCTCAAGACCTACGCGAAAACCCTCTTCCAGTACTACGAAGATCACCTCGATCCGATGGCGCAACGTCCTTTGCGGTATCGACGCGCCTTGTCCGGCAAAGTCGTCCTGGTCACCGGCGCGTCACGCGGGATCGGGCTCGTGGTGGCCAAGATGGCCGCGGATGCGGGCGCCAAGGTGTTGCTGGTGGCGCGCGATGCGGCGCGGCTCGACGCGGTGGCCGAGGAGATCCGCACGGCGGGTGGAGAGGCGGCTGCCCATGCCGCAGATTTGTCCTCGCTCGATGCCGTCGATGAGCTGGCCCGGGCGGTGCTGGCCGAGCACGGAGGCGTGGACGTGTTGATTCACAACGCAGCTCATTCGATCCGGCGTCCGATCACCGCGTCCGTCGACCGTTTTCACGACTATGAGCGCACGATGGCGCTCAACTACTTTGGACCGGTGCGATTGACGCTGCGCCTGCTTCCGTCGTTGCGGGAACGCGCCGGCACGGTGTCGAACGTCTTGACGATGGGAGTGCTGATCCCCGGACCTTACTTCGCCGCATATCTCGCAACCAAAGCGGCGCTCGATGCGTTTGGCGACTCCTTGATGGCCGAGCTTCAGCACGAGGGCGTCCACGTGTCGTCGGTGTACCTCCCGCTCGTCAAGACGGACATGATGGCGCCGGTCGAAGAATACTCGGGGCGCCGCGACGTGATGACGCCCGAGCGTGCCGCGATGATGATCCTCGACGGCGTGGTCGACCGGAAGCGTCGCGTGATGACGCCCATCGGTGCGTACTTCGCGTTCAGCAACCGCGTGCTGCCCGCCACGACGAGCCGGATTCTCAACTTGCTGCAGCGAACCTTTCCCGTGGGGGACAAGCCGAGCGAGTTCCCGATGGAAAAGGCGTTCATCACCAACGCGATTGGCGGCAGCCCGATTTAGCTTTCGCGCTAGGGCCCGCCGGGGTCGATCCGGATCACGTGCTGCGCCTGCGTGGGGTCCGTGACGATCGACAGAATGCGGCGATCCGGGTCCCAATCGCTCGTCCAGCTCCCATCGGGGTCGCTCACCTGCAAGGTCCATCCGTCTGGATAGAGACGCGCCTCGGGAACGAAGATCTCGGTGGCCCCTTCGACGCCTTCCCGCTCGGCGAACACCAGGCTGAACACGCGGTGCTCGGGGTTGAATGCGAAATCGATGGGGTCACCGGCGATGCGCCGGGGGTAGACCCGCACCAGGTCCAAGATGTCGTCGGGTTCTCGGCCGTTCGCGAACGCACTGTAGAAGGGGTCGGATGACCAACGTACCCATCCGGCGCCGAGCCGATCGGTCATGGTAAACACGTCCGCGAAGTACGCGGAAGGTCCCTCTCCGAGCTCTCCGATCACCAAGGGCGCCGGATGGCGTTCTTCGAGCTCCGCGATGCGGTTGGCTTCCCAGCGCTCGATGGCTGCCGGCCCGTTATAGCCGACGCCCAAAAAGACGGTTGGGTCGTAGAGATGCGGCGCGTAGACGAGCCTGGGGGAGCCCTCGCGCGCGTCGGTCACTGCTCCGAGGTCCGTCGGCCCGCCCGGATTGACGATGAACGCGGTCGGCTCGTAGAAGATCCAGCGTTCGGTGTCGACCTCGCGAATGCGCGCGATGAGCCGATCGTAGAAGGCCGGGAGGACGGTGCGCTCGAACGCCGACGTGTCCATGGAGCCCTGGTGCGGCTCGTTCATGAGGTCGTAGCCGAGCACGGCGGGATGGTCGTGAAACCGTTCGACGACTTGCATCCATGCGTCGATGTACGCCGCTTGGACGTCGGCGTGCGGCCCGTCGAAATCCCAGAAGTTGTCGAACGCGCGCTGCACGGCGGGCTCGGCGTAGTTCGTCCACCAGATATCCTGCTGCTCGTAGGGGATGCCATCGGTGCGAACCGCCCATTCGGGGGCGCCGTCGCAACAGAACACTTGCGAGTACACGTCCTGATGCATGTCGAGGACGACCCAGATGCCTGCCTCGGCGTACCAGTCGAGGCGTTCTTCGACGCGGGCGAGGTAATCCTGGTCGTAGACGCCGGGCTCGGGCTCGATGGCATCCCAGAAAATCAGATGCCGCGAGACGTTGAAGCCCCAGACGCGCGCCATGTGCAGCACGAACTCGCGTGTGGTGGCGCCGACGCGAAGAGGGTCGGACTTGGCGTCGTTGGCGACGTTGAGGCCGTGCAGAACCAGCGCCCTTCCTTGCGCGTCGCGAATGTAGTGCCGAAGCGGCGGCTCGGCGCCTCCGACGCCGGCCGCCCCGCCCGTGCCTCCGTCACCGCCCGTGCCGCCAAGGCCGGAAGTCGCCTCGGTGCAACCGGCCAAAGCGAGAGCCGTGAGCAACAAAGCAGCGAAGCACGCGGTGAGCGGACGCGGCATCTTGTCATGGTATCATCCTCGCCGGCCGCCTGCCGCTCGGGCTGCATGCACATGACTTGGTATACGGGCGACTCGACCTACGACACCGTCCTCACGCTCGCGTATGGCTTGGCGCTGCTGGTGTTCATTGGAGCGGCCTTCGCGAAGAGCCCATACGGCCGGTTCGCATCGGAAAAATGGGGCGGCATCAACCTCGACCCGCGGCTCGGTTGGTTCCTGATGGAGCTGCCAGCCACGCTGAGCTTCGTCTTTTTCTACTTCCAGGGGCGCAACCGGTTCGAGATCGTGCCGCTGTTCTTCTTGGCGGTGTGGCTCATCCATTACGGAAACCGCGGCTTCGTCTTTCCCTACCTCATCCGTACGCCGAAGGGTGCGACGGCATCGTTCAGTATCGTAGTGGTGGCTTCGGGCTGGGTGGTGACGACGCTACACGGATATCTCAATGCGGCCTTCATAAGCGACCTGGGGACGCACTTCACGCCGGATTGGTTCGTCGATCCGCGTTTCCTCATCGGCATCACGCTCTACTACGCGTCGTTCGTCCTCAACGTGCACTCGGACGCGATCATCCGAAACCTGCGGACCATCGAAGAGGTCGAGCGGGGCGAGAAGGTCTACCGCATCCCGCGAGGCGGTCTCTTCCGTTTCGTCACGAGCCCGTCTTACCTGACCGAGATCACGGCATTCACGGGCTTCGCCATCGCCACCTGGTGCCTCGGCGCAACCTTCATCGCCCTGGTCACCGTCGCGAACCTCGTCCCCCGCGCCCTTCAAACCCACCGCTGGTACAAAGAGAAGTTCCCCGACTACCCCCGGGAACGCCGCGCCCTCCTCCCCTTCCTCTGGTAAACGGGGACACGCAGCCCCTCAAAAACTCGAGCGATCACGACGAGCGAAAAGACGTAGCTTTTGAGGGGTGCGCGTGCTCCCAGCTCACATGTCCCTAGTTCACGACTTCGCTGGCCGCGGCTTTGCCGCCTTCCTTGCCGCCCTCTTTGACGCCTTCCTTGACGCCCTCTTCGGAGCCGGTGGCCATGCCGGCCTCGGCGCCCGCCGTTGCGCCTGCCTCGGCACCAGCGGTCACTTCCTCGGCTGCAGGGCTCGCGTCCTCCTTGCACGCTGCCGAAAGGCTGAGCGCAAGGGTTGCGGTTCCGATGATCACGTACTTGATGATTGAGCTCATGGGTTTGTCTCCCTCCATTTGTTGGCGCGGAGGCTATCAAGCGAAGATTGGGACCGCAACTAGGGGGCCAGGGCCCGCTCGACGATCTCGGAGACGTCGGCGGAAAGCCCGGGGTGCGCCGCGACGCGTTCGAGCTCGGCCCGCATCAGCGCGCGCCGGCCAGGCTCATAGCGCTTCCATTGGTTGAAGCAGGACACGAGCCGCGCTGCGACCTGGGGGTTCATCGCGTCGAGCTCCAGTGTCTTTTCCGCGATGAATCGATATGCCTTTCCATCCGAGCGATGAAAGCCCACCGGATTGCCGGCGGCAAACGCGTGCAACAGCGAGCGCGCCCGGTTCGGGTTCGTCAGCGTGAAGTCGGGGTGCTTCGACAGCGCGACGACCCGATCGAAGGCCGTTTCGGCGCTCGACATCGCCTGCATGCGAAACCACTTGTCCAGCACCACCGGGTCCCGGTTCCAGCGTGCGTAGAACTCCGCGATTGCATCCTCGGTCGAAGGCGAATCGACGTCCACCAGACAGGTCATGGCAGCTTCGTAATCCGTCATTCCGGTTGCGCCACGGAGCTGCGCCACGGCCAATTCGATCGTCTCCGGCGTCTCCAACGCGACGAGATAGCGGAGCGCGCGGTTCTTGATGCGGCGCCTGTCGATCTCGATCTTCTCGATGGCGTCGCTTCCATGAGCGTGGCGTTCGTAGGTTTCCATCCAGTCATCGTGCAGTGACGACGCGATCTCACGAATGACTCGCTCTCGGACACGGTGGACCGCTTCCGGGTCTACCGCATCGAGCGCCTGCGCCAGCAGCTCTTCGGAAGGAAGCGTCAGCGTCAATTCCTTGATCGACCCGTCGAGGCTCGGATCGGAAAGCACCTGGCCGAATGCGCCGATGAGCAGCCGGTCTACCTCGAGGACCTCGGCCGATGAGCTAGATGACCGGGCCACGAGGTCGAGCAACACGCGCTTGGCGAGCTCCTGACCGGCCTCCCATCGGTTGAACGCATCCGAATCGTGCGCCATCAAGAACGCGAGATCAGCCCGGCTCCGGTCGATGTCCACCTTGATGGGCGCCGAGAACCCCCGCGCGATCGAGGCAACCGGACGCGCCGGAAGGTCTCGGTAAGTGAAGATCTGCTCTGCTTCGTTCAAGTGGAGCATGCGTGCCGTTCCCGCAATGTCGCTTCCGTCCGGTCCCAAGAGACCGAACCGAAGCGGAATGGGCAACGGCAACGACGGAGGCTGGTCGGGCATCGCCCGCAGTGACTGCGTGAGCTCGAGCGAATACGTGCGGGACGGCTCGTCCCAAGCTTCCTCGGCGCGAACGAGGGGCGTGCCCGCCTGCGAGTACCAACGCTCGAGCTGGCTGAGATCGACGCCATTGGCCTCGGCCATGGCATGACGGAAATCGTCGCAGGTGACGGCGCAACCGTCGTGCTCTTGTAAATAGTGTCGAAGACCCTTGCGAAACCCGTCCTTGCCGAGAAGCGTCTGATAGAGCCTCACGACCTCGGCACCCTTCTCGTACACGGTCGCGGTGTAGAAGTTGCTCATTTCCACGTACGACTCGGGGCGGATGGGATGCGCAAATGGACCGGCGTCTTCGGCAAACTGGGCGGTGCGTAGCCGGGTCACGTCCTGAATGCGCTTGACCGGCCGCGAGGTCATGTCCGCCGAGAACTCCTGATCGCGGAACACCGTCAACCCTTCCTTGAGGGTGAGCTGAAACCAGTCTCGGCAGGTGACGCGGTTGCCTGTCCAGTTGTGGAAATACTCGTGCGCGACCACGCCCTCGATGGCTTCGTAGTCGTCATCGGTCGCGGTCGATGGCTTGGCGAGGACGTACTTCGAGTTGAAGATGTTGAGCCCCTTGTTTTCCATCGCGCCCATGTTGAAGTCGTTGACCGCGACGATCATGTAGACGTCGAGGTCGTACTCGAGCCCATACGTGTCCTCGTCCCACTTCATGGCTGCTTTCAACGAATCGAGCGCGTGCTCGCATTTGTCGATGTTCTCGGGCTCGACCCAGATCTCGAGCGCTACCTTCCGGCCCGAAGCCGTGGTGAAGCTGCCTCTGTGGCAGACTAGGTCACCGGCCACCAGCGCAAACAGGTAGCTCGGCTTGCGAAAGGGATCTTCCCATTGCACCCAGTGTCGATTGTGCGGCAGCTCGCCGTGTGCAACGCGGTTCCCGTTTGAAAGCAAGATGGGGTACTTCGTGCGGTCGGCTTCGATCCGGGTTCTGAATCGCGACATCACGTCGGGTCGGTCCAGGTAGTACGTGATCCGCCGAAATCCCTCGGCCTCGCACTGGGTGCAAAACATGCCATTCGACGTGTAGAGCCCCATCAGCTTCGTGTTGGCCTCGGGATGAATGACCACCTCGGTCTCGAGCTCGAAGCGATCGGGGACGTCCTCGATGCGTAGGCTCTGCGAGTCGGCCTCGAAGCGTGCCGAATCGAGCGGCCGGCCGTCGAGGCGCGCCGAGCGAAGCTCGAGCTCATCCCCCTGGAGCTCGAGCGCGCTGCTGCGCTCGACCGCGTCCGGATTGCGTCGGATTTGCAGGGTTGCTTTCACCAGCGTCGCAACCGGGTCGAGCTCGAAGCTCAAATCGACCGCGTCCACCGAGAACGCGGGTGGTGTGTAGTCCTTTCGATAGATCCGCACGTGTGGGATTATACGCCATGGCCGATGCCGACGCGGCACGAAACCCCGACAGCGCCAAGGGCGACTGGTTCGTCGACAAACGTTGCATCGACTGCGGAGCCTCCCGTCACGTGGCGCGCGGTCTGATCGTCCGGCGTGGCGAGCACTCCGTCTTCGCGAGGCAGCCTTCGACCGAGGAAGAGATCCATCAAGCTTGGCTCGCCGCGGAGCTTTGCCCTACTCGTTCGATCCGGACCGAAAGCCGCTTGCGCCCTCCGGCCCGTATCTATCCTCACCAGCTAGCGGAAGACATCTACCTGTGCGGTCACAATCACCGGTCCTCGTTCGGCGCGCATTCGTACTTCTTCACGCGGCCCGGAGGCAACCTATTGTTCGACTCGCCGCAATACACCCGCAAGCTGGTCGTGCCGTTCGAAGAGATGGGTGGGATCAGCAAGATCCTATTGAGCCATCGCGACGACGTCGCCGACGCCGAGAAGTGGGCCGATCACTTCGGCGCCGAGGTATACATCCACCGCGACGAGCGCAGCGCCGCGCCTCATGCGACACATCTCATCGAGGGCAGCGCTCCCACGGAAGCAAGCCACCTCGGTGATGGGATATCGGCA
The DNA here is from genome assembly GCA_001303415.1 of Myxococcales bacterium SG8_38. Taxonomy (GTDB): domain Bacteria; phylum Myxococcota_A; class Polyangia; order Polyangiales; family Houyiibacteriaceae; genus SG8-38. Next base: position 11,805 of record LJTN01000025.1, read on the forward strand.
ATCCCGGTGCCTGGGCACACCAAGGGCAGCGTCGTCTTCCAAGTCGACGAAACCTTCCTCTTTACGGGCGATTCGCTGACCTGGAGCTACGAGCACGATGCGATGCGCGCTTTTCGCGATGCATGCTGGTACTCGTGGCCGGCGCAAAAGCAATCTTTGATCGGCCTCGCCGAGTATCGGTTCGAGCAACTCTTCTCCGGTCACGGCCCCTGGAGCCCGCGTCGAGAAGCCAGCGAGATGCGCCGGCTCTTGCTGGAGCTCACCGAGCGGATGTGACCCTGGTCACTTGCCGCGAACGGACCAGAACGTGACCCCGCCCCACAGGCGTGCCGCGAGCGTCACGTCGGAGCCGTTCCCAAACCCGATTCCGGGGCCGACCTCCATCAGGATGAATGGGGCGGTCTTGGATCCACCCTTGATCTCGACACCGAGACGAACGAGCAGGGGAATGGCTCCGAGGAAACCCGAGCCTTCGACCCAACCGAGGTCGATCGGAATCGCTCCGCCCGTCACCACGCTGAGCTTTGGGTGTACGTCGACTGAAACCGGGACCGCGAGCTCCGCGCGCGCCATCACCATCGCCGTGTCACGGGCGGCGGATCCAGCCATCAAGCCCGGGGTGAACCGCAAGCCGAGATCGGTCTTGGATGCCTCGCGTTTGTTCTCCCATAGATGGAAGCGCAGCGGTGCGTAGATCGAAGCGCCGATTCGCGGATCGTCCCAGGCGCCCGACCACGGCCCGTAGACCAGCTCGCTGCCTAGCGCCCAATCGAGCTTGCCTTTGCCCTTGTTCCACCACTCGTACGAGGTGCTCGGCCAGCCCGTGGTGACCTTGTGGGCCATGTCGGTCTCGAGCCGGGCGCCCCCGATCGTCGATTGAGGTCCGGCGAGCACGGGGCTCGCGAGACCCGAAACCAGCAGAAACGTGAGAATGAATCTCTTGAGCATGTTGCCTCCCTCGTGGGGAGACAATGGTAGTGACAATGATGGGCAGGACAACCCGTCCGCTGAGGTAGACTGGCGCCCCATGTTCGTGCGCAAGCGTCACGTAGCGGTGTTGATTGGCTCGTTCCTCGCTTCGTTGGGTTGCAGCAGCTCCGACGGAGGAAGCGCTGATGACGTGTTCAGCGTCGAAGCGTTTGCTAGCCCGCCTCCGGAATTTCGCCCGCAAACCCGTTGGTGGTGGCCGGGCGGAGCAGTCGACGAATCCACGCTTCGCGCGCATCTGCGCCAGCTCTCGGAAGCGGGGTACGGATCAGTCGAGATTCAACCGTTCATGTCGGCCATCACCAACACGGACATCGCGGACGACGATCGGATCCGCACGGTGGGCGATGCCGCATTTCGGGAGCGACTGCGCGATGCCGCATGTGCGGCGCAGGAGCTCGGTCTTTCTTGGGATCTCACGCTCGGCAGCGGTTGGTCGACGGGCGGGATCAACGTCGATACAGATTCCGAAAGACAGCTCATCGCGGCGGAGCTCACCCTGTCCGGTCCAGACACGTACATGGGGCCGCTGCCGCAAGGGGCGCCGCCACCGTGGATCGAAGACACCAATGCGGTCGTTGCATCGATCGATGGGTTCGACGAAGACCTGGCGCTGGTCGCAGTGCTGGCCGCGGAGGTCATCGACGAGCCGTCCACCGCACCCGCAACCTTGGGGGAGGTGGTCGACCTGACGTCGCAAGTCAGCGAAAGGACGCTGACTTGGGAAGTTCCTGCGGGAACGCATCGGGTTTTTGCGGTCTACGAAAACCGCACGTTTCACTTCCCCGCCGGCGGCGCGTACCCGGGCGAGCTCGAGGACGCACGCGTGATCGATCACCTCGATCGCAGGGGCGTCGAGGCCTTCCTCGAGCGGGAATTCGGGGCTTGGATCGAGGCGGTCAGAGACTGCCCGCCCCGCTCGGTGTTCGTCGACAGCTTCGAGCTGGTGGGCGAGCTTCCCTGGACGACGGCGCTTGGATCCAAGCTCGAGACGGCGCTCGGCTACGACATCGAGCTACTGCTTCCATTCTTGTTCCGGGAAGGCGGCGAATCGGAGTACGTGAACCTCTTGCGCGGCATCGGCGATCCGCGATATCAGGCCCCCGACCAGCGAGGGATCAGAGCGCGCGAGGACTACGAACGCGTTCGCGGTGACGTCTTTTCCGAAGAGCTCATCGCCACGCTCCGCACATGGCTTCACGAACGGGCGATCGATCTTCGGCTGCAGGCGCACGGCGGATACGCCGACGTGCTCGACGCATACGGCATGGCGGACATCCCTGAATCGGAGGGCTTGTTCGGTGGCGGATCATACGACTTCCTTCGACTCGCGGCGTCCGCGGCGCACGTCGGGGGCAAGCGCTTTGCAAGCAGCGAAACCTTCCCGAGGAACGGAGCGCTCGAGCTCAGCGAGATCGACGCGCGCATCTTGATGGGTCGTGCGTTCAGCGCGGGCATCAACCGGCTGGTCCACCACGGAAACGCGTACCCCTACCTGCACAGCGACGGGCAGCGCTGGTATCCCTTTCATCCCCTGGAAGACAGCGCGTTCACGACAGGACCACTCGACATCACGTTCGACATTCATCCAGGCGCGGACATTTGGGCTGCCCTTCCCTCCTTGAACCGCTGGGCAGCCAGGCTGAGCTACGCATTGAGCCGGGGAACCGCAAAAGCGGAGGTGGCTTGGCTCTATCCGGAATGGCGCGCCGAGAACTTCGTTAACTTCGGCGTAGAGCCTGGCGCCTATGAATCGGAGATCAGCATCGCGCTCCGGCGGGCCGGCTTCGAGTACGATCGGATCAGCAGATCTGCGCTGGCGTCATCGAGCGCCTCGAATGGCATGCTTCGAGTAGGCGACGCGTCCTTTCGCGCGCTCTTGGTCGACGGCCTCTCGGTGGCCGCACCCGAGATGCTCAAAGCGATCGTCGAGGCCACGAACGCGGGCGTGCCTGTCATTTGGGCCGGCGATTTTCCGACGCGCGCCGACGGGCTGGTTGACTCAGAAGCAAGAGACGCAGAGGTCGCTTCGCTGGTCGAAACGTTGCGCTCGAGCGTCCGTGTCGTGTCCGCGGTGGAGCAAATCGCTTCGGCAATCACGAACGAGACCGTGACGCCACCGTTGCGCCCCGTCGATTCGGCGGGCCTACGGATGTCCGTGGCGCGCCGCGAGGTTTCCGGTGGCGACATCTATTTTCTCTTCAACGAGAGCTACGAAGCGCGCACCGACCGAATGCGCATCGAGGGCGGCTTTTCCAACGCACAGCTGCTCGATCCCGAAACCGGCGAGACCGAGGCGCCTAACATCGAAGACGGCATCCTGACGATCACGCTCCAAGCTGCGCGCGGGAAGGTGCTCTGGCTCTTGCGCTAGACCAAGTACACCCTGAACTACGGAACCGAGATCACCGAGCGCATCCCGAAGTGGTCGGACAGAGGCACCGTCTGTGAGTCGACCGGCACGACCGCTTCGTCGTAGACGCGGGCCGTGGAGAGGACCGCATCGGAAGCGAGGTTATAGAGCAGGATGTGGTCGATCCAGCTCGACGTCTCGGCATCGGTGACCGGGTTGGTGCTGCAAAAGGTGCATTGCGGTGTGTAGGAGGACACATACGCGGGCTCGAATTCGGTCTCGAGAAGGTCCAGCGTGGGCTCTCCTTCGGCCACGATGTCCTCTGCCGGGTACGCATGGCCCGCATTCAGGTCGCCCAGGATCACTGCCGGCCGGTCGCCGCTAGTGCTGGTCACGTAGTTGATCAGCTTCTCGGCCTGCAGCTGTTGCTCGGCTTCCCAGCCGCGCGCATCCGTGAAGCCGTAGCCGTACTGCCCGGTGTACGGGAAGGCGATATTGTCGAAGATCGGCGTCAGGTGATTGCAATACACCTCCAGCTCCGCACCGTTTGGCAGATTCGCGGTTGCGCGCAGAATGGTCCTGCGGTTCCAGGTTCCTGGAAGGACCCACTCTTCCGCGGGCTCGAGAGGGTGTTTGGACAGCAACATCACACCATTCTGGCCGTCGAAAGCCAGATCCTGGTTGTCGACCTCGGCGCAACTGGATCGAATGTCTTTGAGCTGCGCCGTGGGAAGCTGGGTTACGACGCAGGCATAACAACGTTGCTGCTGGGCGTTTCCAAAGAGGAGGTCTGTCACGGCACCGAGACATTGCTGTTGAGCACAGTCTGCGCTTTCGGTGCGGCCCTCATCGCTCCCCTCGATCGTCGAGCAATTATCGCGGAGGCAATCGACCGCAGCGTTCATCTGATCGAGAATCGTGACACCCTCGCTTACCTCAACCTCCGGGCAAGGAAACCCCGTTGGCGGGGTTGGTGTGTTTCCGTCCTGGTCGGTCGGGTCATCAATCGTCGTGGCTAGGGTGTCGTTGAAAAAGACCGCGTGCGGATACGCATCGACGGCGGCGTCCCGAATCAGCTCCTTGTCCTCCTGAGTCCACACCTCTTGAAGGCAAAGGACGTCCGAGTCGGCCGCGGCGATGGCGTCTGCGATGGGCTGACGACGCTCGGTCTCGTACGGAATGAAGGCGCCCGCCAATGCGACGTTGAACGTCTCCACCACCACCTCTTGCGGCTCACGGCCGCCATCGTCGTCACCGCAGCCCGCGAACAACGCGACGAAACCAATCAAAGCAAAAGCACGTTTCATGTCCCACTCCCGGTTCGAGACGCGCCGTCCGCGACGCGTGTGACACGATTGTCACGAAGGAGATGGGCGCGTCAAGGATTGTATTTACTCGTCCCAGAGCGTCTGCGGAGAGTAGCTTTCGCCCACGAACCAGAACCGGCCGTCGATCTTCCGCTGATGCGTGTCGAGCGCCGCGATCGCGGCCATGTCCTCGGAAGCGAGAGTCAGCTCGCGTGCCGCCCAGTTCTCGGCGATTCGTTCGGCGTGGACCGATTTGGGGATGACACTCGTTCCCCGGGCGAGCGCCCAAGCGATCAAGACCTGACCGGGTGTTGCCCCATGCGCATCGGCGATGTCGACGATGGTGGGGTGCTCCGTCAGCAAGACATCGTCGTCTCGTCCCAGCATCGGCGCGGAATCTGGGGAGCCCAACGGGGAATACGCGGTCACCGCGATTCCGAGGTCCTGGCAGGCGCTCACCAGCGCGCTCTGCTGCAGATAGGGATGAAGCTCGATCTGATTGACCGCAGGAGTCTCGCCAGTGGCGTCGCGCACCTGCTCGACTTTCTTCTGGCTGAAGTTCGACACGCCGACTGTACGCGTCAGATCGCGCTCGGCGACTTTCAACATGGCTTCCCAAGTCGCCTCGAGCGGCATCTCCGAGAGCGGAATGAAGTCCTGAGGCCCACGGGGAAGCTCCGTCCCATGCCGCAACGCGACGGGCCAATGAATCAGGTAGAGATCGAGGTACTGCAGCTGAAGCTTGCGCAGGCTCGTTTCGAGCGCAGGGCGCACGTGCTCGGGAGCATGCGAGTCATTCCACAGCTTGCTGGTGATCCACATGTCCTCCCGGCGAACATCGCCTGCCTCGAAGGCGTCGTGCAGCGCGCGCCCGACCTCCTCTTCGTTCTGGTAGATCGCGGCGCAGTCGATGTGGCGGTATCCGACCTCGATGGCGGAACGGACCGCGTGATACACCTCGTCGGGCTCGGATTTCCAGGTTCCGAGACCGAGGGAAGGCATCTTCAATCCGTTCGGTAGCTCTAGCGTCTCAATCGACATGTCCCCCGTTCCATTTCCACTGCTGCAATGATAGCAGGATGGTCGAGCGCAGCGGGCGTATTGTCATCGAACGCTCTTTGGGGTACTCGAAACTAGTCACGATGGGCCAGCGAATCACGGTCGTCGACGCGTTTACCCACGTTGCCTTCGCAGGGAACCCGGCGGCGGTGTGTGTGCTCAGCGAGCCGACGACCGAGGCATGGATGCAGTCGGTGGCCAGCGAGATGAAGCATTCGGAGACCGCGTTCTGTGTCCTACGAACCGATGGGAGCGTCGAGCTTCGCTGGTTCACGCCCACTCGAGAAGTGCGGCTCTGCGGACATGCCACGCTTGCGGCGGCGCACGTGCTTTGGGAGGAGGGATGGCTCGCACCGAACAAGGGCGTTCGGTTTTCGACCCTCAGCGGCGAGCTGATCGCAACACCTCTCGGCCGTCAAGTCGAGCTCGACTTTCCTGCGCGCCCCGCGTCCGAGACGAGCGCCCCCGCCGGACTGCTGGAATCCCTGGGCGTCTCCCCGACTTGGATCGGTCGCGATGACGACGACTATCTCCTCTTGCTAGCGAACGAGGAGGCCGTGAGAGCCTGTAGCCCGAGCTTCGCCGCATTGGCAGAAATCGACATCCGCGGCGTGACTATCACGGCGCCGGCCGATCACGATCAGATCGACTTCGTATCCCGTTTCTTCGCTCCGCGATTCGGCATCGACGAAGACCCGGTGACCGGTTCCGCGCACTGTGCCTTGGCTCCGTTCTGGGCGAGCCGGCTGGGCAAGACCGACCTCACCGCCCGCCAACTATCGGCGCGCGGCGGCGAGCTCGATGTCGCGCTGAGAGGCGACCGGGTGACGCTACGCGGGACGTGCATAACCACGTTGCGAGGAAACCTCACCGAGTCCGCACCCCGGGCATCGTCTTGGTCACGGGAGGGATCGTGACGACCCAGGTTGGCGTCGTCGGCGCAGGCGCTTTTGGCACCGCCCTCGCCCTCTACTGCGCGCGCCTCGGCCATCGGGTCCGCGTTTGGGCGTACGACGAAGGTTTGCCAGAGCGCGTGAAAGCCGAAGGCGAAAACGCCGTCTATCTTCCCGGCTTTCCGATCCCGAAGGACATCCCCTTCACGAACGAGATCGCAGAGGCGGTGGAAGATGCCGAGCTCGTCCTTCTCGTGGTGCCATCGGGATTCATGCGCTCGGTGAGCGAGAAGCTCGCGCCACATCTGCCTGCGGAAGCCCTGATCACATCCACGGCCAAAGGTATCGAGCAAGACACACTGGCGCTGATGAGCGAAGTTCTGGCCGAGAAGCTCCCCCATCATGCGCCGAATGCTGCCTACTTGTCCGGTCCGAGCTTCGCGAAAGACATGGCTTCGGGGCTCCCCGCGGACGTAACCCTCGCATCGGCGGACATCGGCACGGCCCGGCACGTGCAGGCCATTCTTCATTCGCCGCTTCTTCGGGTGTACGCGAGCGACGATGTGATCGGCGTGCAGCTCGGAGGCGCGCTCAAGAACGTAATTGCCGTGGCGTGCGGCGCAGCACACGGTCTCGGGCTCGGGGCGTCCGCCGTCGCCTCCCTGATGACGCGGGGTCTCGCGGAGATGGCACGGCTCGGCGTGGCGCTCGGCGCGAACCCGCTCACCTTTCTCGGGCTGGCAGGCGTGGGCGACTTGACTCTCACTTGCACCGGTGAGCTCTCCCGCAATCGACAGCTCGGCCAGCAGCTCGCGACGGGAAAGCCAGCCAAGGAGATCGTTGCGTCGCAGAAGTCCGTGGCCGAAGGCTATCGCACGTCGGCGGCGGTCCATCTCTTGGCCGAGCGCGAAGGTGTGGAGATGCCGATTTCCGAAGCGGTCTATCGCGTCTGTCACGAGGGCGCCTCGCTCTTCGACGAGGCCACCCGGCTGATGAGCCGCGAGCGAAAAGACGAGCTGGCGGGCATCTTCCTGCAGCGGTAGACCGAGTACACCTTGAAATGATTCGATGATCGGAGCCTCAGGGCGTCGAGGCGGCCGTTGCGAAGACGAAGGACGTGCAGCGTACATTCGAGGATGAGCGGCGTCAACCGTCGAGATCGAGCTCCGGGTAACGCCGGAATACGCCGTGCTCGTTGAAGCCGAGGCGGCGGTCGGACGCAAGGTACGCGGCGATGCGCGGGAGGCTCGCCACGCGGGCTCGCAGGGCGACGAGCGCGGGCGTCGATTCGGTGACTTTGGCAAAGCCCCGCGGGAATGCATATGCCAATCCCTCGAGTAGCTGGAACAGCGACAAGTCGGCATAGGAGAGCGCATCGCCCATCAACCATGGGCCGCCGTTGCGCTCGACCACCCGTTCGAAGTACGGCAAAAAGCGCGGGAGACGCTGGTCGAGGAACTGTCGTGCCGCTTCCCGGGCAGCCTCTTTTTGGTCCTCGTAGTAGAGAACGACGCTCACTGGATGATGGGTGTCGTGCGCCTCGTCGGTCACATCGGCTACCGTGAGCTGCAGCTGCAGGACTTGCATGCGCTTCTCGGGATCATCGGGTGTGAGCCCGTGCCGCTCGCCGAGGTAGGCGCAGATTGCGGCCGTCTGAGCCAACACCAAGTCGCCGTGGACGAGGATGGGCGGGGCGTAGGGAGGAAGACCGGGACGCTCACCGCGGATGAACGGCATCAAAGCTTGGACGCCTCCACCTTCGGCTTCGGGAAGACGGGCAACGTCGCGATACGGGACGCCCGCCTCCTCCAGCACAAGGCGAACGAACTCGCCGCGCCCGGGAAGCATGGGCCAATAGTAGAGCTCGTACGAATCGGTCATGGCGGCGGCTCTCCGAGTCGGATGGCAAGCTTCCCTCGAATGCTACCCGACTCTTGGACGGAAAGCGCCGTCGTGATCTCGGAGAGCGGGAACGTTTCGTCGATCGAGGCTCGAACCTCACCGGCGGCCAGCCATTGGCCCAACTGATCGAGATCCGCGGCCCGTGACTTCACCATGACCAAGCCGCAGCGCTTGCTCGAAAAGAGGCTCGAAACCATGCCGACGAACAGGCTCGTCGAGGGCAAAAGGGTCACGTACGCCCCGCCCGCGTTGAGCAAACCCCGCACTTCCTGGAACGACGACGTGACGGCTGCGTCGAGCACGACGTCGAGCTTCGCGTCGAGGGAACGCAGGGGGGTCTTTCGATAGTCGATGACCCGAGCGGCGCCGAGCTCTCGCACGAAGTCGGCATTGGCCGCGCTCGCCGTACCCCAGACTTCCGCGCCGAGCTGCCTTGCGATTTGCACCGCAAAGCTTCCCACGCCTCCGGAAGCGCCATTGATCAAGGCTCGCTGGCCGGCCCTCAAGCCGCCCTTGTCACGCAAGCCTTGTAGCGCCGTACAGCCCACGGTAGCGCTCGCCGCTGCTTGTTCATGCGAAACCCCGCCTGGCTTGACGCCCACGGCGTGGGCCTTCACCGACACGAGCTCCGCAAAGCTGCCTTGTTTGTTCGTCCCCGAATAGGGGAGAAAGCCGAACACCTCGTCTCCGACCGTGCGGCCCCGGACATTGGCGCCGACCTTCTCGACGACGCCGCTGAAGTCGTACCCGATCGCGGTGGGAAACTTCCTGGCATGAATGAATGCGGCGCCGTCTTTTCCGCTGACGACTTTCAAGTCGGCGGGATTGACGGCGGCTGCGTGAACGCGCACGAGGATTTCGTCGGCGGACATGCTGGGTGCATCCATCTCGCCGATCCGGAGACTATCGATGGGTCCATTCCTGTCGAGAATCACGGCACGCATGCAATTCGCTTCTATACGCTGTGGTATCCTCGTCAAGTGGCAGTGCTGGGCGCAGTCCCCGAGCGCTTCGCCGTCGAGCCGGGAGCTTGTTACGCGCTCGACCAGCACGACCGACACACGCTCGAGGCGGAGCGGGAGCTCGAGCTGGTGTGCCTGTTCGATCCGCCCGTGACGGGCACCGAGATTCACGACCCGGACGGCGCATACCGTCTGGTCGAAGACGACGCCTGAGCGTCGCTCCCTCAGAGCATGCTCGGCGTGGCAATCAGCCACACGTGTGACTCATCGCCGCGTCTGACTCGAAGCGCCCAAAGTGCCGGCCACGCCTGGAACTTTATGCTGAAGCGGCATTTACCCGCATGGGGACTTGTGGAAACGCCTCAATTTCGCGATGTTCTTGATTCGCCCCTTGCCCGAGGGAGCGCTTGGAAGTTTGGAGGCCCCCGATGGCAGACGCGCAAGAAGCCCGAAAAGTCGCAGAAGAATCCAGAGAGAAAGTGTGGAGCGGTGAGAGCTTCATCCGCGACGTATTCCTCGGAAACTTCCGCATCGATCTTCTGGAACGGCTGCAGCTGGAAGAGCCGACGCGGCCCGAGTTTCTCGAGTTCTATCGCAAGATGAGCGACTTCCTTCGCGAGAAGGTCGACTCCATTCAGATCGACCAGAGTGGCGAGTACCCGCCGGAGGTCGTGCGAGGGCTCGCCGAGCTCGGCGCGTTCGGGATGAAGATTCCGAAGGAATACGGAGGGCTCGGGCTCACGCACCCCGAATACGTACGCGTGATGGAGCTGATCGGATCATACGACGGCAACGTGATCGCCCTGGTGTCCGCGCATCAGGCGATTGGTGTTCCGCAACCCGTGAAGCTTTTCGGCACCGAAGAGCAAAAGAAGCGGTTCTTGCCTCGATGCGCCAAAGGCGCGATCTCTGCCTTCGCGTTGACCGAGCCTGCCGTCGGGTCCGATCCGGCCCGGCTCGCGACGATTGCAGAGCCCTCCGCAGACGGCGAGCACTACATCCTCAACGGTCAGAAGCTCTGGTGCACCAACGGAACGCTCGCGGAGCTCATCGTGGTGATGGCTCGCAACCCCGCCACGAAGAGGATCAACGCGTTCGTCGTCGAGATGGACTGGCCCGGCGTGCGCGTCGAGCATCGATGCCACTTCATGGGCCTTCGGGCGCTCGCCAATGCCGTCGTGAGCTTCGACAACGTGAGGATCCCGAAGGAGAACCTGATCGGCAAGGAGGGCGACGGGCTCAAGATCGCACTGGTCACGCTGAACACGGGACGTCTCAGCCTACCGGCCGCGACGTCGGGATCCGCCAAACGGTACGTCGAGATCGCGCGGAAGTGGTCCAATGCCCGCGTTCAGTGGGGCCTGCCCGTCGGAAAGCACGAAGCGGTGGCGCACAAAAACGCCTACCTGCTTTCCTCGGCTTTCGCCATGGAATCGATCGCTTACACGGTAGGCGAGCTAGCCGACCGAAAGGACACCGACATTCGTCTCGAAGCAGCCGCCGCCAAGGAATGGAACACCGTCCGAAACTGGGAAATGGTCGACGAAACGCTTCAGATTCGAGGCGGGCGCGGCTACGAAACCGAGAGCTCCCTCAGGGCGCGCGGCGAGCCCGCCATCGGTGTCGAACGTGCCCTGCGTGACAACCGCATCAATCTCATCTTCGAAGGCTCGAGCGAGATCATGCACTTGTTCATCGCGCGAGAGGCCGTCGACAAACATCTGCAGGTGGCCGGAAAGCTCGTCGACCCCGACGCGACCATGGGTCAACGCCTCGGCGCGCTGCCGAAGATCATCGCGTTCTATGCATGGTGGTATCCGACCCGTTGGTTGCGCTGGAGCCTGTGGCCGAGCTTTTCGCGCTACGGGAAGCTGGCAAAGCATCTGCGCTATGCATCACGCGCGTCCGCGCGGCTTGCCCGCAACGTCTTTCACGGCATGGCGCGTTTCGGTCCGGGGCTCGAACGCCGTCAAGGGTTCCTGTTCCGCGCCGTGGACATCGGCGTGGAGATCTTCGTGCTCGCGGCGACGATCCGGCGTGCCGACAAGCTCCGCCAAGACAGGTTGGAGCACGCGGACGAGGCAGTTGCGCTCGCCGACTACTTCGCGCGCCAGGCTCGGCGGAACATCGACGCGCTTTTTCGCGGTCTTTGGCGCAATGACGACGCGAGGGCCACACGCGTGGGTCTCGACATGTTGAAAGGCAAGCATGTTTGGCTCGAGCGCTCGATCCCGGAGCTCCCGTACAGCGTGGAGGACCTCCGCCCGAAGACCATGGACGAGATCTTCGAGGAGCGAAAATCGAAGAAGGCCAAAGGGCCCGAAAAAGAGTCCGCACCGCAGGAAGAACGGCGTATCGCCTAGTGATCCGCGGTAGCTCGCTGACTCGGTAACGGCATGGACGTCCTGTTCGCGATGGGGCTGACCGTCCTCGCGGGTGTGTCTACGGGCGTCGGAGGCGTCTCTGCGTTCATAGCCAAACGAACCAACACCCGTTTCCTGTCAGCTTCGCTCGGATTCTCGGCGGGGGTGATGATCTACGTGTCCTTCGTGGAGCTGCTGCCTTCAGGCGATGCGCTTCTGCGCGCTGACTACGGCGATGGCCCGGGTTCTTGGGTAGCCGCCGGTAGCTTCCTCGGTGGCATGCTGGCGATCGCCCTGATCGACTTCTTGGTGCCGAGCGATGAGAACCCGCACGATGCCGCGCTCGTCGAAGATCTCACGCGCGAGGCGCCTTCGGCCCCGCTGAGACGAGTTGGATTGCTCACCGCGCTCGCCATCGGCATCCACAACTTTCCGGAGGGCCTCGTGACGTTCGTGACGACCTTGCATGACCCCCACGTGGGGATTCCCGTCGCCGTCGCCATCGCGCTGCACAACATCCCGGAGGGTCTCGCGGTGGCGATTCCGATCTATTTTGCCACCGGAAGCAGGCGCAAGGCCGTTTGGTACTCGTTCATGTCGGGCATATCGGAGCCGCTGGGTGCGGCTCTCGGCTATCTGATCATCTACCCTTATTTCTCCGAAGGCGTGCTTGGCATCGTTCATGCCGCGGTGGCGGGCGTGATGGTATTCATCTCGTTGGACCAGCTCGTTCCGAACGCCAAGCGCTACGAAGAAGGGCACGACTCGGTATACGGGCTCATCGCAGGGGTCGCGGTGATGGCGGTCACGCTCTTGCTCCTGTAGGGATCCCTCATGCGCACGGAAATCAAATACGTTCTCGACAAGCTGACCTGGATGCGGAGCGAGGGTATCTGGCCGAACGGCCCCCGCTACCTTTGGACCGACGCTTTTGGGGTGGTTCTTCTGGTTTCGCTCTACGAGGAGCTGGCGGATGACGCCTTCTTGAAGGAAGCCGAGTGGGTCGTCGCGGACGTAGACCGGGTGCTCGGGAGGCCGAAAGGCATCCGCATCGGAGAGGCGCCCGATCGCGATGGGCAGTATTTTCACTATCTCGCCATGTGGCTCTATGCCCTCGCCATCGTCGGGCGCCACCGGTCACAGTATCGCGACCGCGGAATCGAGCTCGTACGTCAGATTCACGATGCGTTCCTCGTACCGGGACGCGGTGTCCTCTGGAAGATGAAGGAAGATCTGAGCGGACCCTACCCCGGCTTCGGGCTCGGTGCGCTCGATGCATTCGACGGCTACCTCTCCTATCAGATGCTCGATCCCCACGCGTTGTCGAGGGAGATCGCCGACATGCGGCTTCTCATCGATCGAACCGCCCCCGACCTCGTGATCACGCAGGACCTCGGCCTCGGCATGATGCTGTGGATGACACACTTTTTTCCGGATGAAGAATGGGCGCGGATCCAACAGCCACGCTGCCTGGCCACGCTCGATCAGATGTGGCGGAACGAAGGCTACTTCTGTCGGGAGCCCTATCTTCCCCACATGAAGTTTGCGTTTACCAATTTCGGTGTGTCGATCGGTCTACAAGCCGTGCAGTCGATGCCCGCTCGCGTGAAGAAGCTGCACGCGTTTTTCGACCGCTACCGTTCGGGCGACGAATACGATCGCGCAGCGATCACGCATGTGATGGCATGCAATGCACACTTTCCCGGGTGTCTCCTTCGTGATGTCGCAGGGTTCCCTGGTACGATTCTTGCGTCTTAGGAAAGTCCACTCGCGTGACCAACAGGTTGCCTTCGGCAAAGCCGTAGGGCAGTAGTCAACCCGTGCCCAATCGATTGCCCATAGCAGTCGTCGACGATTCGCGGTTCGACGACCACCGATCGGCGGAGCCGCATCCCGAGCGACCGGAGCGGTTGGATGCCGCACGAGCCGCCTTGAGGCGCACACTGCCCGAGACCGAACGGCTCGTTGTCGCAGCCAGGCCGGTCCTCGACGAGGAAGCGAGCCGTGTTCACTCACCCGAATACTTGACGCGTCTTCGGAGCATTCTCGACGCGGGCTCCGGCTGGGGACACATCGACGCCGATACCTATTTTTGCCCGGACACGAAGCAGGCTGCGTGGCTGGCGGCCGGCGGCTCCGTCGAGCTCTGTCGTACGTTGCTCGCGGGCAATGCCAAGAGGGGCATCGCGTTGGTTCGCCCCCCTGGCCATCACGCCTGCTCCTCACGGGCCATGGGTTTTTGCTTGCTCAACAACGTCGCAGTGGCCGCATCGGATGCTCTCGATCGGGGCGCCAACCGAGTGGCTATCGTGGATTGGGACGTCCATCACGGCAATGGAACGCAAGAGATCTTCTACGGAGACGAGCGTGTTCTGTTCGTGTCGTTGCATCAGTCGCCTCTCTACCCGGGCAGTGGCGGCGTCGAGGAAGTCGGAAGCGCCGGGGCGGAAGGCTACACCATCAACATCCCCGTGCCTCCTGGTACCGGTCCGGTGGCTTATGGGGAGGCGTTTCGGTCGATCGTGCTTCCCTTGTTGAACGCATTCGAAGCCGACGTCGTGCTCGTCTCCGCCGGCCTCGACGGACACATCCGCGATCCTCTCGCTGGGCTCGAGCTCGACGCGAATTGCTACGGCGCTTTGACGACGGCCCTCGCCCGTCACGTCGATGCGATGGGTCACGGGCGCCTGGCCTTGTTCTTGGAAGGTGGATACGACTTGCAGGCAATCGAGGACTCCATTGCCGCCATGTTGAACGCCCTTCGAGGCGAAGAGGCCGAGCTCCCGAGCGGCTCACTCCGCCCCTCCGAAGAGGCGGCGCTCTCGAGGGCAAGACGAGCCGTCGACGCGCACTGGAGCCTCTGACCGAAGCAGCCGCCGGCGTCCGCTCGACAGGCGATGCGTCTAGACTCGATCCCGCAGCGCTGCCCTGCGCTCCTCGAGAAACGCGAACAACGCGTCGCGCTGGGCTTCGTGTAGAGGCTCGTCGGCCCACTGGTAGAGAGTCACGTTTTCTTTTGCCGCATGAGAGCGCAGCTCCTCGATGAACGCGTCGATGCTTTCTTTGCGAAGCGTATGCAGCTCGGTTTGGATCATCAGCTCGCCGAGCTTCCGGTGAAGCCGGTCGTGGTCTTCGCGAAGCTGCCGGACGTCATCCGGATGACTCGCCTCGAAATCCTGAAAGAGATAGCGCTCCTCGCCATACATGTGCGCGCGGAGACCTCGGTCGACGTCGCGGAAGACCTGCAAAATGGTGGCGAAGTCCGCACCCTCGACGGCATTTGCCAGGTCCGAGAGGGCTCGATTGATCGCCTCGTGGTCGCTTCCCAGCGACTCCCGCACGCTCATCTCGGCATTCATGATCGCATCATAGGACAGACGAGCCCGGTCGAAAACCGGGCGTTCGAACCCTCAGTCCTGATTTTCTTCCTCGATCTCCGCAATGGGCTCTTCGGTGAACAGGTAATCCTCGAGCTCTTCGTCGAATACCGGATCACGTCGGCGGATCCACTCGAGAACCATGGCCGCGTGCTCCTTTTCTTCATCGCGATTGTGGGCGAGAATCGCCCGGAGCTCGTCGTCTTTACACGCATCGACACGCTGGTTGTACCAGTCGACGGCTTCCAGCTCCTCCATCAACGACACGATGGCCCTGTGCATGTCACGCGTTTCGTCGCTAAGCTCTTCGATGGGCTCGTGGTAACCTTCGTTCGCCATACATCTCTCCTTTCTTCGCTCGGGTGAACGTATCTATGACAGAGATTGGCGGCATGAAAAGGAAAATGGGCGTCTTGGCGCTCCTCGCCGGACTATTGGTCCTGTGGATGTCAAACACGCATGCTTTGGGCGATTCGGTTGCGCTCGCATCGAAGAATGTCTGCGCAAACGGTCCCCTGAGCCGACCGCGCCCGAGCTGTGCACCTCCCCCACTTCGGAGCACCGGCGATCCACACGAAGACTGCGTCGCGCGAATCAACCAGCTACGTTGGAGCTGCCAATGCCTACCACCGCTGCAACGTTGGAAAGACGGAGAGAAATGCGCGGGCAAGCAGGCAAAGCACGACAGCAAGCGAGGCATTCACGCCGCCTTCAACGACGACGTGTGCAAGCCCAAGGGCCGTGCACAGAACGAGTGTCCGGGCTGGCCCTCGACGCCGGAGGTCATCCACGGATGTCTGCAAGCCATGTGGGACGAAGGCCCAGGCAAGCGGTTTTCGAAGCACGGCCACTACCTGAACATGAGCAACGCAGAGTACGAGCAAGTAGCTTGTGGCTTTGCGAAGTCGTCCGACGGTCAGATCTGGAGCGTCCAGAACTTCCGTTAGTCCGGAGCCGTTGACCAGAATCACCACGAATCGCATGATCGGGGCTCTTGGTCGACGGAGGGCGCAATGACTGCAGTGGACTGGACCTTTGGCGGAACGTGGCCGTATGCGCCGCGATGGTTCGAGTCGCGCGACGGCAAGATGCACTACGTGGACGAAGGTCCACGTGACGGAAAGCCCGTGGTCATGGTGCACGGCAACCCGACTTGGGGGTACCTGTATCGCAACTTCATTCCGCCGCTCGTCGAGGCCGGATACCGGTGCATCGTGCCCGACCACCTGGGCTTCGGTCGATCGGACAAGCCCGATGATGCCGAGATCTACCAGGTACCTCGCCATGCCGAGCGGCTCGACGCCCTGCTCGAATCCCTCGGTCTTCACGATGCGACGCTCGTCTGCCAGGATTGGGGCGGACCTACCGGCCTTTACTGGGCTACGCGACACCCCGATCGCATCGCCGCGCTTTGCGTTCTCAACACCCTCGCCCACCGTCCTCGCCGCAAGGTGGAGCTTCCTCTTCCCGTACGCCTGTTTCGCACACCAGGCGTCGGCGAGGTCATGGTCAAAGGCGCACACTTGTACGTTCGGGGTTTCCTTTTCGGGGCGGGCATCATGCACAAAGGGCGGCTCGATACGCACATGCGCGCCGCGTATCTGGCCCCGCACCCGACGTACTCGTCGCGTACGGCCATCTTGGTGTTTCTCCGAGAAATTCCGGCAGATGCGACGGGCCGGGTCGCGGATTTCATGGATCGGGTCGAGGAGGGTCTTCAACGCCTCGAGGACAAGCCGACGATGATCGCGTGGGCGATGAAGGACATCGCCTTTTTGCCGGAGTATCTCGATGAGCTCTGGCTGAAAGATTTCCCTGACGCGGACGTTCTGCGAATTCCCGATGCGGGTCATTACCTGCAGGAGGACGCCTACGAGCGGATCGTTCCGAAGCTTATGGCCCACCTTGGCTCGGTTTTTGGTGGAGCAGAAGCCTCTGCTGGCCGCTGAGCAGGCCATGATCGCGACCGTTTGCTCCGCTGCGGGGGCGCGCTAGGGAACCCTCCCGATCGGACCCCATCGGCCCTAGAAAGACCCTTTCCGGTCCCTCCCCCAGCATGAAACGCAGAAGGAAATCGATCCTCGTCGCGGTGAGCGTGGTTGTGCTCGCGGTCGTCGTTTTCGGCGCCATCAAGGTCGCGCAAATTCGGGCGATGATTGCCGCGGGCGAAGCGTACGTGCCTCCGGCGCAAGCGGTCACCACCGCACAAGTGCGTCCAGTCGAATGGCAGTCCCAGCTGACTGCAGTCGGCTCCGTGGTGGCGGTCCAGGGAGTCACCATCTCGAGCGAGGTTCCGGGCACCGTGCAGGCCATCACCTTCGAGTCCGGCGAGATGGTCAAGAAGGGCGAGCTTTTGGTCCGGCTCGATACCTCCATCGAGCGTGCCGAGCTCGCTTCGGCCGAAGCAAGCGCCCGATTGGCGTCCCTCGACCTGCAACGGATGAAAAAGCTTCGCGCTGCAGGTGCGGGCAGCGAGGCCGATCTCGACGCTGCGGCTGCGCGTGCTGCCCAAGCGGCGGCGGCCGTTGCCAACGTCAAGGCCGTGATCGCCAAGAAGACCGTTCGCGCGCCGTTTTCGGGCCGCCTCGGGATTCGCCAAATCGATCTCGGCGAGGTTCTTCAGCCCGGCGCGCCAATCGTATCGCTTCAGTCCTCCGATCCCATCTACGTCGAGTTCTCGCTCCCGCAGCAGGCGCTGTCTCAGGTCGATGCCGGGAACGCCGTCGAGGTGACCACCGATGCTTTCCCGGACCGGTCGTGGACGGGCAAGGTCGAGGTGGTCGATGCCAAGATCGATCCCAACACACGGAATTTCACTGTGCGCGCCTTGGTCGACAACCCGACTGGCGAGCTGCGGCCGGGGATGTTCGTCGACGTGACGGTGCTTCGGCCCGAGGCGCGGGAGCTCCTGGCCATCCCCGTGAGCTCTGTGCTCTTCGCGCCGTACGGAGATTCGGTGTACATCATCAAACAAGAGCAGACCGATGACGGCGAACCACGGCAAGTCGTCGAGCAAGTGTTCGTTCGTCTGGGTGAGCGGCGGGGAGACCTGGTGGCCGTCACCTCCGGTTTGAAGCCTGATGATACGGTCATCTCGACGGGCGCGTTCAAGCTTCAAAACGGGATGGCCGTCATCGTCCGGAACGATCTGGCCCCCGAGTTCAGCGCCGAGCCCACCCCTCCCAACGAGTAGTCGCCGGAGACCTTAGCGTGAAGATCACCGACCTTTTCATCCGCCGTCCGGTCATCGCGGTCGTGGTCAACCTCGTCATCGTCATCGCAGGGTTGCAGGCGATCCGGTCGCTCACCGTCCGCCAGTATCCCCGCAGCGAGAACGCCGCCATCACCGTGACCACGGCGTACGTAGGCGCCAATGCCGAGCTGGTTCGCGGATTCATCACCACCCCCCTCGAACGCGCCATCGCCGCCGCGGATGGCATAGACTACGTCGCTTCCGAGAGTCGCCAGAACGTATCGGTCATCCGCGCCAACCTCGACCTCAACTACGATGCGGTTCGTGCCCTCTCCGAGATCAGCGCCAAGGTCGACCAGGTTCGGGGTGATCTTCCGCCCGAGGCTGAAGTGCCGATTCTCGACATCGTGTCGGTCGACAGCCAGTTTGCTTCGGCCTACTTGAGCTTCTCCTCGGATTTTCTCGCGCAGAACGAGATCACGGACTACCTGGTGCGAGTGGTCCAGCCGCGGCTGTCCGCCGTGGATGGGGTTCAGCGCGCTGAGATTCTCGGCGCGCGCACCTTTGCCATGCGGATCTGGCTCAAGCCGGAGCGCATGGCCGCCCACAAGATCGGCCCTGCACAGGTGCGGGACGCCCTGGCTGCCAACAACTACCTGGCGGCCGTCGGTCAGACCAAAGGATCGCTCATCCAAGTCAACCTGACGGCCAACACGGACCTCCAGTCGGTCGAGGAGTTCAAGCGCCTCGTGGTCCGAGAGCAAGGCGGAGTCATCGTCCGGCTGGAGGACGTCGCCGAGGTCGCGCTCGGAGCCGTGAGCTACGACGAGCGGGTCAACTTCACCGGTCAGACGGCCGTGTTCATCGGGGTCTGGGTCCTTCCCAATGCCAACTCGTTGGATGTCATCGAGCGGGTCCGCACGGAGATGGAAGCCATCAAGGACGAGCTCCCAGAGCAGCTACGGGCCGAGGTAGCATTCGACGCCACCACCTACATTCGAAGCGCGATCCGCGAGGTCATCACGACCTTGAGCGAGACGCTCGCAATCGTCGTCGTGGTGATCTTCCTCTTCTTGGGCTCCTTCCGGTCCGTCATCGTGCCTGTCGTGGCGATCCCCGTGTCGTTGATCGGCGCGGTGTTTCTGATGCAGTTGTTCGGGTTCACCATCAATCTGCTGACGCTGCTGGCGATCGTCTTGTCGGTCGGTCTGGTCGTCGATGATGCCATCGTCATGGTGGAGAACGTCGAGCGGCATTTGCGTGAAGGTATGACGCGCACTCAGGCCGCCATCAAAGGCGCAAGGGAGCTGGTGGGGCCCATCATCGCCATGACGATCACGCTCGCCGCGGTGTACACACCCATCGCATTTCAAGGCGGCTTGACCGGTGCGCTCTTTCGGGAGTTCGCCCTCACTTTGGCCGGCGCCGTGCTGATTTCGGGCATCGTCGCGTTGACGCTTTCTCCCGTGATGTCGGCGAGCTTCCTGCCCGAGGAGCGCAGCGAAAGGGGGCTCCCTGCCCGCATCGACCGGGACTTTCGTCGTTTGAAGGACTTCTACCTGCGGCTTCTCGACGTGACCCTCGGTGCACGTCCCGCCGTGTACGTCGCATGGATCGCGCTCAGCGTGCTGGCGGTCGTGATGTTCGTCATGTCGCCGCGGGAGCTCGCGCCCAACGAAGATCAAGGCATCATCTTCGGCATCGTCGATACGCCCGCCAACAGCACCATCAACCAGTTGGCGCCCTCGGTCGAGGCCGTGCACGAGATGGCCATGAGCTTCCCCGAAACCGAATTCACCTTTCAGCTGACCTCGCCGGCCGGAGGGTTCTGGGGCATGGGCCTCAAGCCTTGGGACAAGCGCGAACGCACCGTCTTCGACCTGATGCCGGAAGTCGGCGACAAGGTCAACCGGATTCCCGGGATTCAGACGTTCCCGGTGTTGCCTCCCGCCCTTCCAGGAGGCGGCGAATTTCCCGTAGAGCTGGTCGTGGCTTCGACTGCCGAGCCGAGCGAGATCCTAGACTTGGTGAAGGAGCTCCAGCAGAAGGCCACGGAGAGCGGCATGTTTGCGTTCCCGCCACTCATCGACGTGAAGATCGACCAACCGGAATCCGAGATCGTGTTCAACCGCGACAAGGTGGCCGAGCTCGGGCTGAGCTTGCAGGCCGTCGGTCAGGAGCTCGGCTCCGCGGTCGGCGGCGACTACGTCAACCGTTTCAGCATCGCGGGTCGAAGCTACAAGGTGATTCCCCAGCTCGAGCGGTCGGCTCGGCTCAACGCCGATCAGCTCCAGAGCATCTATATCACCAAGCCGGATGGCGAGCTCGTGGCGCTGAGCACCATTGCCACCGTGCGCGACCGCGTCGTTCCCCGCTCGCTCAATCGCTTCCAACAGCTCAATTCGGTGAAGCTGAGCGGAGTCGCGATTCGACCGCTCGATGAAGCGCTGTCCTTTTTGGAAACTCAGGCAGAAGAGAACCTGCCGCGGGGATACACGATCGACTACACGGGCGAATCCCGCCAGCTCCGCAAGGAGGGCAACAAGTTCGTCCCTGCCTTTGCCCTGGCGGTGGTGCTGATCTTCCTCGTGCTTGCTGCGCAGTTCAACAGCTTCCGCGATCCGCTGGTGATCTTGGGCGGTTCCGTCCCCCTTGCCATGTTCGGGGCGTCGATCTTCACGTTCCTGAAGATGCCGGACCCGAACACGCAGTTTTGGACCGACGGGTGGACCACCACCCTCAACGTCTACTCCCAGGTCGGCCTCGTCACGCTCATCGGCCTCGTGTCGAAGAACGGCATTCTCATCGTCGAGTTCGCCAACGACCTACAGCGCGAGGGACAAGCCAAGCTCGAGGCCGTCCGAAATGCCGCAGCAGTGCGCCTCCGGCCGGTCCTGATGACCACCATGGCGACCGTGTTCGGACATTTTCCGCTGACTCTCGTGACCGGGCCGGGGGCGGAGGCCCGGAACAGCATCGGCCTCGTGCTGGTGGGCGGCATGGCGATCGGAACGCTCTTCACGCTCTTCTTCGTCCCGTCGATCTACATGCTCTTCGCACGCGATCGGCTCGCTATGGCAAGCGGGCAGAAACGGGGCACCATGGATAGCGTCCCTCAACCGGACGCGCAGCCCGCAACTTGAACCCGCAATCCGCGCAACTTACGCGGTGTCGGCAAGAAGCTTGCGCTTGTAGTAAGCGATGCATTCGTTCATCGCGTCCTCT
The DNA here is from genome assembly GCA_001303415.1 of Myxococcales bacterium SG8_38. Classification (GTDB taxonomy): domain Bacteria; phylum Myxococcota_A; class Polyangia; order Polyangiales; family Houyiibacteriaceae; genus SG8-38. Next base: position 33,426 of record LJTN01000025.1, read on the forward strand.
GCGCTGACGATCGGCTCGTAGCCGAAGTCCCGGCTAGACTCTTCGTTCGTTCCGCAATGCGAAATCGTGAGCTTCGCCAGCTCGTGGGGCGTGAAGATGGGTCTTGGCACACCCAACCCGAAGTGAAGGTATTGCCACAGGCGCATCGCGATCATGACGGGTTTGGCCGGAATGTCGATCTTCGGCATCTGATAGCCGAGGGCCTCCGTCATCGGCCGAAAGAACTCAAACATGGGCATCGGCTTATTGTCGCCAACGAAGTACGCCTTACCGCATGCTGGGCTTCCAGGCACTAGATGCTTGGCCGCTAGCAGCTCGGCATGCACCAGGTTGTCGATGTAGATGTGATCGTGGGTTGCGCCAGGGCGACCGATCGTAGCAACGAACCTGCCGGTCACCAGCTGCTCGAAAAGCCTATCGAGCATGATATTGCTTTCGGGGCCGTAGATCCCGTCTGGCCTCAGCGCGGTCGTGAGCAAACCCGTATTGTCGTTCGCTTCCAAAACCGCCCGCTCCGCGAGAATCTTGGTCTCGGTGTAGATGTTGTCTAGCTTCGTCGCGTACGGCGAACGCGAATCGATGTGCATGTCTTCCTCCGCGTTGAAACAGACATCGATTGAGCTCGTATGAACTAACCTTCTCACGCCACGCTGTTGGCACGCCGCAATGATGCTCTTCGTGCCCTCTACGTTCGTCGCGTAGGAGGCGTGTCGATAGGACTCCGGCACGGCTCGACCACCGAAGAGGGTCATACTCGCAGCGGCATGGAACACGGAATCGATGTCCGCGCACGCCTCTAGCATGCGCGCGCCATCCTCAATCGCGCCATGCACGATTTCGAGGCGAGGGTCTTCGAACGAAAGCTTCGTGTTGTGAATGAGCGCTCTGACTCGGTATCCGCCTCGGAGTAGGGCCTGTACCAGATGCCTCCCCAGAAAGCCGGCGGCCCCGGTGACCAGGCAATGCCCTAGGGCTTCGTCGGAAGGACCCTGACCGGAGCTCATGCTTCGATTCTGCGCCGCCCGTCGACGCCATGTCGAGCGTTAGACGGCTGGAATGACATCGATGAAAAGGATGCTATCGCGCTCCATCGCCTTTCCCGGAGCGACGGGTAATGCCTGCGCGAACATGGGGCCTGCGTAGACGAAGGTGTGGAACTCGCCATTCTCGCCGCAAGGATCGACTTGCTCGGGCAGCTCATCGACAAAGGCAGAGTCGAAGACGCGCCCCAGAAACGAACGATCGAGCTGCTTCAGATCGACGCATGTGACGATCGCGCGAAGCCCTTCCTCGACCATCTCTCGTGCGAGCTGCCGGGTGTCCGACCCCCAGAGCGGAAAGATCGGCTCGATTCCGGTGGCCGAGAGCTTCTCCTCACGGTAGCGGCGAATATCCTCGAGAAACAAGTCCCCAAAGGCGATTGCTTCGATCCCGGCGGACCTGGCGTCTTCCATCGCACCCGTCATCGCACTTTCGTATTCGGCGTTGGTGCATGGGTCGGGAATGTAGACCTTGGTGAGCGGCAGCCCTAGGGCACGGGCTTGCATCTCGAGCAGCGTTTCGCGCACGGCGTGCATCGCGACGCGGTTCGATTGCCGATTGACCGTGGTGAAAAGACCCGCGACTTCTACACCTGGATCGGCGCGTAGCGCTCGAAGCGCCCAGGCGCTGTCTTTGCCGCTACTCCACGATAGAAGGACCTTCCGCATCACCATCCTGTTCCAACATGTTCTTCCAACGCCGCGTATACCAGAGCTGGCGCGCTCGATCACGGGCTACGTCCGCTCGACACGGTGACGCTGCCGATGAGGTAGATTGGGCCGTCGTCTGATTCGACAGTGAGCTCCGCGCCATCGGGGAGCGTGGCCGGCGTGAGGTCGGAGCCGTCACGCCCGAGCACTTGCGCATCCTGGCTCTCGGACCGAATCGCCCACGTGGCTTGCTGCTCCGACCACAAGGCGATGACTTCTGAGCCGTCATCGCGCTCGAAGCGAAGGCCGTGCTCCCCCGAACCGAGCACGAGCGTCTCGACGAGTGAGGCGTTTCCGACGAGCTCGCTCAACGTCGAAATTGCAACGAGAGACGGCTTGGGCACGAGGTCACCCGTCATCAGACCCCAGTGGTGCTCGATGTTGCCTGGGCTCGGATTGTCCTCGTCCCGGTCTTTGAAGATGACGCTGCGGCGGAGGCCCAGGCTGTAGTTGTAGAGCAGCATGCGCGCGAGGTAGCTCGCTTGGCGACTCAGGGTCACCGCGGGGAGAAAATTGAAGCCATCGGACGGCGCATTGGGGTCGTACGTGCTGTAGCCCCATTCGCCACTCGATATGGGAAGCGGATAGCCGGCGCTCTTCAAGAGAGCGCGGGCCCCCTCGACGTCGGAGATGACGTCCTCGGGATTGGCCGGGCGGTAGAGGTGAAGCGTGACTTCGTCGGCAAGCGCAAGCGCGCCCGTGGCAGCTACGGCTTGCAGAAAGCGCGGCCCACCGATGCCTAACTCCGTCGCTTCGATGAGCTCGGGAAACCCGTAGTAGAGCGCCCCTACCACGATGTCTCCGTCGGGGTCCTCGGCTCGAAGGGCCGGCGCGGTGCTGCGGACCAGCTCTGCATAGAGGTCGGGATCGGGGCCGCCCTCCGAGCTGCTCCAAAACTGCTCGAGATTCGGCTCGTTCCAAATCTCCCAGCTATGGCCGCGGCCGCCGTACCGTCTCGCAGCCGCCGCGGCGAAGGCCGCGAAAGCTTGCCGCCCATCGTCGTCGACGACAGCGCCGATCTCTCCGTAAAGAGGATTGCCATAATCGAGAATGAAGAGGATTCTGAGACCGAGGTCCTCGGCAGTCTCGACGAGATCATCGAAGCCCGTACCAGCGAAGTCGTACACGCCGGGCTCCTTCTCGATCTCGGCCCAGTCGAGGTCGTTCCGAATGAATCGGACCCCGGCGTCAGCAAGCTTGGTCAGCGCCTGCTCATCGACGGGCCCGCGCGCACCATAATGGGTGTTGACCCCGACTGTATCGCCGAGCGTCGTCGTCGGCTCTGACGCCGACGTGGAGTCGCATCCCATCGCAGTCAACAAGCAGAAGAGAAGAGCAGAACGGTTCCTCATGGTGAATCCTCAGCCTCCGTGGCGCCTTCGTGATCCAGCGCTAGCGCTTCCAACCCTTTCGATTGGCGGCAAGTTGCGCCTCCCACTGCGTCATCTTTTCGGCGAGATTCGCGGCGACGTCCGGATGCCTGGCGCTGAGATCGTACGATTCACCGGGGTCCGCCACCAGATTGAACAACAATGGAAGCGGTCCTTGGGTGTGCTCGCTGATGCCACCGAGCTCTTCGTTGAGGGGCAACGGCCACACGTAGTGATTGATCGAACGGAAGTACTTCCACTCGCCGGCGCGGATGCCTTCGAGCTCACCCTGGTGATAAAGGTAGAATACCTCGTGAGGGGATTTACCGTCGGTTGTCGTCAATAGCCCGAGCATGCTCCGGCCGTCGATGATTCGATCCTCCGGAAGGGAAAGCCCCGCAATTGAAAGGCAGGTTGGAAACACGTCGATGTTCATCGCGGGCTCGTCTGCGATAGTGCCGGCTGCGATGCGCCGAGGCCAGCGCGCGATGAAGGGCACGCGGTGGCCTCCTTCGTAACTCTGCCCCTTGCGACCGCGAAACTGCCCGGGGCTGCCTTGATACCAAGGCCCGTTGTCGCTGGTGAACACCACCAACGTGTTGTCGGCGATTCCATGTCGCTCGAGCGCGGCCATCAGCTCGCCGACGCTCCAATCGATCTCCTCGACCGTGTCTCCAAAAACTCCACCGTCCGAGCTGCGGAAGGCATCGGACGCAAAGAGCGGCCGGTGAGGAAACGTGTGGGCGACATAGAGAAAGAACGGTCCGTCATGCGATGAGTCGATGAAACGGAGCGCTTCTTCCGTGTAACGCCCGGTGAGGATGGACTGATCGTCCACGTTTGCGAGGAGCTGCTCGCGATTGCGATACAGCGGAAACGGATGCATGTCGTTGCTGTGAGGAACCCCGAAATAGAAGTCGAAGCCGTGCTCCAGCGGATTGTGTGCCGGATTGGACGCGTAGTCGCCGAGGTGCCACTTCCCCACCATGCCGGTTGCATAGCCGGCGACCCGCAGCGCCTCGGCCAAGGTGATCTCGTCGGCATGCAAACCGCTGGCCTTCCCTTCGGTGGCGAGGTCCATGAGGCCGAGTGAGCCAGCAAGGTAGCCGATCGCCACGGTGATCGTGTGTGATAGCGACATTTCCTCGGGCATGAGCGGAACGTCCAACCCCATCCTCGCGGGGTATCGGCCGGTCAGCAATCCGGCTCTCGACGGCGTGCACACCGAGTCGCTCGAGTGAAAGTCGGTGAAGCGGATCCCGGCCTCCGCGAGCGCGTCGATGTGGGGAGTTCGAATCGCTCGCCCGCCGTAAGCGCCCAAATCACCATAGCCGAGATCGTCGGCCATGATGACCACGATGTTCGGCGGATCGTTGCCGCCCGCGCGCTCGAGCGGATGGATGACCGACCCCGGCTCGACGGGCGCATCCACACCGCCCGACGGGGCACAGCCCACCAAGAGAAGGCTCAGCCAAATACGCTTCCAAGAGGCTGGCGTCGGCTCGATCGCGAACATCAGGACATCTTTCCGAACCAGCCGCGGCGCTCGAACCATTTGGCGATCTCGAGCACGGGCATGACGGTAAGGGCTGCGCCGGTCACGATCAGCCAGTCCTCTTGCGCCAAAGAAAATGTGCCGAAAGCCTTGTGGAGCGGTTCGAACTGCACGATGAAGATCAACACCGCTATCTCCCCCAAAATCGCGAGGTTCAGCCACTTGTTGGCGAAGGGCCGATGCGACACCGACACGCGGTCGGAGCGGAAGTTATAGGCCTTCACGAACTGGATCAACACCAAGGACACGAAAGTCAGCGTCATTGCATGCTCGATGCTGTACCCCTCTTCCATGGCCCAGTGAAAGACCGCCAGATTGATGATGGTGGACCACAGGCCGCCGAGGCACATCAACACCACGACGGGCCGGGTGAAGATACCGGTGTTGGCGTCCCTCGGCGGTCGCTGCATCAGGTCGTCTTCCGGTGGGTCGACCGCGAGCGCCAACGCGGGAAGGCCGTCGGTGAACAGGTTGACGTAGAGGATTTGGACGGCGGTCAGGGGGAGCGGCCAACCGGCGAGCGTGGCGCCGGCCATGAGTCCGATCTCGCCGATGTTCGAGGACAGCAGGTACATGAGGTACTTCTTGATGTTCTCGAAGATGCCGCGTCCTTCCTCCACCGCGGCGACGATCGATGCGAAGTTGTCGTCGGTCAGGGTCATCGCAGCGGCTTCTTTGCTGACGTCCGTGCCGGTTACGCCCATGGCGATGCCGATGTCTGCTTTCTTGAGCGCCGGCGCGTCATTCACACCGTCACCCGTCATCGCCGCGATGTGACGCTGCTCCTGCAGAGCCGTCACCACTCGCAGCTTGTGCTCTGGCGAGACGCGAGAATAGACCTCGATGGTTTCCACTTCGCGCTCGAGCTCCTCGTCGCTCATGTCTTGGAGCTGCGCGCCGGTCACCCCCCGGCCCGCTTTGAACAGGCCGAGCTCACGCGCCACGGCCTGCGCAGTGAGAGGATGGTCCCCCGTGATCATCACCACTCGGATGCCGGCCTGCGCGCATTTCTCCACGGCGGCTTTGGCCTCGGGACGGGGAGGATCGATCATGCCCACCAAACCGAGAAAAGTCATGTCTCGCTCTGCGTCCTCGAGCGTGGCGTCGGGCTTTCTGGCAACGGCTAACAGCCGAAGGGCTTCTCCCGCCATGCGCCGAACCCTTTCGAGGATCGCCGCTCGTTCCACGTCCTCGAGCGGCGCTTCACCTTCCACGGTCAACATACGGGAGCAGGAAGCGAGGATCGTCTCGGGCGCGCCCTTCGCGTACGCGACGCGACCCCCGTCGACCTTATGCAAGGTCGTCATCCGCTTGGTTTCCGAGGTGAATGGGATCTCGCCGACGCGGGGGAACTGCCTATCGATCTCTTCTTTTTGCAATCCAGCCTTGGCGGCCGCCACGATCAAGGCGCCTTCGGTTGGGTCTCCCTTGATGTGCCAAGGGCCGTTCGTCTCGTCATGCGCGAGATGTGCGTCGGAAACCAGCGCGGCGGCCAGCAGCAGCTCCGTTTCCATTGGCTCGAGCTCCACGGGCGAGCCGTCGACCGAAAAATCGCCCTCGGGCGCATAACCGGTGCCGGAGACCGCCAGCGTTCTTTCGGAGGTGTACAGCTTGCGGGCGGTCATCTCGTCCTTCGTGAGCGTGCCGGTCTTGTCCGAGCAAATGACCGACGTGCTCCCCAAGGTTTCGACCGCTGGCAGACGGCGAACCAAGGCGTTTCGCTTGGCCATGCGTTGCACGCCGATCGCCAGCGAGATGGTGACCACGGCCGGCAAAGCCTCTGGAACGACTGCAACGGCCAAGGCGATCCCGAAGATGAGCATCTCCACCCACGGTTGGCCCCGAGCGAGGCCCGCCGCGACGATCGCGGCCACCACGACGATAGCCGCCAAGGCCAGGACGCGACCCACTTTGTCGAGATTCTTCTGAAGAGGCGTCCTGCCTGCTTCGACCGATTGCAGCATCTTGGCAATCTGTCCGAACTGCGTATCCATGCCGGTTCCAACGACCACCGCCTGGCCGCGACCGTAGGTGGCAATGGTGCCCCCGAAGACCATGTTGTTGCGGTCTCCGACAGCGAGCTCCTGGCTATCGAGCGGCGCGGTCTTCTTCTCCACGGCCACCGACTCGCCGGTGAGCGCCGCCTCGTCGACCTTCAGGTTTACCGACTCGATCAGCCGGGCGTCTGCCGCCACCTTGTCTCCTGCATGCAACAGCATGAGGTCGCCGGGCACGAGCTCGCTCGCGGGAATCTCGACCTCCTGACCGTTGCGGATGACGGTCACGGTGGGCGCGGCCATTCGCCTCAGCGCCTCGATGGCGCGCTCTGCTCGAAACTCCTGGATGAAGCCGAGCAACACGGCGAAGAGCACGATCACGGCGATGGCAATCGCTTCGAGCTCGTGCCCCACGAAGACCGAGATCGCGATTGCGATCAGCAAGATAATGATCAGGACGTTCTTGAATTGCCCGAGCAGAATCGCCCACGGCGAGATACGATGTGCGGCCTCGAGCTGATTCGGACCGTATCGGGCCAATCGGCGCTCCACTTCGTCTCGAGACAGGCCTTCGGGGCCGGAGCCGAGCCGAGACATGACCGCATCGACCGACAGGCTGTGCCATACGGGTGAGACTTCTTCGGGTGTTTCATTCATGTCGGATGCCAGTTTCGGCGGAAGTTAACCCAAGACGGGGCTCGTCACGACCCAGGTTTCTCATCGGCCCGGATTCCGAGCTCTTGGAGCGCCTCCGGGGTGTCTAAATCGATGTTCACGCCGGCGCTTTCGACATCGACGTAGCAGATCGCCGCCGAGTGACGATGAAAGAGGGCCTTGCCGCCTACGTCGCCCGAGAGCGCGAGGAGCTCGGAAAAGTGCTGGGACGCCCATAGCACGGGGTTGCCGCGCTTCCTTCCAAACATCGGAATGAAGATGCTTAGCTCGCCGTCCGCTGTAAAGGCATCGATTAGACGGTTGATCACGTCCGTGCTGACCCACGGCATATCAGCGAGCGCCATCAGCGCCCCGTCCACGTCCTCACCCAACGCAGCCACCCCGGTCCGAATGGACGTCGCGATACCGTCGGCGTAGCTCGGATTGTGCACGATCTCGATTTCACGGCCAGCCAAAGCCTCGGTCACGCGCTCTGGCTCATGACCGGTGACGACGATGATGCGTTGCACGCGGCTCTGCTGCAGCGCATCCACGACGCGCGCCACCATCGGAATCCCGTCGACCGGTAGCAAGAGCTTGTTCTTCTCTCCCATGCGCCGCGACGCGCCTGCAGCAAGCACGACGGCGGCGACCGTCTTCTTGGATCGGGGAGCGCTCAGATTTCGAGGCATGGGCCTGCCCGGAATTTCCTTTAGTAGACCGCCCACGCCAAGCCCAGAAATCATGGCCGAATCCACGGGCTCCCCGGCAAAGAATCGCTGCAGCACCAGATCAAAGCCGCTCGGATTGAGCGAGCGGGCGCAGCCGGGGAGACCGAACACGGTTCGATCCTCGAGCCTACCGAGCATTAGCAGGTTTCCCGGATCGACCGGCATCCCGAGATGGACGACCTCGCCTCCCGCAGCGACCAGTCCCGAAGGAATGACGTCGCCCCGATCGACGATGGCCGAGGCACCCAAGAGCAAGATGGGATTGCACCCCTCGTCGCGAAGCGTCGAGATCGCGCGCGCCACGGCGCGAGTCGAATGCTTGCAACGTATTTCGCGGCGCACGCGCGAGCCCAACACGCTCAGCCTCGCACGCTGCGTGCGGCTCGCCCGCTCGAGGAGCGCCTGACTCACCCCGGGAAGCTCCGTCAGCACGAGCCCCGCATCGAAGCTTCGTAACGGCGTGACGTGCAAGACCCGGCTGCCAGCTAGAATCTCGACGCATCGGTCCAGATCCGTCCTCGGCACCGCAAACGGAATCACCTTCACGGTCGCCACCATGGTCTCGGGCTGCACGAGCGAGCGCTCGGGCAATGTTGCCATCGTGATCGATTCGGAGACACGATTCATGGCATCGATGCGATTCCGATCGAGCGCCAGGAGCCCAGTCTGTGCAGCATGGAGATTGCAGCGGCCCGTGCTGGCATCCGAGGCCGTGGTCGATGGATCGGCAAGGCTCGCCGCCAGCGTTTGCGCAGCTTCGTTTTCGTGCACGTCGCCGGGCTCGAGCTGCGCGACCATGATCTGTGCGTATCCGCTTCGTCTCAAGCGCTCGATGTCGTGCTTGGTCAGCACCGCACCCTTCTTCACGGCGCCCGAGCTTTCCCCTAGTCGCAGCGTGTGGGCGAGGATCGACCCTTCCAGACCCGGGGCACCGATGTCGACCATGCCGAACCTCATGCCCCCCTTCTACTTGTGGTAAGCCTCGAATGCAGCCCTTTGCTCGGGCGTCGCCTCGGTTCGGTGCTTTTCCCGGATAACCCTACCGCACGGCCGGGAACGGCATTAGAGTCGAGGCTCAGGGCTTTTCTCCGATACCGCACCGTGTCATTTTCACGAAGCCACCAAGGGCGCCGCATGACGAGCATCGACTCGTTGGAGCAAATTGCCGAGACACTCGAATCGGAGGGTTATGTCTCCGATCCAGCCGTCTCCATGAGCTTGTTTCTCGCTCTGAAGATGCGCCGTCCGCTCTTTCTCGAGGGCGCGCCGGGGGTTGGAAAGACCGAGATCGGGCGCGTCGTGAGCCGCGCCTTTCAAACCGAGCTCATCCGCCTTCAGTGCTACGAGGGCCTCGACATTCACCATGCCCTCTACGAATGGAACTACCCGCGCCAGCTTCTGAGACTGCAGGCCGGACAGAAAGAAGATTTCGGCTCGATCTACTCGGCCGAGTACCTTCTCAAACGTCCGTTGCTCCAAGCGATAGACCCCCAGCGAGAGAGCTCGCCCGTCTTGCTCATCGATGAGGTCGACCGCGCCGACGAGGAGTTCGAGAGCTTCCTCCTCGAGCTACTGAGCGATTTTCAAGTGACGATCCCGGAGCTCGGGAGCATCAGGGCGACTCACCGACCCATCGTGATCCTTACCTCGAATCGCACCCGAGAGATTCACGACGCGCTCAAGAGGCGCTGCATCTACTGCTGGATCGACTACCCGAGCATGCAAAAAGAGCTGGCGATCGTTTCGATGAGAGTCCCGGCGCTCTCGGAGCGCGTGCGGACGCAAGTGGTGCGTTTCGTCCAGAGGTTGCGACACGAGGATCTTCTCAAGCCTCCCGGCATCGCGGAGACGCTCGACTGGGCCGAGGCGTTGCTGCACCTCGGGATTGCCGAGCTGGACACCGACACCATCCGGCAGACCTTGGGTGTCGTCCTCAAGAACCGGGACGACATTTCCGTCGTGAGTGGGCTTCTGGATGACGAAACCTGGGTGGCGCAGGCGGGGTAGCCGATGTCCCGAGCCGGTCCACCACCCGCACAAACCCTCCATCCACCGTTGGATTCACGATTGGTCGAGTTCGCGCAACGATTGCGGGCACTGGGGCTGCCCATCGGCATCGATCAGGTGGTGAGCTTTGCCGAGTCCTTCACCTGGATTCAGCCGCTCGACCGGGAAGAGGTGTACCACGCCGCCCGCGCGACCTTGGTCAATCGCCACGAGTACCTCGATGTCTTCGACCGCGCCTTCACCGAGTTCTGGGAGCCGCGACGCGCCACGGCGCAGCCCCAGAAAGCGCCGCAGGCTCCTCGGCACCGCCCCTCGGAGTTTCATCGGTCGACCCTCGCGTCGTTCATGGCCGAAAAGGCGAAACGCCAGAGCAAGGAGATCGAGGTCACCGATCGAACGGAGACGGCGACGGAGGTGGAGTGGCTTCAGCGCAAAGACTTCGCCACGATGACTGAAGACGAGCTTCGCGCCGTTCGACAAGCCATGAGCGGGCTTCGCTGGGATTTCAGCCAGCGTCTCACCCACCGCCTGATCCGCAGCCGGCGCGGACGCATGGTCGACCACCGGGAAACGCTTCGCAGGGCAGCCAGGCTGGGCGGAAGCGTCTTCGAGCTACCTCGCCGAGAGCGGAAGGAAAAAGCGCGTCCTTTGGTGATCATCGCCGATGTCAGCGGATCCATGGAGCTCTACAGCCGGATCGTCTTGCAGTTTTTTCACGGCTTGAGCCAGCAACTGAAGGGCACCGAAGCCTTCGTGTTTGGGACGCGGCTGACCCGGGTGACCGAAGCATTTCGCCTCCGCCAGCCTGACGCGGCCCTCGATGCCGTGTCCGCGGAGGTGGTCGACTTCGCCGGGGGCACTCGAATTGCCGAGAGCCTTCACGACTTTCGTCGGCTCTGGGGGCCGAAGCTCTTGCGGCGCGGCGCAGTGGTGATCGTCATATCGGACGGATGCGAGACCGGGGACGTCGAGCAGCTGAGGAACGAGGTGCAGGCGCTTCAGCGCAACTGCTATCGACTGATCTGGCTCAACCCGCGCCTAGGCCAGCGCCGGTATGAGCCGAAAGTGCGTGGCATGGCCGCGGTGTTGCCCTATCTCGATGACTTCTTGCCCATCCACAACTTCGAGTCGATCCGGCAGCTCAGAGATCATCTAGCCCGGTTACCCAAGCGAAAGGGAGGTTTAAATGAAGTTAGCAGGTGACTATCGATTCAATGCCCCGGCAGCCGACGTTTGGAAAGCCTTGCTCGATCCAGTCATTCTGGCCGCGGTGATGCCTGGCTGCGAGAAGCTCGAGCTGGTCGACGACGCGTACGTAGGCGACCTCAACATCAAGGTCGGCCCGGTGCAGGGAAAGTTTCATGGCAAGGTAGTGCTCGCCGATGTGGTCGAACAGCAAGGATACACCATGACTGTCGACGGCCGGGGCGCTCCGGGCTTCGTGAAAGCCAAGGCCGCCGTGAAGCTCACCCCTGAGGGCCCCCAAACCGTCATGGTGTACGACGCCGACGCACAGGTTGGCGGGCGGATCGCAAGCGTAGGGCAGCGCCTGATCGATTCCTCCGCGAGGGCGATCATCAAAGAGAGCCTCGAAGGTCTGAACGCCAACATCACGGCGAGAGCAAACGTGGCTGAGGGCGAAGAGGCCGTGGTCATCAAAGCGAGCCAAGCCGAGTTCGCCAGCAAGGTCGCGAAAGAAGTGGCCAGAGACTTGGTTCCTCCCGCCGCGAGGACCGCCCTCATTGCTTTGGCACTAGTAGGGATTGGCGTGCTGATATACCTTCTGGTCCGGTAACCAATCGATTCGAGGGAGGAAGGCTGTGATACCAGGAGCGTTCGATTACCATTCCCCCCGCACGCTGGACGAGGCACTGTCCCTCCTCCAAAAGCATGCTGGAGAAGCAAAAATCCTTGCCGGCGGCCAGAGCCTAATCCCCGCGATGCGGTTTCGGCTGGCGATGCCGCCGATCCTCGTCGACATCAATCGTCTGGATGACCTTCGCTACGTCGAGGAGCGCGGCGATCACCTGGCGATCGGCGCCATGACACGCGAGCATGCGCTCGAGGATTCGCAGGTCGTCCGCAGCTCCTATCCACTGCTGCACGACACGGCGCGGGTGATCGCCGATCCACTCGTCCGCAACCAAGCTACGGTCGGTGGAAACATCGCACATGCAGATCCCGCCAATGATCACCCCGCGACGATGCTCGCTTACCACGCGACCGTGATCGCCAAGGGTCCGAGCGGCGAACGGAAGATCCCCATCGACGACTTCTTCACGGGCTTGTTCGAGAATGCGATGAAGGAGGACGAGATCCTCACAGAGATCCGCATTCCCAAACCGGGCGCGAACAGCGGAGGAGCTTACACCAAGCTCGAGCGCAAGGTCGGTGACTACGCGATTTCCGCAGCTGCAGTTCAACTCCGCCTCGACGGCGGCACCATTGCCGAAGCGCGGATCGGTCTCACCAACGTGAGCGCAGTGCCCATGCGTGCGCGAGCTGCCGAAGCGGAGCTCCTCGGAAAATCGGTGAGCGATGCCGTGATCGAGGCTGCAGGAAAGGCGGCCGCGGGCGAGTGCGATCCCTCGCCCGATCTTCGGGGCACCATCGAATACAAGCGCGACATGACACGGGTCATGGTGAAGCGCTCCATCCACAAAGCCATCGCACGCGCCAAGGGAGGCAACTGATGAGCAACCACGAGATTACGCTGACGATCAACGGAGAGACCGTCACGCGGACCGTCGAAGCACGCACTTTGTTGGTGCACTTCATCCGGGAGGATCTGTCGCTCACCGGAACGCACATTGGGTGCGACACCACGAGCTGCGGCGCATGCACCGTGCTGGTCGATGGGAAGCCCGTGAAGAGCTGCACCATGTTTGCCGTTCAGGCCGAAGGCGCCGACATCGAGACCATCGAGAGCTTGGCGGCGGGAGGCTCCCTGCATCCGCTTCAAGAGGGATTTTGGGAGAAGCACGGCCTTCAATGCGGCTATTGCACCCCGGGGATGATCATGAGCGCCAAGGGATTTCTTGCAGAGCACCCGAACCCGACCGAAGACGAGATTCGTCATGGCATCTCGGGGAACCTGTGCCGCTGCACGGGTTACAACAAAATCGTGGAAGCCATTCAGTATGCCGCGGAGAAGCTTCAGTCCGCAGAAGCTGGAGGTGAGTGATGCCGCAGCTCGAGGATCGAAAGGAGCACCACAGCGAGCTCGCGGAAGGCGTTTCTGCGCGGGTTTCCACCACCGACCAGGTTCAGATCAAGACCCCCGCGAAGATCTGCGGCATGGGTCATCGCAAAAAGCGAAAAGAAGACCCGCGTTTCATTCAAGGAAAGGGCAACTACGTCGATGACGTGAAGCTTCCAGGGATGCTCTACATGGACATCGTCCGGAGCCCGTACGCCCATGCGAAGATAAAGAGCATCGATGCCAGCGCCGCACTCGAAATGGAAGGCGTAGTCGCGGTCATCACGGGCGAAGACCTGAAGGCAGCAGGCAATCTTCACTGGATGCCCACCTTGATGTCGGACACCCAGATGGTGCTTCCAATCGACAAGGTGGTGTACTACGCGCAGGAAGTCTGCGCGGTGATCGCCACGAGCCGCTACGTCGCGGCCGACGCGATCGAGCAGGTGTTCGTGGACTACGAGCCGCTCGATGCGGTGGTCGATCCGTTCGAGGCGCTGAAAGACGAGGTGATCGTTCGCGACGACAAAGAGAAGAAGACCAACCACATCTGGCATTGGGAAGCTGGTGACAAGGCCGCAACCGATGCGGTGCTCAAAGACGCCGCGACGGTCGTCAAAGAGAAGCTCTACATCCCGCGCATCCACGTCTCGTCTATCGAGACCTGCGGCATGGTCGCAAACTACAACAAGGCGCGCGAGCACATGCAAATCTACATGACCTCGCAAGCGCCCCACGCGCACCGAACCGTTTTCGCACTGGTGAGCGGCCTGCCCGAGCACAAGATTCAGATCATCTCTCCAGACATCGGCGGCGGCTTCGGCGGCAAGGTTCCAGTGTACCCTGGTTACGTGATCTGCGCGGTGGCGAGCCTGGTGACGGGCAAGCCGGTCAAATGGATCGAAGACCGAAGCGAAAACCTGCAGGCCGACAGCTTCGCGCGCGACTATCACATCGAGGCGGAAATGGCGGCCAACGAGGACGGCAAGATCACCGGGCTTCGTGTCAAGACCTTGTCCGACTGCGGCGCCGCAGACGCGGCGGCAAACCCGTCGAAATTCCCTGCCGGCTTGTACAGCATCTGCACTGGCTCTTACGACATGAAGGCCGCGCACATCGAGGTCGATGGTGTCTATACGACCAAGCCACCGGGGGGAGTGGCGTATCGCTGCTCGTTCCGGGTCACCGAGGCGGTGCACATGATCGAGCGCATGACCGACATCATGGCGCATCAGCTCGGTGAAGATCCGGCCGACTTCCGGCTCAAGAACTTCATTCGTCCCGATCAGTTCCCCTACAAGTCGCCCACCGGGTGGGAGTACGACAGCGGCAACTACGAGGGGGCGCTCAAAAAAGCGATGGAGATGATCGACTATCGCGCGCTCCGGCAAGAGCAGAAAGAAATGCGTGCCAAGGGAGAGCTGATGGGCATCGGCATTTCGAGCTTCACCGAGGTGGTCGGCGCCGGCCCGTCGAAGGACTACGACATCTTGGGCATCAAGATGTTCGACTCAGCCGAGATCCGCATCCATCCGACCGGCAAGGCGATGGCCCGTTTTGGGACGAAGTCGCAGGGCCAAGGACACGAGACCACGTACGCGCAGATCATCGCAGAGGAGCTCGGCCTTCCATCGGACGACATCGAGGTCGAAGAGGGCGACACCGACACGGCCCCCTATGGACTAGGCACCTATGCCAGTCGGTCGACGCCGACGGCCGGCGCTGCAGCGGCCATGGCGGCGCGAAAGATCAAGGCAAAAGCCAAGAAGATCGCGGCACACTTGCTCGAAGTGGGCGAGGAGGACCTCGAGTGGAACGTCGATCGCTTCCAAGTGAAGGGGTCGCCCGATCAGGCCAAGACGATTCAAGAAATCGCCTTCGCGGCTTATACCAACCATCCGCAGGGGATGGAGGCCGGTCTCGAAGCGGTCGACTACTACGACCCGCCGAACCTCACGTTCCCGTTTGGAAGCTACATTTGCGTCGTCGACATCGACAAAGGGACCGGCGAGGTGAAGATCCGCCGATTCGTCGCGGTGGATGACTGCGGCCACATCATCAATCCGATGATCGTCGAGGGCCAAATCCACGGCGGGCTGACCATGGGGCTGGCGCCTGCCATGTACGAGGAAATCGTCTACGACGAGAACGGCCAGAACTTGTCGGGCACCTTTGCGGACTATCTACTGCCCACGGCTGTGGAGTCCCCGAAGTGGGAGCTTGGCAAGACGATCACACCGTCGCCGCACCATCCCATCGGCGCGAAGGGGGTGGGCGAGTCCCCGACGGTGGGCGCCCCACCCGCGATTGCCAACGCCGTCGTTGACGCGCTGTGGCATTTGGGCGTGCGGCACATCGACATCCCCATCACGCCTCAGAAGGTCTGGAAATTGCTCCGCGACAATGGGGTTACGGACTGAGCATTCGTCATTACACTTAACCCGATGGACCGCTGGTACGAAACCGCAAAAGACTTGGAGCGCCGCAACGAAGGGTTCGTGTTGGCGACGGTGGTGCGCGCCATCGCGCCGACCTCCGCGAAGCCGGGCGACAAGGCCGTCATTACCGAGGATGGCGTGGTGCAAGGGTGGATCGGCGGCAGCTGCGCCGAGCCCACGGCGAAGAAAGAAGCGAAAGCTGCGCTTCAGGATGGCGTGTGCCGGGTCGTGCAGATCACACCTGACCCCGAACTTCCAGCGAAGCGCGAGGGCCTCGTGGTGGTGCCGATGACTTGCTACAGCGGTGGAGAGCTCGAGATCTACCTCGAGCCCCATCCGGCCAAGGCCGAGCTGCTGGTGTTCGGCAACTCGCCGGTCGCGCAGGCGCTGATCGAGCTCGGCGTGTTTGCTGGGTATCGGGTCACGGCCGTCGACACCACCGAGCGCCCGCCACTCGAAGGCGCGACCGTCGTTCAGGATCTCGATGAAGCCGAGCTGAAGCGGCCGCAACGTGCCGCCATCGTCGTCGCCACGCACGGCGTGTTCGACGAGGACGCCATCGCACGCGCGGCAGAGCTTGGCCCGCGCTATCTGGGTGTCGTTGCGAGCCCGCGGCGATTTGCGTCTCTTGCAGCTGCGATGAAGCGCCGCGGGCTGCCATCGGAGACGTGGGCGCACGTCGATGGTCCCGCGGGCCTCGACATCGGCGCCCGAACGCCGCAAGAGATTGCCATCAGCATCATTGCTTCGATCACGGCAGAGCGCGAAGGCATCACGGTGACGACCAAGCGCCCGTCGAAAGCGACGCAAGAGCCAGTGGTCGCGGAGGAGCCCAAGGTTGCGGTTGGCGCGTCCCCCTCGGAGCCCGAGCCCACCGGCACGGGGGGCAAGGGGTCCTGCTGTCACGGCTGACGGCGGCTAAGATGCCGGGCGCCGCAGGGTCTCAGTGATCTGCGCGAGCACCGAAACCGCGATTTCGGCGGGCGAGCGGGACCCGATGGGAAGCCCCACGGGTCCGTGGAGCCGCTGAAGCTCCGTTTCCGAGAAGCCTTCCTTTGCAAGCCGACGTAGACGCGCCGCATGCGTTTTGGCGCTGCCCAAGCAACCGATGAAGAACGCATCGCTCCGAAGCGCCACTTGGAGCGCCGGATCATCGAGCTTGGGGTCGTGGGTGAGGGTGACCACGGCTGATCGCGCATCCAACCCGAGAGATTCTAGAGCCTCGTCGGGCCAAGCGAGACTGAGCTCCACGCCCGGGAATCGTTCGCTCGCTGCGAACGCCGAGCGCGGATCGATGATGGTGACCTCGTAGCCGGCAAGCGTTGCCATCACCGACAGCGGTTGCGCGATGTGGACGGCTCCGACGAGCACCATGCGAAGCGGGGGATTGAACGGCTGATAAAACGTTCGTGGCTCTTCGTCCGTGTCGGCGGTGATTGCTTTGTCGAGGCGAAGCGCGGTTTGGACGGTGGCACGCTCACTTTCGTCCGCGCCCTCCCCCGGTCGAAGCAAGCGCTGCTCGCCAGATCCGAGATCGGTCGCCAAAACGATGGGCCGCTTCGCTTCGACGTGCTCGATGACGCGGTCGAGGATGTCGGTCTTCATTCCAGCGCCTCGACGAAGATCTCGACGCGGCCCCCGCAAGCGAGCCCTACTTCCCACGCTTCATCGTTCGAGACACCGAACTCGAGCAGCTTCGGGGCTCCGGTTTGCATCACGGCCAGCGCTTCCTCGACGACCCGGCTCTCCACGCAGCCTCCCGACACCGACCCCACGAAAAAGCCGTCGTCCCGGACGGCCAAGTGGCTGCCCGCAGGCCGCGGCGAAGAGCCCCACGTCTTGACCACGGTGGCCAAGGCGACGCGATGGCCCGCAGCCTTCCAATCGCGCGCCGCGAGCAATACCTCGGTTTCAGATTGATCGGGCATGATGCTCTCTTCGCGAATAGTAAAGCGCGCGGGCAACGAGATCTAGACAAAGAGAGCGTTGACGTATGCGCCGTTGTGAGTACGAATGAACGTATGCGGGGCGATATCTCCTTCGAGATCAACGGCCGACCCGTCCGGCTGGAGCTAGACGGCAACCGCAGGCTCATCTGGGTGCTTCGAACGGAGCTTGCGCTGACCGGCACGAAGCCGAGCTGCGCGCGAGGCCTTTGTGGAGCGTGTACGGTCTTGGTGAACGACCGGCCTGTCCGGTCCTGCGTGACATCGGTGGAGAGCGTTCGCGGCAAGAAAGTCGTGACGATCGAGGGGCTGGCACGGGACGGCAAGCTGCACCCCCTCCAAAAGGCGTTCATCGAACACGATGCCCTCCAGTGCGGGTTCTGCACGCCTGGCATGATCCTCACCGCATACGGGCTTCTCCGTGAGAAGCGAAGGCCCTCACGAGAGGAAATCATCCGCGGCATGGATGGAAATCTGTGCCGCTGCGGGGCACACAAACGCATCGTCGATGCCATCGAATCTGCGGCGGCGGAAATGAAGTGAAGGGGCGCGCGGCATGACCACGAAGCACGACCTCCAATTCGAACTCCAACGCGTCCAAGTAGGCGATGCGTCGCCCGGCATGCAGTCCCGCCGCGCATTTCTCAAGCGAGTGGGCGGTGGCATCGTTGTCTTCGTCGGATTTGGCGGACGGCTTTCCCTCGCGGTCGCGGAGGGGCCGGCCGTACCATTCCGGGAACCAGGGGTGCCGACCGATTTCAACGCATTCGTGCGAATCGCGGAGGACGGGCGGGTCACCTGTTTGACGGGCAAGATCGAGATGGGTCAGGGGCCGATTACGTCGCTCGCCCAAATGCTCGCCGACGAGCTCGACGTCGCGTACGAGAGCGTGGACATGGTCATGGGCGACACGGACATGTGCCCGTGGGACAGAGGGACCTGGGGCTCGTTGACCACGCGCGCTTTCGGTCCGCTGCTCCGCGCCGCCGCGGCCGAGGCGCGGGCTGTCTTGCTGGAGCTTGGCGCTGAAGCGCTCGGCGTTCCCGTTTCGCGGCTCGAAGTCGAAGAAGGGGTGATCTTCGATCGCCGAGACGAAAAGAAGCGGATCACCTACGGCGCGCTGGCCAAAGGCAAACGCATCACGCGGCACCTGAAGGTCCCCCCTCGGCTCAAAGACGTGACGCAGTTTCGCATCATGGGTCAGCCGAAGCTCCGCCGTGATTCCTTGGAGAAGGTGACTGGCGCGGCCAAGTATGCTGCGGACATCCGGCTGCCGAAGATGCTCTACGCAGCACTGTTACGGCCGCCAGCTCATGGTGCGAACCTGAAGAAGATAGACACTTCCGGTGCACGCGCCGTGGCCGGCGCCCGAGTGGTCCAAGACGGGGATCTCGTCGCCGTGCTCCATGCAGCGCCCGATCTGGCCCAGGATGCGCTCGGCCTGGTGAAGGCGGAGTTCGACCTGCCTCGCGCGAAGGTGAACGACGAGACCATCCACCAGCACCTCTCGCGGGTGGCTCCCAAGGACAGTGCGGCGGCTCGAGGCGGCAACATCGCAAAAGGACGCAAGCTCGCCAAGCGGGTGTCCGAGACGACGTTCTTCGATGGCTATGTGGCGCACGCGCCCATGGAGACGCATGCGGCTCTTGCTCACATCGAGGACGGCAAGTGCACCGTGTGGGCCTCGACGCAGAACCCATTTGGCGCACGCGATCAAATCGCCACTGCGATCGGTTTTTCGAAGGATGACGTACGGGTGATCACGCCGTTCGTGGGAGGCGGGTTCGGAGGAAAGACCGGCAACCTGCAGGCGGTGGAAGCTGCACGCCTTGCGCGGGCGGTGGGCCTGCCCGTTCAGGTGATGCGCACCCGCGAGGAAGAATTCTTTCTCGATACCTTCCGTCCCGCCGCGGTCGTGCACGTCCGCTCGGGGATCGATGGCTCGGGACGAATGACGTTCTGGGACTACGAGGTGCTGTTTGCTGGGCAACGAGGATCCGACCTGTTCTACGAAATCCCCAACCATCGTGTGACGGCAAGGCCAGCCGGTCCGAGAGCGGGCCCAGGAACGCATCCTTTTGCGACGGGCGCTTGGCGTGCACCCGGCAACAACACCAACACCTTTGCCCGCGAATCGCAGATCGACATCATGGCCGCTGCGGCAGGCGCGGACCCTCTCGACTTTCGCCTACGCCACCTGAAGGACCCGCGGATGATGCGCGTGCTGAAAGCAGCGGCTGCGCGCTTCGGGTGGAGCTCCGCCGCTACGCCAAGCAAGCGTGGGCATGGCGTCGCCTGCGGCGTCGATGCAGGAACCTACGTGGCGGCCATGGCCGAAGTCGCCGTGGATTCGAGCACTGGACGGGTCGACGTGAAACGCGTCGTCTGCGCACAGGAAATGGGCATCGTCATCAACCCGCAGGGCGCGACCATTCAAATGGAAGGATGCGTGACGATGGGCCTCGGCTATGCGCTATCCGAGGAGGTCCACTTCAGGGGCGGGGAAATCCTCGACACCAACTTCGATCGGTACGAGATTCCGCGCTTTTCCACGTTGCCCAAGATCGAAACGGTAATCGTGGAGGCAAACGACATTGCGCCGCAGGGAGGCGGCGAGCCGGCAATCGTCGTCATGGGCGGGGTCATCGCCAATGCAATCCACGACGCCACCGGAGCGCGCCTGCGCCGAATGCCCATGACCCCGGCGCGGGTCATGGCAGCCATGCAAGACGTCAAGTCGACCAAGGCAGCCGCCCCGGAGGCTCCACGCTGACGGCTAGAATCGAGGGGAGGACGAGCATGACAGAAGCCGAATGGAACGTCGTCGTGACCGCCTATCCGGGTGCTTACGCCGAAGCCAAACGCTTGTTGAGTCGATATGGAAAGGTGGGCAGAACCGAGTACTTCAACGTGCTGGTGCTCACGGTCCCGGACGTCAACGACCTCTTGGGGCAGCTGGAAGAGCTTACCCGCGAGGATATGACCTTGCTGAACGCAGCTTCGAGAATCATCCCTGCCCAACGCTCCTTTGATTTCCAGTCACCCCAGGAGTTTGAAGAGAAAGCTTGCCTTGCGCTCGACGAGATGATCAATCGGCTCGAAGGCTGCAGCTTTCACGTGCGCATGCACCGACGCGGATTCAAGGGTCGCATGTCGAGCCCGGAAGAAGAGCGGTTCTTGGATCGTCACATTCTGAGCCGCCTGGAAGAAAGGGGCTCCTCGGGCAGCGTGACCTTCGATGATCCGGACGTGATCGTCACTGTGGAAACGGTCGGCCAACGGGCTGGGCTTGGCTGCTGGAGCCGAGAGGAGCGAGAGCGGTACCCGTTTCTCAACTTGGATTGATGTGGCGTGATCCCTCGTCCCCCGCTGCATGTGTGGCGTCATGAAGCTCCCGGAAATGAAAACCGATGCCTTCGACCAGCTCGTGAACGTCCGGGAGCGCGTCCCAGTCCGAGTTGAAGCCCCAGAATACCCTGCCGTCGTAGCTGAGGACCGCCACGGACAGCGCTTGATTGGGAAAGAGTGGCATCATCGGATAGATGGCCCGCATTTGCGAACCCAAGAAATAGAGCGGCATCGGGGGGCCCGGCACGTTGGTAACCGCTACGTTGAACGGCCGGTGGCGGGTCGCAGACCGGCTCAGCTCGAGGAAGAACCGTCCGCCGACCTGATCGGCCAAGCCTTCGAGCCAGGATACGCCGAGAGCCTGCTTGGAGTGCTTGAGCTTCTGCGTCGTCTCGATCACGCGATAGAGGCGCGAAACGGGATCCCGCTCGCCCACCGGAAGCTCCACCATGATCATCGCAACGCGATTGCCGAGCTCCGCATCTTTCTTGTTCCGGACGCTGACCGGGATCAACGCCCGGAAGTCCATGTCCGTGGTATCGCTGCCGTGCTCGCGAATGAAATGGCCCAACGCCCCGGCGGCCGTGGCAAGCACGACGTCATTGACCGTGCCACCGAGCTTGGCTTTCACTTGCTTGATCTCGCTCAACGAGATGTCGGCCCAGTCGAAACGGCGATGGGGCCCGATGTGGTCTGGGTTGAAGGGCGTATTCGCGGCTCTACGCCAACCCAAGCGTGATGCCTCGACGAGGCCTTCGACGACGTCACGCGCAGCCTGCAGTGCTTGGCTTGGCTGCCGAAGGGGCGCGAGTAGCTCGAACGGGGCCCGGACCCGACGGGCAAGCTCGTCTCCAATGAGCTCTGCCGCCCTGGGCGCCTCGCGGGCCACCCACGGTTCAGGCTCACCGGGTCGCTCGAACGGCTGCGGGCGGAGCAGTGCATGCAGGATACTCATGCCGGAGATCCCGTCCGCCATGCAGTGGTGGACCTTGGTGACCAGGGCGAACCTATCGTCCTTCAGACCATCGACCACCCACACCTCCCAAGGAGGCTTGTCGGTGTCGAGCGGTAGCTCCAGCAGGTAGCCACAAACACGCTTGAGGACTCGCTCGTCGGCTGGTTGCGGTAAGGCAACCTGCCGTATGTGATAGCGGATGTTGAAGTTGGGATCGTCTACCCATACCGGATGGTCGAACAGCGGGATTTTCGTCAGGCGCTGTCGATGGCGTGGAACGCCTTCAAAGGACCACTCGTAGTTGTTGAGCACTTTGTCGAAGTCGAGCCCCCCATCTTCGCGACGCAAAGGCCCAGCATCGAACACCATGACGGCTGCCTCGTGCCAGTGGGTATTCCTCTCTTCGAAGCCGAGAAACGAAGCATCGAGCGCGGAAAGGCGTTTGTAGTATGTGTCTGACATCGACTTGCCCTCCCTCATTTGTCCCTCTTTGTGCATCGGGTGACAAGTCATAGATTGGCGAAGAGCTCCGCCGGACGCCTTCGGGCTGGCGCCCTAGCCGTATCTGGCTCCCTGGGCTACCTTTGCACCGCCCGTTGCCCGAAGGACTGGTTCATGCGTCGATCTACCCGCTTGCTCTTGGTGCTCTGCACCCTCGTGGCGTTTATCGCCGTCCCCACGAGCGCGCAGCCCTCATTCATTGCTTTTGAAACGGGTCCCGTTCGACCTCTTGCAAAGCGCGGGAGCATCCTGGCCGCGGTCAATACGCCCGACAATCGCTTGGAAACCTTCAACGTCGTACCAACCGGGATCACGCGCCGATTCTCGATTCCGGTCGGCCTCGAGCCGTGCGCAGTGGCCATCCGCCCCGGCGGCACCGAAGCCTGGGTCGTCAACCACTTGTCGGACAGTGTGAGCATCGTCGACCTCATCGCCGGTGTCGTGACTCGAACCTTGTTGGTGGGCGATGAGCCGCGCGACATCGTGATCACCGATCCCGACGGTGCGGGTCCACTCGCAGAGCGAGCATTCATCACCACCGCGCACAGGGGACAGCACCGCACGCACCCATCGATCGCAGCGGTTCCAGGCGCAGGCGATCCCCAACTCACCACACCAAGCGTCCCGCGTGCCGATGTCTGGGTTTTCGATGTGGATAACCCCGGCAGTGGCGTTGGAGGAACACCTCTGAAGATCGTAGAGCTCTTCGGCGACACACCTCGCGCGCTCGCAGTCAGCGCTGACGGCGCCTCGGTCTACGCCGCGGTCTTTCACTCCGGAAACCAGACCGCCGTGGTCAACGAGGGAATGGTCTGCGACGGATTTGGGACCAGCCAGTGTAACGGGGACGCTATCACCTCGCCGAATGGGCTCAGCAACGGGAGACTTCCGGGGGGCAATCCGGGTCCGTCCACGAACTTCGCAGGGGATCCGGCGCCCGAGGTAGGCCTCATCGTGCAGCTGGACGAAGCGTCCGGTCAGTGGCGCGATGAGAACGGGCGCAATTGGAGTAACGGGATTCGCTTCTTCCTTCCCGATCTCGACGTGTTCGAGATCGATGCGTCGACGCTGAACGAAACGGCGAGCTTTGCGCACGTTGGGACGATCAACTTCAACATGGTCGCCAATCCCAGCAATGGAAACCTCTACGTGTCCAACACCGATGCACAGAACCTGACGCGCTTCGAGGGGCCCGGCAGCTTCGGTGGCTCCACGGTGCAGGGCAACCTGCATCAAGCGCGCATCACCGTGTTGGATGGCGCGACCGTATCACCGGTGCATCTCAACTCGCACATCAACTACGGGATCACGCCCGCGCCCGCAGGGACCAAAGACCACAGTCTCGCGACCCCGCTCGACATGGTGGTGTCTTCCGACGGAGCTACCTTGTACGTTGCCGCGTTCGGATCGAGCAAGGTCGGCGTGATTCCGACATCCGCGCTCGACGACGGCACGTTTGATCCGATCGAC
>LJTN01000084.1 GCA_001303415.1 Myxococcales bacterium SG8_38
CGCCGCGACCTTCGGACCAACGGGCAAGATGAGAGCCTGGCTGGGCTCGCGTCGCACGAAATCATTGTATTTTGCCTCGAGGGCGTCGTTGCTCTAAGGATCCCTCGTGGCGAGCGTCCGTTCAGACCGCCAGCGAATCGGCATCCTATTGGCAACGTTGTTGCTCTGCGCATTCTTCCTCGCCCAGGGAACGATGAGGGTGGTCGCGGCGCAGCTGCTCGCAGCGCCGCCTGCGCCGCGGCGCGCGTCGATTTCCACGACACGCCCGTCGTTCGAACGGACTCGGGACCCGTCGATCATCTTGCGACGGAACATCTTCGATTCTTCGCGGGGCGATCTCACCTTGGAGCCTCTGCCGGAATCGGGTCTCGACGGCGAGCCGCCCGAAGCATGGGACCCGACCGAGCCTCCGCCCAAATGCCCAGGTCAGCTGCGGCTGGTGGGCTCGGTGATGAGCCCCAGCGCCCCGGAATGGTCGTTCGCCGCCATCGCTGGGACCAGCGATGGCAAGACGATGCTCTACCGCAAGGGCTCGCGGCTGGATGGGTCACGTGTGCTGGCGGTCTACCCGTCGAGCGTCGTGGTCCAAGGGTCGGGTGGCGCCTGCCAGATCCAGATGTTCGAAGAGGAGCCGACCGGCCCAGTAGTCATGCTCCGCGAGACTTCCACTCGCAGCCCGGTCGTCGATGCGCGGAAGGCTGGATTGACCGACGAAGAGTTGGATAGCGGGATCGAGAAAGTGAGTGACACTCGCTTCAACATCCAACGGAGCCTGGTCGACAAGGTGCTGGCCAATCAGGGCAGCTTGATGAAGACGGCGCGGGTCATCCCCCACGAAGAAGACGGTCGCGTGGTCGGCGTGAAGCTCTATGGGATTCGTCGCACCAGCCTGCTCGGCCGGCTCGGCGTTCGAAACGGCGACATGCTGAGGACGATCAATGGCTTCGACATGACCAGCCCGGACAGCGCGCTCGAAGCGTACTCGAGCTTGCGCAGCGCGGATAAGCTCACGCTCGCAATGAAGAGACAGAACAACGAAATGGTCATCGAATACAACATCGAATGAGGCTCTCGTATACTCATTCGAATGGGTAGTCCCGGGCGCCACGAAGATCCGATCGCGACGTCGCGGAACCCCACGAGTTGGACTGCTTTCGTTGCCACGCTATCGGTGGCTGTCATCATCGACAACGCACCATTTCCGCGCACTGTTTGGGATGCATGGATCACGGGCAGCGCGATCCGGGACCCGGCCGAGGTCTTGGCTCGGGCTGGTTGGGTGTTGGTTGCGGTGTTCACACTGCTTCGTCCGAGCTCGATGCTTCGCTACGCCGTGCTGTGTCTCGCCGGAACGGCGGTCATCATCTCGAGGCTGCCCACGGTGCCCAATCACTGGATCCTCGAGCTCGGCGTCTTCGTTGGAAGCCTCGCCACGCTGGCGACGGCGCGTGATCGGAAGCAAGCCATCAATGGGGTTCAGGTGCTGGTTTGGGGGTCGATTCTGGCCGTCTACGCTTGGACGTTCGTGCACAAGCTCAATTGGGGTTTCCTCGATCCCGAGGTCAGCTGCGGGGCGGTTTTTCTCGAATCACTGGGCGACCGCCTTGGACTGCCGCCTCCCACTCGGACGTTGCGGGTAAGCGCGGTATTTGCCGTTCTCGTCTGCGAAGGGGCCATGCCAATCCTGCTGCTCGGCTCGCGTTTGCGCGCGGTTGCTGTTCTGCTCGGTCTCGGCCTGCATTTGATGTTTGGCCTCTTCGTGCCGGCGTTTTCCTTGTTCATGTGGGCCACGTACTTCTTGCTGCTACCCGCTGACTCGCTCGAGCCTGCATTCGCCTCCCTGGCGCGCTCTCGTGCGTGGCTTGCGCGGCAGACGCGGCAGCGCTTCTCTTCCGTCGGGTTGCCACGAGGGATCAACCGTGCCGTGATCGTGCTTCTGCTGGCATCCGCGATCCTGGCGATCAAAGACATTCCGACTTTCCGCAGTCTCAATCAACAGGAGACGGTGTTCCTGCCACTTGCCGCGGCGATCGGAGCCTTGGTCATATCCGCATTGCGCGCGTGCCGCATGCACCTCTCCATTGCGCGGCCACCGCTGCGTGTGAGCGCGGTCGCAGCTCTGTTTTCCATACTGCTGTTGCTAAACGGAGCGGTCCCCTATCTCGGAGCTCGCAATACGCTCGCCTTCAGCATGTTTAGCAATCTGCGCACCGAGAACGGACAGTCCAATCACTTGTTCTTGCCGAGCCTCGAGACTTCGTTGTCGGTGCTGCACGATCAGATCGAAGTTCTGGAGTCCTCCGACCCAGTGCTCGACTCCTATGCGCGCCCACAAAACCGGATCCTTTGGAACTGGACCGCCCTCATCCCTCGGAGTCGGAAAGCGGAGCTCCAGCTTCCACTTTTCATGGTTCGGTACCGTGCCCAGGAACTGCGCGACGCCGGCCAACCGATGTTTTCGATTCGGCTCAGCCAGGAGGGCGGGGTTCGAGCGCTCTCAGCGCGTGAAGTCGGCTCGCTTCCGCCGGTGGATACGCTAGCGGGTTGGCTTCACTGGTCGAAGGGGACTCCGCTGCCGCCCCACCGCGATGCCTGCATGTGGTAGCCCAGCGTTCTCGACGAACGCTATTCCTTGGCGGTGGCCCCCTCGATCGTGACGGTGGCAAAAATCTCGTCGCACAAGCCCATCAGCGTATCCAGCTTTCCTGGCGGAAGCTCGCAACTGACGCCAATCGCTTCCTTTCCGGTGGCCACGATGAGCTGGACCGTGTCTTTGGCGCCGACTGGCGTCGTCCAGGAAGCGACGAGCTCGTACCCGTGAGTGGTTCCGACGCGTAAAGGTCCTTCTCCTTTGATCGCTGCAAACCCTGAAAGACGTTCCCTGGTGTAGGCCGCCAGCTGAGCTCGTCCCCCCTCGAACTTGGTTGCCACCACTGTCGCCTTGGTGCCGGCTGCAGGTGCGTCCGCGGGCGCCATCCTGACCGCGAGGGTTGCTTCGTTGGGTGGCCGGAGCTCTACCCAATCACCTGGGACACCCATCGACACGTTGACCCCCTTCGGCGTTTGCACCTTCACCTCGACCCAGTCTCCGGGCACCTGGAGCGCCTTGATGCTCCTCTCGGCGGCCGCGGGCAACTGATCCGCCGCGGCTGGCTCGTCTCCCGTGCTCGGAGCCGTCGCCTCATTTTCGTTCGCGGCTTGCTCTTCCGGACCCGCAGCTCCTTGGCTTTCACCGACGCTTGCGGGCTCCGCAGGCTCGTCCCGCTTGCAAGCTGATGCGGAGACAATCATCGTGGCGAGCGCCAGCATCGTTGGGGCGGTAATTTTCATCCGAGCTCCTATTTTGCGTGCCGCTTATACCACAAACGCACGCTCGTGAAAGGATGCTGCAGACGTTGGATGCCCCCTTGAGCGGGAGCGCGAGTCGGCCTACTCTGTAGGCTCTCGTTTCGAAGGATATCTGCTTATGGCTTGTACGAACCTGCGCGACGCCCTCGTGGTTTTCTTGCTGCTCGCTCCTCTTGCCGCGTGCTCCGAGGGTGGTGGTGAGAAGCTTCCCGTCGTGGTGATCAATCTAGGCGATGCCGGTGCGGGCGACGGGTGCATTCAACCCACCTTCCCGCCCGAGCAGCCTGATCTCTTCGTGCTGTACCCGCCTCGGTTCCTCACCGATGCACCCAATGGGCAGGCGGTGGTCGATCCCGGAGACTCGATCGAAGCGGAAATTTCGGTCAATTCTGCGACTCGCAAGGTTTTCGTGGAGCTGCGGGATGCCTGGTCACCCGAGTTCATGATCTACTCGACCGAGATCGACACGGCAGGCAACCAAACCATCCCAGTGCTCTTGCTGTCGAACAGCCAAGTGTTAGGCCGCTTCTACATGAAGATCACGCTGTGCGGCGCCGACTGCGACGAGCGTGAGGTCGTCTTCGACCTCAATCCCGACATGAACTCGGGCTACGAGCGGACCTTGATCGAAAATGGGGACGTCATCCGAGTCGACCGCACCTGTCTCGACTTCACCGCAGACGCAGGCATCGGATCGGGCACCGTCATCATTCAGTGACTCGTCGTCCGAGGATGCGCAGCTGCGTCCGATCTCGGCCAACAACTGGCTGTTTCCGGACATACATCATCGATGGAGAGGGGCTAGGTCAGCGTTCCTCTTCGTCGTCCACACCCGCCAGAGCCTCATCCTTTTTCTCGGCCTGGTCGTCACTCGAAGCCGGAACCACCACGCCATCGAGGATCCAGGTGCTCGTGTCCGGATAGTAGATGTAGACCGCCTTCTTACCGCAGCCCCGTACCGCGATTTGCGACGCCATGTCTCGCGCGCCCTCGGTATCCAGCACGGTAAGCGCCAGGCGTTCTGGCGCGCACGCGAAGTCGAATGCAGCGCGCTGCCGGACGGTCGTCTGTGCTCGGCTGTTGTGCTTGCAGGCTACCCCCCAAACCGAAAGCAACGCGACCATGAGTAACGTTGTGCGCATCGGGTGGCTTATGCCGCCAGTTGGTGGATCGCGCCAGACGTTTTTGCGGCCCGAGGATCTCCTTGCGCCTGGATAGGCTGCCTTCTGGAATTGCAGGCTCGGTGCGCTAGAGTCGGCCATCGATGATCCGGTCGCTTTCCCTTTGCATGCTTGCCTTGCCCGCGACCTTCAGCGCTTGCATGCCCTCCGTGGAGATCCCGGAGTCGCCGGACATGCAGCCACTCCTTTCCGCCTATGCGACGCCGACTGCAAACGTCGGGTCGACTCTCATGGCCGAGTGGGACGATCCGATCGTCGAGACCAGACAGGCGATCGAGGAGAGCGCGCTCCCCGAGCAGCTGCTCGCGCTGGTCGAGGGGCTCCAAGAGGCGCTCCACTCTTCGAGGGACGCTGAAGGCGTCATCGAGGTCAACGGCCATGCGGTCGAGGAGCCCAACGGTGTCATTCGGCTCAACCACGTCTGTAGTGGATGGGATGAAGATGCGGAAGTCCGCGATCCTAACGTCGACGGCAGCATCGACCTGACGGCCACGCTGCAGGGCGGCAGTATCGCACCCGTGGTTTGGGGCGCCTTCCACGGTTGCCGATGGAAGCGAGCACTCGTAAATCGAAGGATAGAAGCGAGCTACGACGGCGAGATCCAGGCCCACTTCGGGGAGTCATTCTACACCGACACGGTGGTTCGCAAACGTGAGATCACCTTTGCGGTGACGGGAGCCTTGCTGCTCGGCGGAACGAGCTTTCCCATCCGCCGGAGCTTTCGAATCGATCTGGATGGAGCGGGGGACATTCTCGATGGACGCCTCGACGTTCTCATCGAAACCGAGGAGCAAGAGCATTTCGTGTTTTTCTTCCGGGGTGGGCTGCTCGCCGCGGGAATCGAGGATGCGACGGGCCGCTTTTTCTGCAGCCTCGAGGAGCGCAGATGCGACAAATCCTCCGGAAGCTTCTTCTGGTAGCCGTCGTGGCAAGCGTGTTGGCGGCGGGCATCGGATCGTCGCCGAGCTCCGTTCGCGCATACCACACCTATCGGGAGCGCTTGCTCGACGATTCCGCCTACAGCCTCGAGCGCCGAGAAGCCCGGCTCGGGCTGATGCAGATGAGCTATGGAATCCTCGATGAGCTACAAGTGACGACCTACACGTATCCCTGGATTCTCGGCGCGATCTTCCAGAGGGTGGCACCCAACGTAGAGCTGAAATCGACCTTCTACGATAGGCGGAAGCTCGCGTTGAGCGCATCGGTCGGCTTTGTCACGGGTACGATCACGCAGAGCGACTCCGCGAAGCTTCGATATTTCATCGTGCCAACGGCCATCACCGCATCGGTTCGACCCACCTCGCTCATCAGCTTCCACCTCGGCGGCAAGTTCACCGCCACGGACTTCTCTGGGATCGTTCAGGCTGAAGGCAACGACGTCGGTGGCGCCGTCGTGGTCAACCTCTTGCAAGTCTTCGGAATGCTAGAATGGCGCTTGTCGCGGGTCACCGCGTTCACATTCCTGGTTCGCTGGGCCCCCTACGTGAGCAACAGCGTCCTTCGAGGAGACATCACCATCGGCGACGATACCGAGGGGACGATCGAAGCGGAGGTCGACACGGACGACCTGAAGAACGCGTGGGCGCTCGTTCCGGGCTTCACCTTTTCGTGGGCGCGCACGAACCTCAAGCTTGGCGTTGGCTATGGAGACCTGTTTCTGCCCGGTATCGGGTTGCTGGTGCCAGGCGCGTTTCCCCGCCGCGGAACACCCACGCCCGTCCTAGAGTTCGACATCTTCGTCCGGTTCTAGCGGGGTCTACGGGTCATTCTGGACGAAGCCCAGGCCGTTGAGGGTTGGTACACGGAGATCTTGGCGCCGTGCTTGCGGGAGTCGGGGTGGCTGCGCCCGCGGTGCTGGTGACAGCTCAGCGCTTGGCGGTCTCGCGGCGCAGAAGGTCGCGTTTCCGATCGAGGCCCCATCGATAACCGGAAGGGCGGCCGTCTTTGCGCACCACTCGGTGACACGGGACGAGCACGGCCAGCGGGTTGGTTGCGCAAGCCCGGGCGACGGCGCGGGCTGCTCTTGGCTTTTCGAGCGCTTCGGCCACCTCCGCGTACGTGCGGGTCTGTCCGGCTGGGATGGCGCGTAGGACACGCCAGACCCGCTCTTGAAAGGCAGTGCCGCGAATGTCGATTGGAATGTCGGTCGTGTCGACGGCGCTTCCCGTGTCCACCGCATCGATGACGGCTCGGGCCCACTCGGTTTGCTCCGAAGCTTCGAGAGTTGCGTTGGGGTAGTGCCTTCGGAGCTGAGGGAGAAGGGCGGCCGCCGAGTCCGCGAAGCCCACCTCGCAGACGCCCCGCACCGTCCAGGCGATCAAAATGTGGCCGAGCGAGCAGGTCGTCATGGCGTATTGAACCCGCGCGCCAGCACCTCCGGCCTGCGCAACCGCGGGCTTCATTCCGAGCTCTCGCCCCACGCCTTCGTAGAACCGGCTGCTCGAGGCGTAGCCTGCTTCGTAGACGGACTCGGTGACCGAGCGGGCGCTGGCGATCCCTTCGCGACCCCGTTCTGCAAGGACTCTTCGACGGTACTGCTGCGGCGTGACGCCCAAGAGCTTCTTGAAGGCCCGCTGGAAGTACGACTCGCTGAGCCCGACGGCCTCGGCCACGTCGCGCGTTTGAACCGGGTCGCGCGAAGAAAGCAGGCGGCACGCGTCGATCATGGCCTTGACCGACCGATCGCTGGCGGCGTGATCCATCGGACGACAGCGCTTGCAGGGACGGTAGCCAGCCCGCACCGCATCTTCAGGAGCCTCGAAGAGCTCCACGTTCTCGCGTCGAGGCCTCCGCGAAGGGCAGGTTGCGCGGCAGAAGATGCCTGTCGTCCGGACCGCATAGTAGGGAGCTGTGGTTGCGTCTACGTTGATGCTCACGGGTTTTCTCCCTTAGACAGACCATTGCACCAAGAGTCAGGTGCGCACCTCCTCCGGACTGACCTGGAATTCACAATTCCGACGGGATCGCAGAAAGCCCCCGAAAGCAATGTCGATTTTCGTCGACAGTCAGGTTGGTCCTACACTCCAACTTGGTTCCTGAAGTTGGGGCCGGCGGCGTAGGCCTCTCCCTCTCAGGTGGCGTGCAAGTCTCGGTACACGTCGATGATGGACGGATCGTCTGCGCTCGGGGCTGCCTCGAAACCTAGAAAGTCCATCAACCTGAGCATCTGGGCGTTGTCTTTGAGGACCTGCCCCTGGATTCGCCCGATCGCCTTGTTCTTGGCGGCGTTCATCAATTGACGCATGACCTCGGAGCCCACGCCGCGTCCCTGCCACTCGTCGGCGACCACCACTGCAAATTCGCAGGTCTCGCCGTCGGGGTTCATGGCGTAGCGCGCGACCGCGATCTCGCGTTCCTCGGCGCCCTCTTGCACCACGGCGATGAGCGCAAGCTCTCGGTCGTAGTCGAGCTGGGTGAAGCGGACCAGCATCTCGGGGGTGAGCTCGCGCACGCCCTGCATGAAGCGGAAGTGCTTGGCCTTGGGCGATAGGTTGCGCACGAAGGCCTGCTCGATTTCAGCGTCCTCGGGGCGAATGGGTCGGATGGTGATGTCCTGTCCGTCGGCGGTTTGCCAGTGGCGCACGAGGTCGTGGGGGTAGGGGTGAATCGCCATGTGCTGGTAGCGATTCAGCGCGGGTTCTTCAGGCTCGACCACGATGCGAGCGTCCGCGGCTATCACTCCGCGCTCGTCCACCAGCAGCGGATTGATGTCCAGCTCCTTCAGACGCGGCAGCTCGCAGACCATCTCCGACACCCGGCCGAGAACCTGCTCTAGAGCCGTCATGTCCACCGCGGACATGCCACGATACTCGCCGAGCATCCGAGAGATCCGAGTCCGCGAGATCAAGTTGCGGGCGATGAACCCGTTGATGGGCGGCAACGCAATGGCACGATCCCGGTGGATTTCGACCGCCATGCCTCCTGCCCCAAAGCTGATCACCGGCCCAAATACCGCGTCGCGCGCGACACCGACCAACAGCTCTCGGCTACCAGGGCTGACGTGCATGCGCTCCACCGCCACGGACCTGTACTGCTTGCCGGTCTTGCTCGCCACGGACGACACCAGCTCGTTGTACGTGCTGCGCACGGCCTGTGCATTGGCGATGTTCAGGCGCACGCCGCCGACGTCCGTCTTGTGGGTGAGCTCGGTCGCGATGATTTTCATTGCCACCGGAAATCCCAGCGACTCTGCTGCGACCAGCGCCTCGTTGGCCGACTCCACCTCGATCGACAGGGTGACGGGAATGCCAAATGCCCTCAGCACCGCCTTGGACTCGGTCATGGTCAGCAAGGTTCTGCGCTCTGCGAGCGCACCGTCGATGATGAGGTCGGCCCCGGCGATGTCCGGCTCGCTGAGCTCGCCGAGGGGCGGCGGCACCTGCATCAGCAGCCGCTGGTTTCGATGGTAAGAGGTCAGGTAGCCGAACGCTTCCACGGATCCTTCGGGGTTGGCGAAGCTCGGAATGCCTTGTTGGCGTAGCAGCTCGCGCGAATCGCGGACGTGACTATCGCCCATCCAACAAGCGAGGACCGGCTTGTCGCTCTTCTGGGCGATTCCGGCGACGACCCGGGCGCTTCCCAACGGGTCGGTCATCGCTTGAGGCGTCAGCATGACGAGCAGCCCGTCGACGTTCGGATCGGAGAGGCAGGCTTCGGTGGCCAGTCGGTAGTGCTCGGGTGGGGCGTCTCCCAAAATGTCCACCGGGTTGCCGCCGGACCAGTGCTCAGGCAGCGATTCGTGCAACCGCTCGACGGTCTCCCGGCCAAGCTCCGCGATCTGCACGCCGAGGTCCACTGCCCGGTCCGTGGCCATGACTCCCGGGCCGCCCGCGTTGGTCACCATCGCCAGACGGTCGCCCTGCACGTGCCGCCGCTTGGACAAGAGCTGTGCTGCGGCGAAGAGCTGGTCGATGGTCATGGCGCGCACGGCGCCCGCACGGCGGATGGCCGCATCGAAGACATCGTCACTGCCTACTAGGGCGCCTGTGTGGGAGACCGCTGCCTTCAGTCCCTCGCTATGGCGACCGGACTTGACGACCACGACCGGCTTGAGCCGGGCAGCGGCGCGCAGCCCGCTCATGAAGCTGCGCGCGTCTCCCACCCCCTCCACGTAGAGCAAGATGGCCTGGGTCTTCGCGTCGAGAGCCAGGTAGTCGAGCATGTCGCCAAAGTCGACGTCGCTCGCATCTCCCATGGAGACCACGGCCGAGAAACCGATTCGCCGTGCATTGGCCCAGTCCAAAATGGCGGTGCAGATGGCCCCCGACTGCGACACCAACGCCAGACTGCCGGGCAGCGCATTGTCCTTGCTGAAGGTCGCGTTGAGGCCCACCGAGGGCCGCACCATCCCGAGGCAGTTCGGCCCGACCAGACGCATGCGGTAGCGGCGGGCCTCGGCGAGCATCTCCCGTTCGAGCTTGCGGCCTCGAGGCCCGGCTTCGCGGAAGCCGGCGGTGAGCACGATCGCCGAGCTCACCCCGTGCTCGCCACAGCGATGGATGATCTCGGGCACGGTTCGTGCGGGGGTGGCGATCACTGCGAGGTCGACCGGCGCTCCGATGCTCTCGATATCCGGATGGCAGCGCTGCCCGAGCACCGTGTCGTGCTTCGGATTGATCGGATAGAGCGCGCCCTTGAAGTCCGCCGTATGCAGGTTTTCGAAGACCCGCGCCGCTACCGAGTCGGAACGCTCGCTGGCGCCGAACACCGCCACGCTGCGAGGGTCGAACAGTCGATCGAGGTAATGGGAACGCATCTCTTACTCTCCGTGACCGAAGTTTTACAAACGTCTGGGCGCAGAGAACCTAGGCTATTGTCGTGTCTTCGCCAGCAATACCGCAAAGGTCGGCGAATCGGTTGGTGGATCGGTTGGTCCACCATGGCGAAGTGCCATCTTTTCGCGAGCTTTGTGCGCAGGTCCTCACGCCACAGACCCGGTACCTGGTGCTCGATCTCGACCGGACGATTCACCTAGGTCGCGACCTCGGCGAGGAGCTAGGCTGGGAGCTTTGTGCATACCAGGGTTACGGGCAGGAGCACTTCGGGCGAATCGGGCACCTGCAACGAAGCAAAGGCTTCCTTCTCGACTGGAGCCATCCGCTGAAGACCAGCCGCTACCTCGCCCTCGGCTTGAGGATCTGGGCCTATCCAGGCGTTTACTATGGTCTTTGGGGCAAGGCCGCCGGACGCATCGACTGGCTACGGCGCCGCGGCTTCCGGCGCTTCGTGGCCGATCCGGCTCGGGCGGCGCAGCGTGTGCCTCAGCTTGCCCTCTTACGTCATCTGCAGACTGCCTCGGAGGAAGTGCTTCGCGAGCTCGCGGGGCGCATCTGGCGCCGGCACGAGCCTGATCAAGTGATCGATCGAGAGGACTTGGCATGGGTCCGCGGCCGGTGGCCGGAAGTCGAGGTCGTGCTGAGCAGCGCATCACCCAAGCCGATCGTCGAGGTCGCCGGCGAAGCGCTTGGGGTCGATCACGTGCACTACTCGACCTTGGGCCACCTCAACAGCGGAGAAGGGAAAATCGAGCGCCTGCGCGAGCTCTGCGAGCTCGTGGGAAATCCACGGGTCGAGATCGTGGGGATCAGCGATACGAGCCGGGGCGAGGACCACTGCTGGGCGGAGCACTTCACCCGCGTGGTCGACATCAACAGCCCAACGCCGTTTCCCACCATCGTTTCGGTCGATTCGCCTCTGTTGGAGGTCCACTCCGCCATCGTCCTCACGAGGAGGGAGCGGGAACGGCGCGCTGCCGGAGATGCCGCATACCTCGATCCCCGCCGCAAGAAGCTGGTGACGGCCCAAGCGAAGCGGGAGCTGACACGCCAAGACTTGGAGCGCCGCCTCGGCTGGCTCCTCGATCACGTCAACGCGTTGGCGAGCGTTCCAGGGAACATCACCGGCGACCTCGCATACCGCCTTGCGGTGTTGCGAGAGGCGTCCACGAGCCTCGTTCGCATATGACACGCGGCGGAACCACGCTTTGACCATGGAGCGATTGAGCGGTCTCGACACGTCATTTCTCTGTCTGGAGACGCCACGCGTCCACATGCATGTCGGGATTGCGGCAGTATTGGACCCGGCGGAGATGCCCGGCGGATATTCGTTCCGACGAGTCGCCGACTACATCGCCGACCG
>LJTN01000085.1 GCA_001303415.1 Myxococcales bacterium SG8_38
GTCCAACGGAACATGTCCTTACGAGGCTCGTTCCACGTGTCTTCCAACACGCCACCCTCGTAGCTGATGTGAAACAAGTTGGCGTCCATCGAATACGGCTTCTCGGCCGTGACCTCGATCGGGATCCGATGCTCCTTGCAATACGCAATGCAGTCGCTCCGAGAACGCAGGGACCAGATTCTCCAGGGTGCGATCACCTGGATTCGCGGATCGATGGCCATGGCCGTGAGCTCGAAACGGACCTGGTCGTTGCCCTTGCCCGTCGCGCCGTGGGAGATTGCGTCCGCACCCTCCTGCCGGGCGACCTCCATCATGGCCTTGGCGATCACTGGCCTGGCGATCGAGGTGCCAAGCAAGTACTCGCCTTCGTAGATCGCATTGGCACGCAACATCGGGAAGACGAAGTCTCGCGCGAACTCTTCTTTGAGGTCGGCGATGATGCACTTGGAGGCACCCGTGGCGCGGGCCTTCTCGTCGAGACCGCCGAGCTCCTCGCCCTGCCCTATGTCGGCACAAAACGCGATGACCTCGGCGCCATAGGTCTCTTTGAGCCAGGTCAGAATGACGGAGGTGTCGAGGCCGCCGCTATAGGCGAGCACGATCTTCTTTGGGGTCGCAGCCATGAGCCGGGATGGTAGTGGGCGGGCTTGCCCGCGCAAGCGGTCCCCGGTCAGGAGACCCGAACGATGGCTTTCGCGTCGAGAAGCTCGATGAACAGCCGGAGCGCCTCCAGCCTGCTCGTCGGATGGAGGGTCAGCACCTCGCCGAGGGTCGTCTCCCCGTCAACCCGGGAGAGCAAGGCGGCGGCTTGAGGGTCGAGACCCAGCCACTTCACCTTGGCGGCAGGAACCGCACGGTTGAACACGGCTTCCAGCGGACCGATCTGGGAAATGCAGTGCGCCTCGAGACGCTCCCGGCTTTTCGTGGCGTAGCGGCGGGCGTCTTCGTCCGTGGACGACCCCGCCGGATGATCGAGCGGTCCTCGAGCCAATCCACCAGTCAGATCGATCGTTCCTTCGCTTCCGAGCAGGCTCGGCCACCTCGGGCGGCTCTGCCCGGCGTTCCCGGCGGTCATGCCGACTTGCCGACGACGCCCTTGAACATTCGCTGCGTGCGGCCGAGTGACTCGAGCTCGTCCTGCAACCCGGCAACATCCCCACGTTCGAGGAGGGTGCGGGCATTGTCGACGACGCCCCTTGCTTTTTCGATGGCATCGCGCCCGAAGTCGCTCCCTGCGACGATGGACTGGACTTCGGGGAAAAGCCGCTCGATCTCGGCGATCAACGTCTCGGCTTGCTGACGGATCTTTTCCGCTGCTTCGTCTTGGCGGCGGATTATCGCGTAGTCCGAAGCATCCACCATCATCTCGTTGATCTCGTCTTCGGTGAGGCCGCTGGTCGCGGTCACGGTGATCGACTGCTCTTTTCCGGTCTCGACATCCTTCGCGTGCACGCTCACGATGCCGTCCGCATTGATCTCGAACGTCACCTCGACCTCGACCTGGCCGGCAGGCGCACGCCGGAGGCCGGTCAGGATGAATTCGCCCAGGAGCTCGTTGTCCTCCGCGCGCCGTGACTCACCCTGCAACACCAGAATCTTCACGGCAGTCTGGTTGTCTCGCACCGTGGTGAACGGCTTGCTCCGTGAAGTGGGAACGGTGGTGTTCTGAGGAATCAGCTCCTCGAAATAGCCTCCCACGACCATGATGCCAAGCGTATGCGGGGTGACGTCGAGAAGGACCATGTCGAGCTCCGGCGACTCGTCGACGAGCGCTGCGCCTTGAATGGAGGCGCCCAACGCGACCACCTCGTCGGGATGCACGCCCTTGCAAGGTTCGCGTTGGAAGAACTTGCTCACCCTCTCCTGAACCTTGGGCATTCGCGTCATGCCGCCGACCAGAATGATGTCCTCGATCTCGTCCTTGTCGAGCCCTGCCTCACCGAGTGTGAGCTCGCAGATCTGAATCGTGCGGTCGACGAGATCGGCGGTGAGCTCTTCGAGTGTCGAGCGCGTCAGCAGCCGCTGCAGATGCAGCGCCTCGTTGCGGGCACTCGAAATGATGAACGGAAGGTTTACCTCGGTTTCGGTCACTGCAGAGAGCTCACACTTGGCCTTTTCCGCAGCGTCTTTGAGACGCTGGAGAGCCATGCGGTCCTGCCGGAGGTCGATTCCGTGCTCATGCTGAAATCCCTCGACCAACCAGTCGATGACCCGCTGATCGAAGTCTTCGCCGCCCAAGAACGTATCGCCGGCCGTGCTGATCACCTTGAACACTCCGGAGCTGGAGATCTCCAAGATGGAAATGTCGAAAGTGCCTCCTCCGAGGTCGAATACGGCCACGGTGCGATCGATGTTTTTCCCAAATCCGTACGCAAGCGCTGCCGAAGTGGGCTCGTTGATGATGCGGATTACGTCCAAGCCCGCGATTGCGCCGGCGTCTTTGGTAGCCTGGCGCTGATTGTCGTTGAAGTACGCGGGAACGGTCACGACGACCTTGTCGACCCCTTCCCCGAGGTAATCCTCGGCGACCATCTTCATCTCTTGAAGCACCATCGCGCTGACTTCGGGGATGCTGTAGACCTTGTCACGCATCTTGATGCGACAATCGCCGTGCGGACCCTCCACGATGTGGAATGGGCAGGTCTGAATGGCGTTCTTGACCTGCGGCGTGTCCCACTTTCGCCCGATGAGGCGCTTGGCGGCATAGACCGTGTTCTCTGCATTCGTGACGGCCTGCCGCTTCGCAATGTGCCCGACCAGACGCTTGCCGCCTTCGGTGACCGCAACCATGGAAGGGGTGACCTTGTAGCCCCCTCGGTTGGCGATGACCACGGGTGTGCCGTTTTCCACGACGGCCACACACGAGTTGAACGTACCTAGGTCAATCCCGATGACTCTTTCCATGCCCCACTTCCAAGCGCTCAGATGCGTTGCTCACATCATCCCCCGAGCTGCTTTCTAAGATTTTTCACCATCTCGTGCTTCGGGTCCAGCTTTGCAGCTTCATCGAGCTCTTTCGATGCGCTATTTTCCATGCCTGCCTCGATGTAGATTCGCGCCAAAACGAGGCGGGTATCGAGCGAATCCGGCGCGAGGTCGAGGCTCCTGAGGGCGAAATCCCGAGCTTTGCGTAGGTCGCCCCCGGCCGCGAGAAGGGCCTTGGCCGCCCTTCTAGGCGCCACCGGATCTTCGGGTGAGGCATCGGCGACCTTTGCCCAAGAAATGCTTGCCGCCGCCCACATGGCGTTCTCCTCCTCGTACTTGGCCTGTTCCCGATGAATGTCGACGAGCTGCACCCGCAAGCGGGAGTTGATGCGCCTGTAGTCCTCCTGCAGGTCGGTACGGCTCGAATCGAGGGCAAGGGCCATGCGCAACGCAGTCGCTGCCGCAGCCAGGTCGCCTTCGGCTTCCGCCGTGCGGGCCGTTTCGAGGTGACGTTGCGCCCGGTCGACGCCGCCGGTGAGCGCGGCGGTTTGTCGGAGCGAGCGGGTGAGATCACGAAGCGCCTCCTTCTTTCCGACTCGCGCGGTGGGCCTCGGCGTCGCTTGGACCGGCTGGCGCGTAGACGACGGCCGCATGGATCGGCCCTTGAGCCGACGTTCGAGAAGCTCGCGCTTACGCAGCATGCGTTCGTGCTCGGGCGATCCCGGGGTGAGCGTGCCGGGGTGTGACGGTACAAAGATGCGGCCGGCGACATTGGATTCGGGAGCGCTTGGTTGGGCGCCGTGCTCCATGACGGGCGCCTTGGTAAGCGCCCTCGACAGGGCCTCGGCGCGCTCTTCCATGCGATGCATCTGCTCTTCGGCGGCCGAAACCGCGAGGCTCTGCCGGAGGTACCGATCGTAGGCCTCTCTCTTTTTGGGGCGTCCCAGCGCCTCGTATGCGTCGGTAATCTTCTTGAAGATGCGCTCCATCTTGGGTTGGAAAGAGCCGAGATGCTTTGCGTAGTGCGCGTCGGGGTGGAATGTCTTAGAGAGCGCGAAATAAGCTTTTCGAATCTCGGCCCGATCGGCATCCGTGGCCACGCCGAGCAGCTCGTAGTGGTTCAGCTTGTCGGCGCGACGAAACGTCTCGTTGATCCGCTGCTGAAGCGCTTCGTCGATGTCGACATCTTCGATCAGCTCTGTCTGGGGCGGCCCACTCGAGGCTTTCGGTGTCACCCACTCGGCTGCACCGAGCCCGATGAGGCGCTCGACTGCCGCCAACACCTCCGAAGGCGTCAACACCGTCACGTCGGCAATGTCTTCCAGGTTCAGCACCCCGTCGATGCACGAATGCACGAACGCCTCCTGCGCGGTGAGTTCCAACCCCCTGACGTCCGCCTCCTGCAGCAGCCGCGGGATTTTCTCCTCGGGCATCGACTGCCGAGCTGCCCCCATCTTCGAAGCTTAGCTTGGCTCCCCGGCCCCGAGCCACTTCGCGGAATCTAGGCGATCAGCCATTCCAATAGAGCCTTCTGGGTGTGTAGGCGGTTCTCCGCCTCATCCCATACCCGAGACCGCGGGCCGTCGATGACCGAAGCGCTGACCTCTTCACCGCGATGCGCGGGGAGGCAGTGAAGGAAAATCGCCTCGCTGTCCGCGCGCTCCATCGCGGCGTCGTCGACGATGAAACCGGCAAAGGCTCGCTGCCGCTCGGCGGTCTCCCGCTCCTGCCCCATGCTGGCCCAGACGTCGGTGGTGACGACGGTTGCACCGTCGAGCGCCTCCTCGGGGCGTTCGACGAGGCGCACACGCGCACCGCGTTCTCGAGCCCCGCAAAGAACTTCCTCATCGGGCTGGTAGCCGGAGGGGCAGGCGAGGACGAGCTCGAAGCCGGCCACGGCTGCGGACGCGATCCAAGAATGGGCCATGTTGTTGCCGTCTCCGATCCACGCAACGCGCGCGTCTTCGAGCGACGGCCCGAAGTGCTGCCTGATCGTCATCAAGTCCGCGAGCAGTTGCACCGGGTGGAACTTGTCCGAAAGGCCGTTGACGACGGGGATGGTGGCATGGCGAGCGAGGGTTTCGAGCCGGTCGTGTCCGAAGGTTCGATACACCACGCCGTGGACGTAGCGGCTCAGCATGTGCGCCGTGTCTTCAATCGGCTCCCCGCGACCGAGCTGTGTGTCCTTCGAGATGAGCGTAACAGGTTGCGCGCCAAGCTCGTGGATCCCCACCTCGAAGGAGAGGCGCGTCCGCGTCGACGCCTTCTCGAATACGACCGCGACGGACTTTCCCTGCAGAGGTTGGGGATGGGCCGGCGTTCCCCGCAGCTCCCTCAGCTCGGCAGCCCGATCGAGGACTGCAACCAGCTCGTCTCGGCTGAGGTCCGATACCGTGAGAAAGTGCCGCGCCATCATTTCCTCGGTGCGTCCGAGAGCACTCCTTCGAGAATGGCGAGACCCTCGTCGAGCTCTTCTTTGGTGACGTTGAGCGCGGGAGAAACGCGAATCACGTGGCCGCCGGCGAGCGTCAAGAGCAGGCCGGCGCGGTGAATGGCAGCAATCGTGGCTAAAGGGTCCACCTCATCGGCCAGGATGAGACCTTGCAGCAAGCCCATCCCGCGCGTCCCTGCCGTCGCCTCGAGCCGGCCGTCCAGCTCGAAAAGGCGGCCGGCCAAGTACTCGCCGAGACGCCTTGCGTTCTCGATGAGCCCCTCTTCGTCGAGGATGTGCAACACCGCAAGGCCGGCTGCGCACGCCAACGGATTGCCGCCAAAGGTGCTGGCATGGCTTCCGGGAGGGAGGCCACCCGAGACGCGGTCGGTGACGGCCATGGCCCCGAGGGGGAACCCACCCCCGATGCCCTTGGCCAATGAGCACGCGTCGGGGACGACGCCAAACCACTCTTGGGCCAAGAACCGGCCGGTGCGGCCGTAACCGGTTTGGATCTCGTCGAGAAAAAGAAGCGCGCCCCGCTCGTCGCAGATGCGTCTAGCCTCTCGGACGAACTCTGCGGTGGCAGGGATGATCCCGCCTTCGGCTTGCACCGGCTCGAAAATGACCGCGGCCGTCTCGTCCGAGACCACCGCATCCAACGCGGCGACGTCGTTGAAGTCGATGAACTGCACGTCTTGCAGCAGCGGTCCCATTCCTTTTCGGTACTTGGCCTGCCCGGTCACCGACAACGAGCCCATGGTGCGGCCGTGAAAGCTGTTGTGGGTCGAAACGAACCCGATGCGTTTAGTCTCATCGCGATCGTAGTGATAGCGGCGGGCGAGCTTGAGCAACGCCTCGTTGGCTTCCGAGCCGCT
This sequence comes from Myxococcales bacterium SG8_38, assembly GCA_001303415.1. Lineage (GTDB taxonomy): Bacteria > Myxococcota_A > Polyangia > Polyangiales > Houyiibacteriaceae > SG8-38. The sequence goes on from LJTN01000085.1 coordinate 6,235, forward strand.
GTTGCAGAAGTACACCTTGTCGAACGGGCTCCGTGCGCAGATCGCCTCGGCGAGCTCGATGGCGCGGTCGTTGTAGAAGATGTTCGAGACGTGCATCAGGCGGGCAGCCTGCTCTCCAATGGCGGAAGCCAGGATGGGATGGCTATGGCCCACGGAAAGCACGGAGATTCCGCCCGACAGGTCCAGGTACTCGCGACCGGCCGCGTCGGTCACACGACGGCCGCGACCATGGGTAAGCACGAATGGCGCGGGGGCGTAGTTACCGAGCTGAACCTCTTTCGCGGTTCGAAGCATGTCGTCCTGCCTGCTCATGGGTTGGCCTTTGGGAAACCCGGGGCATACCACCAATGGACGAAGCAGTCGACCCTCTGTAGCAGGTCGCTCAACGGGTGATTTCGGTGCCGATGCCCTCGTCGGTGAAGATCTCGAGTAGCACCGCGTGGCGCACGCGACCGTCGATGACGTGCGCTTTGCGAACGCCCCCGGCGAGTGCGCTCAAAGCGCAGTCGACCTTCGGAATCATGCCCCCTTCGATGACTCCGTCGCGTTTGAGTTGGTCTATCTCCGCAGCGCTCAACGAGCTTGCAACCTCGCCATCTTTCCCGCGCACCCCTTCGATATCGGAGAGCAGAACGAACTTCCGAGCCTGAAGCGCCTCGGCTACCTTGCCAGCCACAGTGTCCGCGTTGACATTGAGCGACTTGCCCTCCGCGTCGATTGCGATGGGCGCGATGACGGGGATGAAGCCGTCTTGCACCAGACGGCGCACGACGTCGGGATTGACCTGCGTCACCGCGCCGACACGGCCGGGGTCCACCCAGTTGCCGCTCTTGGTCTTCATCTTGTCGACCTTCTGAGCTCGAAGAAAGGCGTCGTCTTTCCCTGTGAGCCCTACGGCGCGGCCGCCGTGACCGACGATGAGCGACACGATCTCTTGGTTGATTTTGCCACCCAAGACCATCTCGACGACTTCCATGGTGTGATCGTCGGTGACGCGCAGCCCATCGAGCCGCTCGGACACCACGCCGAGGGACTTCAACATTTCGTCGATCTGCGGGCCTCCGCCGTGCACGACGACTGGATGCAGCCCGACGTACTTCATCAGCACCACGTCCCGCGCGAAGCTGTCTCGGAGCTCCGGGTCGACCATCGCGTGACCGCCGTACTTGATGACGAAGATCTCTCCGTGGAAGCGCCGGATGTACGGAAGCGCCTCCTGCAGGACCGCGGCTTTTTGGATCAGAACGTCCACGAACGAGCGTATAGCAGAAGACCACGGTCGCGACCGGCCCGAAGTTTACGAATTGTCAACGGGACGTTCGGCGGCTCGGCCCGCGGTGACGACCACTCGCAGCCTCGAAGCGACGCCTCACCAAAACGACGGCTCCGTCCGACGGCGTTCATGGTAGCCCCGAGCCAAGGGGCCATGGCGCAAGCGCAGACGGTGAAGACTTTCTACACGGACGGCCACAAGAGGCGCCGCGTGATGACGACCATCCGCGACTACATGGGGTTCTTCGACGAATCGGACGGCGGGGGCGTCGAGGCACGCAAGGCGCAGTACGCCAGGATGATCAACCACTATTACGACGTGGTCACCGACTTCTACGAGCACGGCTGGGGCGAGTCGTTTCATTTTGCGAGCCGGGCACGTGGGGAGTCGTTCGACGCGTCGCTGGCTCGCGCGGAGCACTACCTCGCCCTGCGGCTCGGCCTTGCGCCTGGAATGAGGGTGCTCGACGTGGGTTGCGGCATCGGCGGACCCATGCGGTCCATCGCGCGCTTTTCGGGAGCGACGATCGAGGGCGTCAACAACAACGACTATCAGCTGGAGAAGGTGCGAAGCCACAACGAAAATGCCGGATTGAGCGAGCTATGCTCGGCCTTCAAGGCCGACTTCATGAAGCTGCCCGTGCCCGATGCCTCCTATGATGCCGCCTACGCCATCGAAGCGATTTGCCACGCGCCCGACAAGGCGGCGGCGTTCCGAGAGATTCGTCGCGTTCTCAAGCCCGGCGCCCGCTTTGCGTGTTACGAGTGGTGCCTGACCGACGCGTACGACGCTGACGATCCCGAGCACCGGCGAATCAAGAGCGAGATCGAAACGGGCGACGGCCTGCCCGACATCGCATCCATTCCCGAAACCGTCGAAGCCCTACGGGGCGCGGGCTTCGAGGTGCTCGACAGCTTCGACGCGGCCGAGCGCAGCGACCCCGAGACACCGTGGTACCTCCCCCTCCGCGGTGAGCTGACCGGGCTCTCCACTTTACGCCGGGGGCGGCTCGGCCGGCACCTCGCCCGGCGCACGATTGGCATCCTCGAAGCGTTTGGGATCGCACCCAAAGGCTCGAAGGAAGTCAGCCTCATGCTCGGCCGAGCCGCCGAAGGCCTCATCGCAGGCGGGGAGACCGGGATCTTCACGCCGAGCTTCTTCTTCGTGGCCGAACGGCGCTGACGCCCCCCGACGTACGCTCAGGCGCGCACCTAGCGCAACTACAGGATGTACTTCGCCAAGTCTTCGTCGGCGAGAATCGGGTCGAGTGTCTGCTTCACGTAGGCGACATCGACGACGAGCGTCGACTCGGCCCGCTCGGAAGCATCGAAGGAGAGCCCCTCGAGCAAGGCTTCCATGATCGTGTAGAGCCGCCGGGCGCCGATGTTCTCGGACCGCCGATTGGCCTCCTCCGCGTAACCAGCCAGCTCCTCGATGGCGTCGGGCTCGAAAATCAAGTCGATGCCCTCGGTGGACATCAGCGCCTGATACTGCTTGGTGAGCGCATTGCGCGGCTCGGTCAGAATTCTGATGAAATCGGATTTCTCGAGCGAGTCGAGCTCGACCCGAATGGGAAACCGCCCCTGAAGCTCCGGGATCAAGTCGGCGACCTTCGAGACGTGGAACGCCCCGGCCGCGATGAACAGGATGTGGTCGGTCTTCACCGCGCCGTACTTGGTGCTCACGGTGGAGCCTTCTACGATCGGCAAGAGGTCTCGCTGCACGCCCTCGCGCGAGACGTCCGGGCCTCCGATCTTCCGATCGGAGCCAACCTTATCAATCTCGTCCAAGAACACGATGCCTGCCTGCTCGGTGCGTTGGATGGCATCGCGCTGCACCTTGTCGTGATCGATCAGCTTTTGCGCTTCTTGCTGCCGGAGAACCTCGAGCGCTTCGGGCACCTTGAGGCGACGCCGCTTCGTGCGTCCTTTGAAGCCCGGCATCTGCGACATCATGTCCTGGAGGTTGATTTCCTCCGTGCCACCAGCTCCGAAAATCGTCATGAACGGGTTCTGCGTGTCCGTGACGTCGAGCTCAACCTCCATCTCGTCGAGCTCGCCGTTGCGAAGCCGCTGTCGCACGTCGTTGATCTCGCTGTCCGAGTAGAACGGCTGCGGCTGCTGCGGATGCGACGGCGTGATCTGAAAGCTCAGAGGACCAAATTGATGTGTTTGCGGCTTGGCCGGTTGCGGCGTCTGCACGGGCGGCCGCTCCATGGCCAGCACCATCTTTGCCAATCGCTCCTCCGCAGCGTCCTGGGCCCGCGTCTGCACGCCCTCGAGCGCCTCTTTTTCGCAGATCTGAATGGCGTTCTCGACGAGATCGCGAATCATGGACTCGACGTCGCGTCCCACGTAACCGACCTCGGTGAACTTCGACGCCTCGACCTTGACGAACGGGGCTCGCGCAAGCTTGGCGAGCCTGCGAGCGATCTCGGTCTTACCGACGCCCGTGGGGCCGATCATGATGATGTTGCGAGGTGCAATTTCGTCGCGAAGCTCGTTCGTGACTTGCTGGCGGCGCCAGCGGTTACGGAGCGCGATGGCCACCGCGCGCTTGGCCTTGTGTTGCCCGATGATGTACCGGTCGAGCTCACCGACCGTCTCTCGAGGCGTGAAGTTGCCCTGCGTCATCGTCCCATCTCCTCGACTACGATCTCGTGGTTCGTGTAGACGCAGATTTCCGCGGCGATCTCGAGAGAACGACGCGCGACCTCCGCCGCCGGCAGGTCGGTGTTGCGAACCAGCGCGCGAGCGGCGGCAAGCGCATAGGAGCCGCCTGATCCGATCGCGATGACGCCCTCATCCGGCTCGATCACGTCGCCCGTGCCGCTGATCAACAACGTGGAATTCGCATCCATCACGATCAACATCGCTTCGAGCCGGCGAAGATAGCGATCGGTACGCCAGTCCTTGGCTAGCTCGACGGCCGCCCGCTGCAAGCTGCCCCGATACTCCTTGAGCTTGCCTTCGAACCGATCGAGAAGAGTGAACGCATCTGCAGTGGCGCCGGCAAAGCCAGCCACGACCTTCCCCTCCGCAATGCGGCGAACCTTGCGGGCCTGACCCTTCATGACCGTCTGGCCGAAAGAAACTTGGCCGTCACCAGCCATGGCAGCATGGTCGTCCCGGCGTACCGCCACGATGGTCGTGGAATGAAAAAGAGGCTGATCGGCTTGCTTCATATCGAGTCGAAGCAACGTAAGTACGCCTATTTGGGCTGTCAACCGCCGCCGTTCTTGTCGCGGGCTAGTGGGTGGGCCCGATCGTAGACTTCCATCAAGCGATCGACGCTCACATGCGTATATCGCTGTGTCGTCGACAGGCTCGAGTGGCCGAGCAGCTCTTGAATCGAACGAAGGTCGGCTCCCGCGTCGAGTAGATGGGTGGCGCACGTGTGCCGGATGGCGTGGGGGTGAAGATCACCCCGCCCCGCGCCGAGCGTCCCATGGCGCCGGACGATGTTTTGCACCTGCCGGACGCTGAGCCTACGGCCGCTTTGGGACAACCAAAGCGCATCGGAATCCGGCTGCCGCGATTTGGCGAGGAGGGCCTGACGCACCGGCAGGTATTCGCCGAGCGCGCCGAGGGCGGTCCTACCGAGGGGCACGACGCGTTCTTTGCCGCCCTTGCCTAGGACCCGCACCGCCGATTCGCCCGTATCGCAATCACCGACGTTCATCGAAGCGAGCTCGCCCACGCGCACGCCGGTTGCGTAGAGCGTCTCCAGAAGCGCGCGGTCCCGAGCCTTCAACGTCTTGGGACGGGCTTCCTCTCTGGGCGGCGAATCCATCACCCGAAACGCCTGCTCGACGGTGAGAAATCGTGGAAGCGTCTTTGCGGCTTTGGGAGAGCGCACCCCCGCCGCGGGGTTCCGCTCGATCATGCCGCGCTTCAACAAGAACCGAAAGAACGAGCGAATGGCGCTCATCTTCTTCTTCATGGTGCTCGCCTGATTCGAGCGAAACAAGGTCGACAAGAAGCCTCTCAGGGCCACGACGTCGAGCTTGCGCGCATCGGGCGGAAAGCCCTCTTCGAGGACATAGTCGCGGAAGCTCCGCAGATCGCGAATGTACGTTTCGACCGTGCGCGGAGAGCTTCTACGCTCGTCCGCCAGGTACCGAGCGAAGGCGTCGATCTGCTGATCTAGCGGATCCGAGGCGCTCATCGTTCGACTTTACCACGTCACGAAGCCAGGATTGCAGATCCTGCAGAGCACGCGCCGATTGCGCATCACGCCGAACGCGTTTGTTCATCCGGCGGCCTTCGGTCGATGGCACCATGCTCCACATCGCATTGGAGGGCTGAAAGTCATCGTTCGGCGCTCTGAGGTGCCCGAGCAGCCCGCCAAGCATCGTGGTGGGCGGCGGAAACGAAGACGACAAGCCACGCACCTCGTGCGCAAGCTTGATGCCAATGAGCATTCCGCAGGCCGCGCTTTCCACGTAGCCTTCGACGCCGCTGATTTGACCTGCCAGATACACGCCGGGCCTAGCGCGCAGCGCCAGGTCGTCATCTAGAACGGTGGGCGAATCGACGAACGTGTTGCGATGGACGCTCCCGAATCGCTCGAGCTCCAGGTTCTCGAGCCCTGGGATCATTCGAAACACGCGCTTCTGCTCGGGCCACTTCATACGGGTTTGAAAGCCGACCATGTTGAAGGCGGTTCCCTCGGCGTCTTCTTGGCGAAGCTGAACGACGGCGTGAGGCCGCCTGCCGGTGCGCGGGTCGGTGAGACCCACGGGCTTCATGCAACCGAAGGCCAAGGTCTGACGGCCGCGTTCGGCCATGACCTCGATGGGAAGACAGCCTTCGAAATAGCGCACCTGCTCGAAGTCTCTCGGCTCGACCTTCTCGGCGCTCAGAACGGCATCGACGAATGCGTCGTATTGCTCCTTGCCGAGCGGGCAATTCACGTAGGCCGCATCACCTCCCTTGTCGTATCGAGAGGCTCGAAACGCGATGTCGAAATCGATCGAGTCCGCCGAGATGATGGGGGCAATCGCATCGTAGTATGCGAGA
>LJTN01000026.1 GCA_001303415.1 Myxococcales bacterium SG8_38
CAATCGGAGGTGGTTGCATGCATGCCGATTGGCACTTCGCACGTCCGCTCCACCTCATGTCGCGTTTTTCCGAGCCCTCCATACGTCGACCTCTATGTAAGAGGACGGGGCGCGATGGCACTGCCGCTGTCGCTGCTCCTGCTCCTGTCACTGACCCCGTCGCTGCCACTGTCGCTGACCTCAGCTCGACAGCGTGCGGGGCTCGAGGATCGAGGATCGAGGTTAGGGGTTCGGGGCCCGAGGTCCGCGGATCGTGTGTGCTCACGTCCACGTAGGAGGACGGTTCGGGATGGGCAGCACGGCGAACGGGCCATTCTCTTGCGTAGAGGTTCACGTTCGCAGGGGCTTGGCGGAACGCGATGCGGGGATGGGGCGACGTAGCGAGTGACAATCGGTATGCATGCAACCACCTCCGATTGGGCGCGAGCTCCGAGGCGAGGCTTGCTTGGCCCAAGCTCACCTGTCCTTCCGGCCAACTATGCAAGCCGAGCCGTTCGACACATCCCCGTGTCGCGTTCCGTCAAGCCCCGGCCTTGGCCGCCGCGTTCCGTGGAACCTCGTGTCGTGTTTTTCCGAGCCCGATCCTTACGCCACCCATGCAAGCCGAGCCGCTATGCAGCGCCAGTGCCAGCGCTACCGGTGGCTAGGTGCTAGCCTCGGCGCATGGTTCGCTTGGCTGCCTTTGGATTGGTCTTGGTCGTGCTGCATCTGGGGCAGCCGATCGTGATTCCCGTTCTTCTGGCAACGCTCATCGCGATCAGCCTCTCAAGGATCGTGGACCTGAGCGAGCGCGGCTTGCCGCATTGGTTCGCCGTATCGCTTGCCGTGCTCGCGGCAATCATGGTCGTCATGGGGCTCGGATATTTGACGACGCGGGCGGCCACCGATTTCGCGATGGCGTTCGGTCAGTACCGCGATGACTTCGACCGTCTGCAGTTCGAGACCGCATCGTGGCTTTGGGCCAATGGGCTCGGAATTCCGGCCACAACGGTCGAGCAGTTCGACCCCAACGAGGTGGTGCGCCGCCTCACCGTCCCCGGCCTCGCCCTGGGACTCAGCGTCATTTCTTCCGGGGCCCTCGTTCTGCTGATCACCGTGTTTCTCGTGGTCGAAAGTGGGTCGATTTCACGAAAGCTCCGGGGTGCCGACCGGTTCGGCCGAATGGACGTTCAAGTGCTCAAAGGCGCGGCGCGCGACGTCCAGCGCTATCTCTTGATCAAAACCGTGATCAGCGCTGCTACCGGCTTGGCGGTCGCCGCGTTGACCAACGCCATCGGGCTCGGGCACTCCCTTCTGTTCGGGCTGATCGCCTTCGTGCTCAATTACATCCCGAGCATCGGCAGCATCTTGGCCTCCATTCCAGCGATTGCCTTGTGCCTCGTCACCCTCGGCTGGTTGCCCGCGTTCGTGCTCGCCTTCGGCTACTTTCTCATCAACATGGTCCTCGGAATCATGATCGAGCCGCGTTGGGCCGGACAAGCGACCGACCTTTCTCCATCGGTCGTCGTGCTGTCGATGGTGTTTTGGGGTTTCGTCCTGGGTCCGATGGGGGCGCTCCTATCGGTTCCGCTGACGATCATCGTGCGCATCATCGCCGCGCAGTCGCAGGAATGGACTTGGCTCGCCATGCTGCTGAGCTCTCCCCGTAGCGTGCAGAGCTGACGGGTTTCGAGCGGGACCGAATGCGTGTAGATAGGCGTCCTAGGCTGAGCGCATGATCTTCCTCGCGATGACAGCTCCCATGCAGACCGCTACCCATTTGAACCGACTGCCCTCCCTGCTGGTTTTCATCCTCCTCACGGCGGTTGCGTGCTCCAGTGCCGGTGACAATCCACAAGACCCCGACGCGGGCGAGCCGTTCGTGTTTTCCTGGCCCCCTGCCCAGGCATCGCTGACGCGGCCTCGCGTCCTCGGAGCGGACGCCGCCGTCGAGGCGCTGCGCGCCAAGCTCACCGAGGAGCCTTACCGGAGCTGGATGCAACGCATGGCGCAACGGGTGAGCGAGGCTCGGGCGCAGGATCCCGCCGATCATCTTCGTGGGGCAGAGCGGATGAAGGCCAATGGGGCGCGTGCGCTCGCAGCGTTCTATTTGCTCGACTCGACCGTGGTCGACGGCGAGCCGGTTCCCTTTTCCAGCCCGGAAGAGCGCGACGCGGTAGGGGCCGAGGTCACCCAGATGCTCCTCGCGATGTACACCGAGAGCCGAATCGCAGTCCAGGCGCCCTTGGGCGGATGGGATCGGGACATCACCACGAGCGAGGAGATCATCTTGTGGGCCTCGGCCTACGACACGCTCGTTGGGGCCGGATACCTGATGGCGCCAGAGGACGAGGAGCAGGTCCGGCAAAACCTGATCGAGCTCACCTCGGCGCTCTACGAGAACTATCGCGAGCCTTCGACCGCAAGCGGCTTCCCCATTCTTCATCAGAACAACCATCGCTCGAAGGTGGGCTGCGCGTTCATCACCGCCGCCATCGTGCTCGCCGAGCACGAGCCGGATCCCGGCGGTGCTCGTGCCGCATACGAGGATCCAGCGGGGTGGGCGGTTTATGGTTTCGAGTTGCTCGAGCGGATTCTGGAGCACTCGCACCTGACCGAAGACGGCGTGTACTCGGAAGGTCCGTTTTACTTTCGCTACACATCGCAGAATCTACTGCCCATGGCACGGGCCTGGGACCGATGGGTTCAGGGAGAGCCGTGGCCGGTCGCGCCGGACGTCGACCGGGTCAGCCCATGGCGCGACCCCCGAATCATCCGGGCCCACCGGTGGATGCTCGACTTGATGTTGCCGGACGGATCGCTCGCACCGCACGACGATGGGAACGTCGGCCGGCGGCACTACTATGGGCTCGCGCCGGCAACGCAGACCGATGCGCCCGAGCTCCATTGGGCCTGGGCATTGAGCCGCGATTCGCAATACTTGGCCGCCCCTTACCCGTATCCTACCGATGGAAACATCGAGCTCGCACCGGACGCGATCTTCGACTTCGATGATTCTGTGACGCCACGTGCGCCAGTGGGCTCCCCCACCCGGATCTACGAGCAGGGCGGAGTCGCGGTGCTACGGGGCGGCTGGCAACAGGACGACGTGGTCGCCGTGATCCTAGGCGAGCACGCCGTCGCGGCTTCCTTCGGACGGGGCCCCGACGGCGATCCCGTGTACCCCGATTCGCACGAGCACGCCGACCCGGCCTCCTTCATGTTCTATGCATACGGCGAGCGGTTGATGCTCGACCCCGGATACCTCGACTTCACACGACGCTCCGACGTGAATCGCCCGCAAGACCACAACATGATCTTGGTCGACGGGCGGGGTCCGGTGGATTACCTCGACGCCTCGTTGGCTTGGGGCGCCCTCCCACCCGGCTCGCCTCCGCCCGCCGACGGTATGGCTTATCTCAGCCATGCGTTCGATACCTCGACGGCCGACGGTGTCACCGTCACCACCCAGTACGGAGCCGGGCGGTACGGCTTGCCGGGCGGTGCAGACATCGAGCGCCGCTTCTTGTTTGCGTCCAATCGGTATCTGGTGATCGCCGATCACGTCGTCTCGAGCGAGGCCGGGGAGACGCGGGAATTCACATGGCGGTTTCATGGAAACGGCGGCGGCGAGGCGCAGGAAGGAGACCTGCCGAACCTGGGGACGTTCGAGCGCGTCGATCCGCTAGCGCACTGGCATCGACAAGCCGCCTCCGTGCTGGCCGTCACCGTGGCCGCCGACGGACCCATGAGCTACTCGCAGGACATCAGCTTTCACGAGCCCGGCGGTCAGGATGAAAGCGGCGAGATCGGACGCGGCTCCCACACGGTGTGGACCGCAACGCGCGAGGGCTCCGACGTTTCGGTGCTATCGATCGTCTATCCATATCGCGCCGGAGAGCCGGTTTCCAACGTGAGCACGGCGGACGGCGAGATCATCCTGGGTGACGGCTCTTGGCGAGCCGAAGCGCGGTTGCAGCCGGGCGGCGCCCTCTCGTTGGTCGAGACCTCGAACGGGCTGGAAACGCTTCGCTACGTGGAGCGCGGTGCGGATCTGGCGCTGGCGCAACTCAGCGGGCCCGGCCGGTTCGTCGAGATTCGAGGACAGGGCGAGGTGGAGTGGTACTTGGGTCCGGAGCCGCAAACCGTGTCCATCGAGGGGCTCCCGTTCGAGGTCGGAGCCCTCGACGGCGCATGCGAGATTCGAGCCTCAGGCTCGAGCGCGACCATCACCACGGGCGGAGGACGGTTCGGGGTGCGTTCGGGCGCAAGCAACGGCCGGCCGGCCGCGGTGCTGTCGTCCTCGCTTCGAGCCGAGGTCGGAGAGCCATTCAGTCTTGACGGCTCGTCGAGCTGCGATCCGGAGGCAGGCGCGCTTTCGTACGAGTGGTCGCTGGTCGCGGCACCTGCGGGATCGCGCTGGCTCCTCTCCGGCGCCGAGTCGCCTCGGGCGACCTTGACCCCCGACGTGGCGGGAACCTACCGAGTCGCCCTCCGAGTGGTGGACGACCAAGGCCTGCCGAGCGATCCAATCATCCGGTCGGTCGAGGCAACCGACTCGCCGGAGTGAGCCTTTGGGCCGCGACGCACGATCCCTTGTTTCAAGCCGCGCCGCCGTCGCCTTGATCGTGCTTGCAGCCTGCAGCGAGCCCACCCGTAGGCAATACGAGCCGCCGCTTCCCCCGCCGGACGCGCCGCTTGCTGCCGAGGTCAATCCCTTCATCGGGACGGCAGGCGATCGACCCGCGGACGGCCAGACCTTTCCCGGCGCGGTCGTCCCGTGGGGCATGGCGTCCCCGAGCCCCCATACGACGCTGACCACACCGATCGACGCCCTCGAAGACCTCTTCGTCAACGCCGGTTACCGGCACGGCGACCCGGAGATGCGAGGTTTCGGCCTGACCCATTTGAGCGGAGTGGGTTGCCCCGATCTCGGGCTTCCCGTGATTGCACCGACGCTGGGAGATCCTCCACAGCGAGTGGACGGGTACGCATCCGGATATCGCAACGAGATCGCGCATGCCGGGTATTACGCGGTCGAGCTCGGAGACCAGGGCCTCATCGCCGAGATGACGGCCACATTGCGGACCGGCGTGTTTCGCTTTTGGTTCCCGCCGGGCGAGCCCGCCAACGTTCTGATCGACCCCGCCCGCGGCGTCAGCTGGACCCGTGGTCGCGGCAGGCTGCCCGCGGACCCCGGGCTCGACGAGATCGCGGGATCCTCGGGTTTCGGCGGGTTTTGCGCGGTCTCGCAGGGCGGAACGCTTCATTTCGTCGCCCAGATCGATCACCCAGCCGATCAAGCCGGCATCGTCGACCCACTCGGCGCTTCGTTTCCGGACGAGCCCAGCGGGGAAGCGATGGCGTATTGGCACTTTCGCGAAGCGCTCCGGGAGCCGGTGACTGTATGGGTGGGCCTTTCGTGGGTCAGCATCGAGGAGGCGCGCGCCAATTTGATGGCCGAGCGAATGCTCTTCGACGAGGCTCGTGATGTGGCCGCCCTCGCATGGCAGCGCGTGCTCGGCCGCATCGAGGTCGAAGGGGGCAGCCAGGCCGATCGGACCCGCTTCTACACGGCTCTTTACCACGGCCTGATCCATCCCAGCGTGTCGAACGACGTCAGCGGAACGTATCGTAGGTTCGCAACGGACGAGATCGGCCTCATTCGCGAGGGGACGCGGTATACGGTTCATTCGCTTTGGGATACTTATCGCACGGTCCATCCGCTTCTGACGCTCGTCTATCCCGAGGTGCAGCTCGAGATGCTGCGTTCGCTCGAGGACATGATCTCGGCGGCCGGCGTGCCTCCCAAGTGGGAGCTCGCCGCCGAAGAGGTGCAAATGATGGTGGGAGATCCCGCCGCCATCGTAGTCGCGGACTCGTACGCCAAGGGACTCACCGATTTCGAGGTGAGCGCGATGTACGAGCGGCTCGTCTCCGCAGCCGACAGCGGGGAGCATCGGCCCGGCAATGACGACTACCAAAGTCTCGGTTTCATTCCGATGGAGTCGGCAGACGCAGTCTGGGGTCCGGTGTCAACCACCCTGGAATATGCGCTCTCCGACTGGGCGCTGGCGCGCTTGGCGCAATCGCTCGGCCGTGACCAAGACGCCGAGGTGCTCGAAGCACGGGCGGGTTCGTACGCTGGCTTCTACGACGCCACGACGGGAATGCTCCGGCCGAGAAACCGGGATGGGTCGTTCTTCGCTCCATTCGATCCGGATGCCATCGAGGGCTCGTTGCCCCTGCGGTTGGGTGGGCCCGGTTACGTGGAGGGCACTGCATGGCATTATGCCTTCTTCGTGCCCCACGACCTCCCGGGGCTCATCGACCTGCACGGCCCCCACGCTTTCGTGGCGAGGCTCCAATCGATGTTCGATAGCGACCGTTTCGTCATGTGGAACGAGCCGGACATGGCGTATCCGTACCTGTTCACGTTCGTCGACGGTGAAGGGCATCGAACCCAGGCGGAGGTTCGCGACGCGATGGACCGGTATTTCGGGAGTGGTCCCGCCGGACTTCCCGGCAACGACGACGCGGGAGCATTGAGCGCGTGGTTCGTCTTTTCGGCGCTCGGCTTCTATCCGGTCACGCCGGGGCTCGCCGAGTACCGTTTAGGCAGCCCCTTGTTCGAGCGCGCGACGATTCATCTGAGCGAGGAGCATCACGGCGCGGACGCGTTCGTGATCGAAGCGATGGACAACTCCTCGCGGAACGTTTTCGTCGCGGAGGCGGTCTTGAACGACGCCCGGCTATCCGAACCGGTGTTATCCCATCGGGATCTGACCGCCGCAGGCAGCCTGCGCCTTCAAATGACCGGATCGCCCGATCAAACGGCTCAGGGCTCCCCACGCATGCCAGCCAGCAAATAGGCCGGTGCGGGCACCCGCTGGCCGTCTGCCTCGATGCCCTCGATACACCACCGAGCGGCGTCCCGCACGTTCGAAAAAGCCTTGTTCGGCGCGGGCTGCGGTGAAATCCAGCGCAACGCCGTGAACGCGCCGCGAACCACCGCATTGGAGAGCACGATGGCGCTTCCGATGTTCTTCTCACGGATGATTGGCCGCCGGCTGTCCTCGAACTCCTTCATCCGGCGGCGCAGCGTGGCATCCGGAATCGTCTCGATAGGGGTGGTGTCGACGATCAGCGCATGACGGTTCGGTGCGCCGAAGACGTGCTCGTAGGACTCCTGTAAGTACTCGATGTCAGCGAGCTGGATCTGCGCAGGCATCGAGACGAATACGAGTGGCCACATGGAGACGTCGAACTCAATCCCCACGTTCGCCGGCGGCGCGGCGATTTGCGGACTACCCACCACGACCGCAGGGTATCCAAAAAGGCCGGCGGCTCGCAATCATTTGGCTGGAGGCCCAGCTACCCCGTCATTGGGATCCCGGGACGGGAACCCCTCGTTGCGGCACGCTCGCCGGCTGGGAGGTATACGCCGAAACCATCCATAGCGCGCCAGCGATCAGGAGCGCGACGGGGATGATGACCGCTAGGAAGCCGCTTCGCACGGGAGGCGGCCTCGAAGGCATGCCGCTCAAGCGGCAGAGCTCGCACTCTCCGTTGCGGTCCAGAGGGAGCTCGTGCTTCTCGCAAAACCCGATCGACTCCGGCATGGGTGCCAAAGCGTACCACGATCGGGCTCGAACGCGCGTGTTTTGCTAATGAACCACCAAGCAGTGGACGGTGCCGACGCTGGCTCGATTGTTGTCTTCCCCACATTCAAGGGCGAGCGAGAGCCCTGCGGCTTCATCGTCGACCGTCACGAAGACATCATCGCACCGATCAATCCGCGCTCGAGGCTCTCGTGGCCGAAGTCATCGACCGGGCTGCCATCGGTTTTGCGAAGACCCACCGCAGTGGCGACCGTGTTGAGGAGCTTGTTGTGGGGGACCCCGCCCGCATCGACGTAGACGCCGGTCCGCAGGAAGCCCTTGGCGCTTCCGGCAAGCACGTAGGGCAGGTTGTTGATCGCGTGCGGCGGCCCGTTCGACAGGTCGTTGATCCAGGCGCAAACGCCTTCGTCGAGCAACGTGCCCGCGTCCGTGGTATACGCCGAGAGCCTATCGAGAAGCCGCCTGAACAGACGAGCATGGATCCGGTCGACCGCGTTGTGCTTGGACTGCGCGTCCGGAATCGGATCGCCATCCGAGCCATCGGAAAAGATGCGGTGCGAGATCCAGTGATAGGAGGGGAACTGATCTCCTTCCCATCGATAGCGAGTCGCGTCGTTTCCATTGCCGATCTGAAGCGTCACCGCGTGGGTGTAGCCGCAGGAGAGCGCCAATGCGATGACGTCGATGTGCAGCTCGGCCACTTCGACCACCCGGTCCCCATTTTGGTGATCTCCGTCGATGGCGTCGATCGCATTCACGGTCGCTGCATCGAGCGGGGCGCACTCGGCCAGGCGGATCTCCAGATCACGAATGGCCGAAAAGTGTAAGTCCAAGCGGTTGCGATCGTCCGAGCTGAGATCGCTTCGGCCGAGAAGCGCTTGCATTTGATCGCGCACCAGGTCGTTGACGCTTTGACGGCGAATCGCCAACGCATCGGCGGACGACGAGTCGAGATCCACGAGCCCCATGATGTCGTCGAAGGCAACCTTCGGATTGGTCTGGGCGCCTCGACGGTCGTTCGGTCCGCGGTACGAAAGGACGCTGTCCAGGAAGTTGTATGGTCGCATCGCGGCAAGCGTCAGCGGACCCCGCCCTGCGGGATTGAGCTCCCGCGCAATACGGTTGTCGAGCGATTCCCCGAGCGCGAGAGAATTGTTGCTGGCCTCGGTATCGCCGGTCGGCTGGGCCGTCAACGCTTGCAAGGCGCCCCGAGCATGTCCGCATCCGCCGATCTGAAACGCTCCGTTGACGCCCCGAACCAGCAGAAGCTTGTCCGCATAGGCGCTCAGCTCGCTGGTCGCACGATCGCCGTCCGAGGCCATCGATGCCGCGGTGAGCACTCCGAGGTTGCGGGGCCAAAACATCTCCGGCTCGGGCGGATCGCTGTAGCTCAGTGCCTGCGAGCAGCCGTTGCCCTGCCGCATGAATACCGCGAAGCCCGGATCGTCCGGACCGGCCGCCCGCGCCATCTTCTTCGCGAACGTCTCCAAGAATGGCAGACCCACGGTGACTCCCGCGGTACCGGTCAAGAAGAGCCTACGGGTCAAAGGTCTGGTCACGACGCTCATGAGCCCTCCGCGTTTCGCACCCGGAATTCCTCACTCTTCACCAGCTCGATGATCAGGGCTTCGATCGCGAGCCCGTCCACGGACGCATCACCCAGATCTTGAATCAAGTCCAAGTCGGAGCCCGCCGTGCTCCGACCGAGGGCGTACTCGAGCCAGTGCTTCGAATAGCAGTCGTGCGCTTGCACGCGATCGGCAACCGCCCCCATGAGCTCTTCTGCGCCATCGAATGCAACCGGCCCATCCTCGAACTCGAAGCTGCCGCTCGAGTCGACCGGTAGCCCGAGCTCCTCGGTCCGGTACTGGCCGAAGCCGTCGAAGCTTTCGAAAGCGAATCCGACGGGGTTGATGAAGGTGCCATGGCAGCTCGCGCCGCAGGTGCCCGGTCCGGTGTGCATCTCGATTCGCTCTCGCGAGGTCATCGTCGTGCCGTCGTCTGAGGGAATCGGCGGCAGGGCGTCCGGCGGCGGCGGAAGCTCCGTGCACAGGATTCGGTGGTTGATGAAGACCCCGCGGTGGATCGAGCCGGTGAGCCCTCCATGCGATGCCAGGAATCCGAGCTGCGTGAGCAGACCCCCGCGCTCGGGATGGTCCACCGAGTCGAAATCCGCGCGCGAAAAGCTCTCGCCGAAAGCGCCTTCGAGCCCATAAATCGCCGCAAGCCCGTCGTTCACGAACGTGTAGGGCGCCGTGAGCAACTCAGCCAGGCTGCCGCTCTCCTCGAGCACGACGCTCTCGACGAAGAGCCGGGCTTCCTCGTACATGTCTGCCCCGACGCCCTGGTAGTACAGGGGAAACTCGTTCGGATCCTTGCTCAGGCTTCGATAGAGATCCCAGTTGAGGAGCTGGGCGTGAAATCGTTCGACCATGGCTCGGCCCCGCGGATCGTCGAGCATGCGGGCGGCTTGGGCTGCCACTTGCTCTGGCGTATGGAGCGCGCCCCGTTCGGCCTCGCCGAGTAGCACGTCATCCGGCATCGTGTTCCAGATCATGTACGAGAGGCGTGAGGCGATCTCGAAGTCGCCGAGCTCGACTGCATCGCCGGTCTGGCTCACTCCGAGCTCGACGCGATAGAGGAAGTGAGGCGACTGAAGGAGCGCCTCGAGCACGATGCGCACCCCGCTCGCGAAGGAATCCATACCCGGAAAATGCGCGGGACCCTCGCCGAACAAGATCGCGTGGGCCTCGAGCTCCTCGGCGGTGAGCGTCCGCCGATAGGCGCGCCGACCCAGATCGCGCACGACGGCGCGTGCACGTTCGGCGGCATCGCTCGGCAGGCCGTCTGGTAGCAATCGGTCGAGCGCCGCCGGATCGGTCGTCACCGCTTCGGCCAACTGCTCCGCGGACGCCTGGTAGTCGCTCCACAGATCGCTGCTGACGCGGAGCGCGCGTGCATTGTTGTCGAAGAAGCTGAGCCGCGTGTCGGGCTCGAACGTGCCCGACAGATTGGGTTGCTGGTCGAGGCGAAGCAGATCCCGGACCGTGTTCTCCCACTGCGCATGGGTGAGGCGCGGAAACGCGGTCGCTGCCGCAAGCTCGCCGGTTGCCCCGCAGACCGACCGGCCGCACTGAGGCTCGGACGAGCCATCGGTGCCGCCGCCGCTCGGATCACCTCCGCTATCGCCAATCGCGCCGCTGCATGCTCCGAGCAAAAGGACGCCGCCGACTGCTAGCCATCGAATCATGGGGTTAACCCTTAGGGATAATGTCTATACCCAGCAGGATGTAGGTGTCTAGTCTCCGTGCGACGTACACGGTCGCGACGCCTCGCTGAAGAGCCGTGCTAATTGCGGGGCGTGAATTGCGACGGTCTTCTCGAGCGGCTCGATCTGGAGCGATTGGACAGCGATTTGTTTCGTGGCTTCAGCCCTCGAGACGGTCGGCCACGCATTTTTGGAGGTCTCGTCGCGGCGCAGTCGCTCGTCGGAGCCTGTCGAACGGTGGAAGGCCGGATCGCGCACTCGCTGCACGGGTACTTTCTGCGCGAGGGCGACACCTCCGTCCCCGTCCTCTATCACGTCGATCGCATTCGAGACGGTCGATCGTTTGCGACTCGCCGCGTCGTGGCGAAGCAGCATGGCAAGGCCATCTTCAACATGTCGGTGTCGTTTCAAGCGCCCGAGGAGGGCCTCAGCCACCAAGCGGCCATGCCAGAGGCGCCTCCGCCCGAAACGGTGCCGACCAACGAGGAGCGGCTGCGCGCCTACCAAGCGCGATCCGATCACCCTGCATTCGAGTTCCTGCTATCGCTCGACCGGCCGATCGAGAGACGCGAAGTCGAGCACGTCGACCTGCTCGAGCCGAAGCCGCACACCGGCATCCACCGCACCTGGTTCCGAGCGCGCTGCAAGCTCGGCGACGACGACGTTCTGCACCAGGCGATCCTGACCTACGCGAGCGACTATGGGCTGCTCGAAGCCGCGTTCAATCAGCACGGGCACAGCTTCCTGACCGAAACGCTGATCCTCGCGAGCCTCGATCATGCAGTTTGGTTTCATCGGCCCTTTCGCGCCGACCAATGGCTTCTCTATGTAACCCAGAGCCCGCGGACCGCCGGTGGCCGCGGACTGAACTTCGGCCACATCTACGCTCAGGATGGCGCGCTCGTCGCGTCGGTTGCGCAAGAGGGATTGATGCGAATCCGAAAGCACAAATGACGAGTCGAGCCATCAATTCTTGGGTGCTCGCGAAGGCAGCGTGGCTCCTGACGCTGGCGGCGGTGTTGCCGGCGGCGGCCCAGCCAGGCCCCCTACCGATACCCTCCGAGGAGCCCGCGCCTGCCGGTGCATCGCCCCAGCTCGCCGAGATCAAGCAGAAGGCGCAGGAGCTTCGCACGCGGCTCGAGGAATGGCAGGCCAAGTCAAACGAGTACATACGAGCTGCAGAAGAGGCGGAGACGCGCATCGAGCTACTCGAAGAAGAGATCGCGGAGCTCAAGCAACGAAAAGAGCTGACGGTCCCAGAAGGTGCGACGGCCGCCGACCTTGACGTGCAGCTCGTCGAAGCCGAGCAAGAGTTGGCTTTGGCGCGACGGGAGGCTGCGGAGCTCGACGCCGAAGCCGAGATGCGCTCGGAGCGGCGTAAGAAGATTCCCGAGTTGCTCTCCCTCGCGAGGCAGCGCCTCAAGGAGCTCGAGACGACGCCTCCGGCAACAAGCGGTGATCCAGCGGTCGCCCAGGCGCTTGTCGACCTGCGCACGTTGAGACAGGCGGTTCAGCGAACGGAGATCGAAGCCTACGAGAACGAGCTCGCGAGTTACGACGTGCGCGGGGCGGTTTTGGCAAAGAGGCGAGATCGAGCGACCTTGCAGATCGCTCGCTACGAGTCCTTGAGCCAACAGCTGCGCGACGAAAAGCAGCGACTCGAACAGCTCGAGATCGAGCGCGAGAAGGAGGCCGCGAAACGGCTCATGGAGGAGCTGACGGCACTCCCCGACGAATTCCGGCAGACCCTCCAGGAGCTCTATCAACGCAACGACGCGCTGGCGTCCTTGTGGGCTGGTGACGAGGGGCTGCACGCCCAAATTCGCGACGTGAGCGAAAAGCTCTCCCGCGCCGAGGCCAAAGTGGCTTCAATCGAGGCGGAGCTCACGCGACTCGCAGCTCGAGTGGAGGCAGTCGGGCTGGCTGATTCGGTGGGCGCGCTCTTGCGACAGCATCGTGCGGAGGCGCCCGACATCGGGATGTACCGCCGCTTTGTACGCATGCGCAAAGAGCAAATTGGCGATGTGCAGCTTCAGCAGATTCGCCTGCGTGAGCAGCGGCAAGCGCTGGCGGACATCGACGCCCTGGTCGACGAGGTGATGGCCTCCATCGACGAGCCGATTCCCGAAAAGGAACGTCAGGAGATCGAGCGGCTCCTACGCCAGCTCTTCGAGACCCAACGCAAGTACATGGACGCGCTTCTCGAAGGCTATGAGACCTACTTCCAAAAGCTCGTGGACTTCGACGCAAGTCAACAGGAGCTCATCGACCGCACCCAAGATCTCCTCGACTTCATCGACGAGCGGATCCTATGGATCCCCAGCGGAAAAGCGGTCCAACCCAAGCTATTATCCGACGGCCGCGACGCCATGGCTTGGCTCTTCGGGCCGACGTATTGGAGTCAGCTTGCGACCGGCTTCAGCGATGCGCTCACACGTCTTTGGCCGCTGAACGTCTTGGCCCTGGTGGCCGCGCTGCTCTTTTTCGTCCTCGCCCGGCCGATCAGACGTCGCATTCGAAGCCTCGGGGACGAGGCCCGCGAGCCCGACTGCACCCGCATCGCACCCACGCTGCAAGCGCTCTGGCTCAGCCTTCTCTTGGCTGCCTGGTTGCCCGCGATCCTGGCGTACGTTGGATGGCGCCTCGGCGTTTCGCCGGTGGCCACGCAGTTCACCCGAAGCATTGCGCACGGCTTGGTCGTGACGGCGGTCTTTTGGGGGACGCTGCGTGTGAGTCGGCAGCTCGTCCGGCCGGGCGGGATTGCAGAGGCCCACTGCGGCTGGCCCGCGCCTGCGGCCCGGGCGCTTTGGCGCGATCTTCGATGGCTTGTGGCCATCACCGCCCCGCTCGTGCTCCTGATCTTCGTGTTCGAGATGCGCGGGGAGGATTTGTGGAGAGAATCGGTCGGCCGGGTCGCCTTCTTGGTCTCCATGATTGCCGTCGCGGCGTTCAACTACGCTTCGTTGCGATCGGATCGCTCGCTCGGGCAGGTCCTGCGCGGACCGACACCCCGCTTCCGTTGGGTCTGGCGTGCGTTCCATCTGGCGGCCTTGCTCCTTCCGCTCCTTTTCGGCGCAGCCGCGCTCTACGGCTTCTATTGGACCGCGCTTCAGCTCGCGATTCGGCTGCATTTCTCGTTCTTCTTCCTCTTCGCGCTGGTGATCGCCGTGCAGCTCTACACTCGCTGGTCGATGATCGCTGCGCGGCGCGCCGCGCTCGAGGAAGGCGAAGAGAAGCCGAGGCCTCCTCCCGCCACCATGGAGGTCACTCGGCTGATGATCGGTGCGGGCGTGCTCATCGGCATCGTCGGGCTTCTCGCCATTTGGGCCGATCTCCTGCCAGCGACGCGCGTTCTCGAGCAGGTCGAGCTCTGGACCACGACGGAAAGGATCACCGTCTCCGAGGTCGATCCGTCCGGGGCGATGCGAGTTTCCACGGAGGACCGCGTCGTGGCCATCACGCTCGCGGATCTATTCCGCTCGCTCCTGTTGGCGCTGCTGACCCTGGCGTCCATGCGCGCGATTCCCGGGCTCCTCGAGGCGACGTTGTTGCGGCGGCTGGGTCCTGGGGAGCGCTACGCGTATTCGACCATCGCCAAATACGCGATTGTGCTGGCGGGCCTCACCCTCGCGTTCGACGCGCTCGGCGTCGGCTGGTCGAGCATCCAGTGGCTGGTGGCCGCGATTGGCTTGGGCCTCGGATTCGGGCTCCAAGAGATTTTCGCCAACTTCGTTTCGGGCTTGATCATCTTGTTCGAAAGGCCGATTCGGGTCGGTGATACGGTCACGGTCGGTGAGGTCAGCGGCACGGTATCGAAGATCCAGATCCGAGCCACCTGGATCACGGCCTTCGATCGCAAGGAGCTCGTCGTGCCCAACAAGGAGTTCGTGACGGGGCGCCTGATCAACTGGACGCTCTCCGATCAGGTGCTTCGCGTAGAGATCCCCGTGGGCATCGCCTACGGCTCCGACACCGCCCGGGCGATCGAGGTGCTTGAGCAGGTTGCGCGTGACTCCTGGCGAGTGCTCCAAGACCCACCGCCGCAGGTTTTGTTCCTCGGCTTCGGCGACAGCAGCCTCTCGTTCGAGCTTCGGGTCTTCATACGTTCCGTCAACAACTTGCTGCCAGTCAAGCACGAGCTCCACATGAGCATCGACCAGGCGTTTCGCGAGGCTGGCATCGAGATCGCCTTCCCGCAGCGGGATCTGCACGTTCGCTCGCTCCCCGCGGGTTGGCGCCCGCCGCCTAGTCCGAGCGAGTGACGCCGGGGCCACGTTTCCCGGACTTCGGTCACTGAAGATTGTAGTTCATCATCACCGACTGCCCGCCGCGGCGGATCGAGATGTTGAACTTGTCTGCGGTCCTCAACGTCGTGTATGCGCCGAGGGCGGCGTCGGGGCTGCTCATCGGTTGTCCGTTGACGCTTTCCAAGATGTCGCCGTTTTGGAGCCCGAGCTTGGTCAGCAAGGTGTCGGGCCGAATGCCTCGTATCTCCAGGCCGACCGATTGCCCGTTCTCCATCTTCGGCGACACGGCGGCGATCCCGATCAGACGGCCGGCGCTGTCCAGCACCTTGTTGAGCATTGTGCGCGAGAGATTGTAGTTGGTGTCGTTGATCTTCTCGATGCCCTCGGCAATTTCCTCGTCGGTCAGGCCGGCGTTCCGATCTATGCTGGGCCCTCCGGGCGCGGGCTTCTCCTTCTTGGCTGCCACCGGCGGCGGAATCGGCTTCGGGCCCGCCTTGCCCTCGACCTCGAACATCGCCAGGCGGCAAAAGCCGCTCTTGCTCTGCAGGATCACGCTGTCCGACCGAATGGCGCGAATTCTCGAGCCGTCGACTTCGGAGCCCCCTTGATGGAGCCCCATCTTCTGGCTCGCGTCCACGATCGCAGCCAAAGAACGCTCCAGATCCCCCGGTAGCACCACGGTTCCGACGAGCCGCATCGTGCCCCTGCAGGGCGCTTCCACCTCTCCGAGCGGGACATCCTCGTCGGGAAGCGCGGGATCCGGGAGCGGAACGTCGGTCAAATCCCCCTGTGCCGAATCGAAGATGTTCCGCTGCAAGATGACGTTGGGATCGTGCCTGCGCGTGGTCAAAGTCGGCGCGATGGCTCTCGTGGACGGAATCGGCCCGTCCTCCGGCCTGCGGCTCAGCACTTGGGCGGAAAACAGGGCCGTGGCCGCTTGCGCGAGGAAGAACGCGCATGCCGCCAGCGTGCCCAAGAGGAGCACGATTCTGAATCGGTCATTCGTGGCCGTCGCCATGTTTACTCGAGCTTAGCCTACAATCGGCGTGGTCAATCGGTTATAGTCGCGCGCCCCGATGCAGACCATCAAGCTGTTCTTGCGGCGCGCCTTGCTGGACTCTTGGCGAGATGCGGACGCGCAGGCTGACGCAGCGGGTGCCGAGAGGCTCGACTGGCGACCGATCGTCGTGCTCGTCACCACGGCTGTGACGCTCACATTAGCCCAGTATTTTGGCGGCAACGCGACCTTTTCGAAGCTGGTGCCCTTCGATTCAAAGGTGTACGCGCGCGACGAATGGGACCTTCTCGCAAGAGCCTGGTGGTCTGGGACGCGCGTGATCACCTATGTCGTGATCCCCATGCTGACCATCGTTCTCATGCCTGGAGAGCGCGTCCGTGACTACTATCTGTCATTTCGCGGCTTCCGCCGTCATCTATGGATCTATGTCGGCCTCTACCTGCTCGTGTTGCCCGCGGTGCTCTTCGTGGCGACGAAAGAACAATTCCTCGCCACGTACCCGTTCTACAAGTACGCCAATCAGTCGTGGGGCCACTTCGTTCGATGGCAGATACTCTACGCGGTGCAGTTCATGGCGCTCGAGTTCTTCTTTCGCGGCTACATGCTGCAGGGCCTGAGACATAAGTTCGGCTACGGTGCGATCTTCGTGATGGTCGTTCCATACTGCATGATTCATTACCCTAAGCCGCTGCCCGAGACGCTCGGCGCCATCTTTGCAGGCATTGCCCTAGGAACGCTGGCCATGCGTACGCGATCGATCTGGGGAGGCGTGCTCATCCACGTCGGGGTTGCGCTGACCATGGATTGGCTGGCGGTCGCGCAGTGCCCTCCGGCGTCCGAAGGCCCTTGCGGCTCGCGCTAGCCCGGCTCGTAAAACTGCCTCGCCCACCGGCGAAACTTGGCGATGGGGCCGTCACCCGGAATCAGCGCTGGGACCTCGAGGGGAATGCGGTGCTCCCAGATCTCCTTATCCTGAAGCACGTCCGACACGATGAACCCGTGGACCAGTTGGATCTGGGCCCGAGTCGCCGCGCGCCAGGGGAAGGGGACCCCGCGAATCGCTTTGGGCACGAAGGGAGGCGGGATCTCCGAGCTCACGCCGATCCCGAAGGTCATCGTGTCCTGGTCGAGCTGCGTTGCGGTGAGGAGCACGCGGTAGTGGATTCCCAACTTGGGTACGCGCAGGTCGGTGACCGACAAGCCGAGCCCGTGAACCGCCGTGTCGAACGTGGATTGGAGGTCGGTGAACGGAAGGAACGGATTGCGTCGAGTGAATCCAAACCTCGAGTAGAGGTGCGGTCCCTCGATTCGGAGCGTGGGATCTTCCAGGTCCGAGTACCCGTGGACGGCGGCGAAATGGCCGTAGTCGACCGAGTTCTCGGCCACGTCCTGGACGTGACCCTTGAGCAGGAGCACTTTGGTGACGGGTTCGGTCCAACCGGTGGTTTCATACCGAGGGAGCTCCCAGCTCGGGGTTGAATCATCCGAGGCGGCGTACACGAAAATGCAGCCGAGCTGCTCGATGACCGGCCAAGCGCGTATTGAGAGCTTCACCTCGGGGTTTCCGGGATACTCCGAGCCCACGCATGTCCCCCGTGCATCGAACCGTAGGCCGTGAAACGGACATCGAAGGGCACCATCGACCACGCGGCCGCCGTGCCCGAGGTGCGCGCCCATGTGCGGGCAGTGCGGATCGACCACCGCAGCGACCCCTCGTGCGTCGCGAAAGGCGACCACCTCCCGGCCGTTGATACGAAAGACCGACACCTCGCGTCGAGACAGCTCGGCGCTGGTTGCGATCCGGAACCAGCCCGACGGCATCGGCAATCTCCGCTTTGGCCGCCCGTTCAATCTTCGAGACTAATCGCGCCCGTCGGGCAATATTTGACGGCCAGCTCGACCTGCTCCCGAAACCGCTCGGGCGGCTCTTCCTGAAGGACCGTCAGAAACCCTTTGTCATCGACCTGAAAAATCTCGGGGGCTTCGCCCATACAGTTGGCGTGTCCCTGGCAAAGGTCGAAATCCACTTTGATTCGCATCGGCTGTTCTTCCTCTCTCGGAGCCCGAAAGGCCCGCCGATCATACCTCTAGAATAAAGTTTCAAAAAAAAGAATTATATTCTAAACTCGCTTCCGTTGACTGAAGCGGTCGCAAAAGCGCGCAATGCAAAGGCGTCCATGTATCGGACCTTGGTGGTCGCGGCCGCGGAGCGTCTGTTTGCGACGCGCGGCTACGAGCGCACGAAGATTCAGGACATCGCCTCCGCCTCCGGGCTCTCGCTCGGCACGCTCTATTCCGTCTTCGACGGCAAGGCCGACATTTACGCGGCCGTTCACGCCGAGCGGCTGGGCGAGCTCTTCATGCTCACGGGCCGTGCCATGAAAAGCGAGATGCCCGCCGCCGATCGCTTGCTCGAAGGCAATCGGGTCTTCATTCGGTGGCTCGCCGAGCATCCGGACTACCTTCGGATCCACTTGGAAGGAGGAGGCGCTTGGTCGTCCAATCCCCAGCGGGCCGAGGCCGGGCTGGTACAGGCGTGGCACCGGGGCATCGATCTCATGGCCCACGTAATCGAGCGCGCCATGCGTGACGGCGAGCTATGGGAAGGTGATCCGGTCGTCGCAGCACGGCTCATGGCAGCCATCCAGCAAGTATTCATCTCCGCTTGGTTCGAATCGGGTATGAAAGAGGGGGCTCCGGCCCTCGCTTCACGAATCGAAGAGCAACTGCGGCGGAGCCTTTTCAGGAGCAAGAAGTGACAGCACCGGCACAAAGCACCACCACGCCCTTGAGCGCAGGGAGGGCCAAGAAGCCCCCCAAGCTCAAAGGCGGTTTTCCGATCATCGGCCACACCATGCCGTTCGTGAAGGACACGATCGGGTTGCTTCAGAAGACGTACGACGAGTGCGGCAGCGTCGGGCGCTTCAAGCTTTTCGGCAAGGACATGATTTTGTTCACGGGCCCCGAGGCGCACGAAGCTTTGTTCCGGCAGCCCGACGAGGTGCTCAGCCCCAACGCGGCATACAAGATGATGGTGCCGGTTTTCGGCGAAGGCGTCGCATACGGGGCCGAGCCCGCCAAGATGGCGGAGCAGATGCACATGCTCTATCCGGCGCTTCGCAACAACCGGATGCGCACGTACACCGAGACGGTCGCACGGGAAACGCTCGACATCATCGCCGATTGGGGCGACGAAGGACAAATCGAGGTCAGCTCCTTCTTTGGAATGCTCACCAACTTCACCTCGAGCAGCTGCCTTCTCGGAACCGAGTTTCGAAACGAGATGAGCGAGGAGTTCTCCAAGGTCTACTACGACCTCGAGCGCGGGATCGTGGCGTGGGGCTACATCCATCCGTATCTGCCGATCCCGGCATTCCGCCGCCGCGATCGCGCCCGCGCACGGCTCGGCGAGATGGTTTCGGAGATCGTCGAGAAACGGAGGCGCTCCGGCTATCGTGGGGAGGATTTCCTCCAGACGCTGATGGACGCTGAATACTCCGACGGCAGCAAGCTGAGCGATCACGAGATTACCGGCATGCTCGTTGCCGCGATGTTTGCGGGGCATCACACCAGCTCGGTCACCACCGCATGGACTTTGATAGAGCTACTTCGGCATCCCCGGTTCTTGGAGGAGGTCCGGACCGAGATTCGTGCTCGCTATTCGGATTCGGAGGACTACAACTTCCACTCGTTGCGCGATCTCGAAAAAACCGAGGGTGCCGTGAAAGAAGCGCTCCGCATTCATCCGCCTCTTTTCATCTTGCTTCGGGCGGCCCTGCAGGACTGCGAGATACTTGGCTACCAAGTGAAGAAGGGGAACTGGGTCGCGGTTTCGCCGATGGTCGCGCACCGCGATGAACGAGTGTTCCAAGACGCGCTGGCCTACGACCCGCACCGCTACGGCCCGGGGCGTGAAGAAGACAAACGACCCTTCGCCTACATCTCGTTTGGAGGCGGCCGGCACAAGTGCATGGGCAACGCCTTTGCCATCTTGCAGATCAAGACCATCATTGCGGTTCTGCTGAATCGCTACGATTTCGAGCTCGGGGACGACCCGGTGGAAACCGACTTTCAAGGCTTGGTGTTGGGACCCAAGCCGCCCATCACCGTTCGGTACAAACGCCGACGCGCATGAACGGAAGCGACAGGCCGCGCTGGCTCTCCGAAAACCCGAGCAAGGCATGGGGGGAGAAGTTCTTCCTACTCTACTCGCCGGTCTGGATGACCATGATCGGCCTGGTCATGGCCCTCGGCATCACGGAGCGGGTCGGACAGTGGGGGTTCATCGCGATCGGCTCGGCCGTGGCGCTTCCGTTGATCGTGGTTCCGGCGTTGGCTCGCGACGAGAATGCAATCGGGCGGCGCTGGTATCAGACCTACTGGCTCAAGGCCAATCTCTACATCGCGATCTTCAATTTCGCCGCGAACTATTTCGGCTCGGAGTACTTCTTCGACGTTCTCGGGATGGTGTACGAATACCCGATGATCCGGATCAACTTGGACGCTACCCTGGTCGGTTCAGGGGCGCAGCGAGTTCCCATCATCATGTATCTGCTGACGCAGGCGTACTTCATCACCTACCACACGACGGCCGTCGTCGTCTTGCGAAGGATTCGCACCTCGAGACTGCCCGTTGGTGGTCTCGTGTGGCCGGTCTTGCTCGCGACCGTCGCCTATTTCTGGGCCTGGATGGAAACCAAATCGATGGCGAATCCTTGGATCGCGAGCCAGTTCTACTACAGAAACATGGCGCGAATGCTGTCGCATGGCTCCTTGTTCTACTCGCTCTATTTCATCGCGAGCTTCCCCATCTTCTATCATCTCGACGAAGGGCGTGACGCAAGCTGGAGCCTAAAGAAGACTGCAGGTGCGGCGCTTTCGGCGAGCATGATCATGATGTTCCTTTTGGATTTCGCGGCCGGAATCTTCGGAGCGATCTAGGCCAGATGTTGGAGGCGTGGTTTGACGGACACCAACATCGCAATCGAAGGCGCCTACGAAGCGCGGTTCGAGCCGGTTGCGAGGCTCATGCGCAAGCAGATCCGTTACTACGGAGGCGGTGCCGCGGCGGCGGTCTTTCTCGACGGAAAACCGGTGGCCGACATCTGGGCTGGAACGGCTCGCCACGACGGAGCGCCCTGGAGACGCGACACCATGTCGATCTGCTACTCGGGCACCAAAGGCATCACTTCGACCGCCATCCACATGCTGGTGACCGAGGGGCTCATCGATTACGACGCGCCGGTGGCTACGTACTGGCCGGAGTTCGGCTGCAACGGCAAGGAGCACATCACGGTGCGCCAGCTCCTGTCTCATCAAGCCGGCCTTCACAGGCTGGGGCACCTCGTCGATCGGATCACCGACATCCTGGACTGGAAGCTCATCGTTTCACGACTCGCGCAAACCAAGCCGGATTTTGCCCCGGGCACCGCGAACGCCTACCAGGCTGTCACGTTCGGCTGGCTGGCAGGGGAGCTCATTCGCCGCGTGTCCGGGCTGAGCGTTCCGCAGTTCGTGCAAGACCGGATGGTCGGGCCATTGGAGCTCGACGGGCTGCACGTTGGAGGCGCCGCCTGGCAGATGGACAGGCTCCCGGACTTCGTCGGGCTTCCGGCGCTGCAAAGAACCAGCCCCGAGCCGCTGGCGACCGAGTATCGCGTCCCGTTTTGGGTTCGATCGTCGAGAGCCCGTTCCTTGTGCCGCCGTGGGCTCACGCCGCGCCATGCGCGGGAGCTCTTCACGCACCCGGTGTTTTGGGAAGCTTGCCTGCCGGCCATGAACGGCGTGGCTACGGCACGCTCACTCGCAAAGATGTACGCAGCCCTTTCCATGGGCGGCGAGATCGACGGCGTGAGGCTGGTCTCCGAGGACATCGTTCGTAAGGCCGCCGAGGTTCAAACCAAGCGTGCTGACCGGGTCATCGTGTATCCGCTTCACTGGAAGCTCGGCTATCATCGTGCCGATGCCTTCTTGATGGACGTGCCAAACGCCTTCGGCCACTTCGGCTTGGGAGGCGCTGGGGGGTGGGCAAACCCGGTGCTGAGGCTGTCTTTCGGGTTCGTTCACAACGGCTTTCCACTTTCGATTAGCGGACAACTACGGACGGTCATGATGACAGCTGCGGTCTACGAATCGCTTGGCATTTACAAAGGCGCCTGCCATACCCTGCGGCACGGGCCGATCGTCGACTTGTGGCCGAGGCGTTCGTAGCGAGCTCTGGGAGAGAGATGAGCGAAACAATAGGAATCGTCGGGGGCGGCATCGCCGGAGTGGGAGCAGCCTGGTCGCTTCACCGCGCAGGCTACCAAGTCGAGCTCTTCGAAAAAGGACCTGCGCTCGGAGGAAACGCGAAGACCTTTCGGTGGCCCTTGAAGGACGGAGGCCACGCCGAGTCGCCGCTCCTCGTCGTGGCGTGGCCGCAGATGTACTACCACAATTACGAGCTGCTCCTGAAGGAGCTCGGCGTCGGGATCACGACCCTGCCCATCTCGTACTTCGTGCAGACGCCCGACGGTCATTTCTGTCAAGACGGCCAAACGGCGATCCAAGCGCGCTTCGCTCACGAGTTTCGAAGATGGGAAAAGCTGGTCGCCTTCGTTGCGAAGGTGAATGGTTTCTTCTTGCCGAAGAAGAGACACGACTCCCTCTACCATTTTTCGTATTTCAACCCACTCAACTTCATCCCCCTCTATTGGCTGGCTCGCGCCTTCGGCATATCGAGCGACTTCTGGAACACCATCTTCGTTCCCATTCACTGCGCCAGCTTCATCACCACTTCGATGCGTGGTGTGCCTGCGGTCATACTTCCGCTTCTCGAGAGCATCGTGCCGCTCGAAGAGCCGGGTCGAATGGGAACCTGGGTCGGAGCTCCGCGTCAGGTTTTCGACCGCATGACCGCGTCGTTTTCGGACCACGTGCATACGAGCCACGAGGTCACGAGCGTCAAGCGACGCGAGGGGCGCTTCGTCATCGAGGACAAGGAGGGCCGCTCGTACACGGTGGACAAGGTCGTTTTCGCTTGTGACGCGGCTTCCGTCTTGCGGTCGCTCGAATCTCCGAGCTGGTTGCAACGCGCGCTTCTCGGCAACGCGGAGTACGTCGACGACGTGGATCCGACCTTTTCCCGGTTCGTCGTGCATTCAGATACGACCGTCCTTCCGGAGCCGCATCGAGAGAGGATCCTATCGGACTTCAATACCTATTCGGAGATCGATGAATCCGGCTCACTGGAATGCACGTTCGTCATCTCGGCGCAGAATCCGAGCACCAAGGACGAGGGGGTGCCCATGTTGGTGACCTTCAACTCCACCAAGCCCCTCTCCGAGGTGCAGAAACGAATCGAGCTTCCGCATCCGACGCACACGATGTCGTTTCGCAATCTCATCATCATGACGATGGTGCGGTTTCTTCAGGGAAAGGGCGGCATCTACTATTGCGGCACCTTCACCACGCCGGAGGGCGGACACGATCTGTCGTTCATGTCCGGCCTCGTCGCAGCGAAGGCGGTCGGGGCTCCGTACCCCTTGCCGCGGGACAATCCCCACGCGGTCGCGGACTTCAACCAGATGCAACGCATCATGCTGCGGTCCGGGGCCCGGGAGACGATTCGACCTTCGATCTCGGCAAAAGACGCTCCGGCGCAGGGCGCAACCCGGCGGGCCGGAGTCTAGCGCAGGAGCCCGTAGGAGCCGTCCAGGATCAGCCGAATGCTGGTGGCCAAGCCCCAGATGGGAAAGATCAACCAGGTAAGGTTCGTGATGCCGACGAAAAGCACCACGTCCCTCATCGAGTGCCCTTTGTGCCGCCCATTGTGAAAGAACTGGAAGAAGTAGAGGGCCGTTCCGTAGAACATCTGCCAGAACACGATGACACCCAAGATGCCGAGGACGCGCGCCGGTAGCAGCTCGAACGTCATCCCGAAGGCCAAGATCAACGCGGGAACGATGGTCGTGAACCCGTTTCCGACATCGATCGTGTAGCCAAACGATCGGCGATCCGAATAGCCCGGATCGAACAGCGAGTAGCTGGACCAGACGGTGGTCCACTGTCGAAACGACAAAACGCGAAGCACTGGAATGGGCCTCGCGAATACGTTCACGACGCACTCGAGCTCGCGCCCGCGGTACGGCTCTTTGAATGATTCGTATTCGGTGCGGATCTGTTCCTGACAGACCATCAAGGCAATCTCCCACCAGTTGACCAAGACGTTGATCACGAGGAAGAACGCCAAGCCGATCTGGGTGACGTTGTACACGCCGTGCACGCGGTGATGAAGCCAGGTGTGAAACAGCGTACCGGCGATCACCACGAGGCCGATGACGACTCCGGTGGGGATCGTGAGACCGGCAGAGCTCGTCTTCGATTCCATCAACTTTCTCCGTAGCAAGATCATGGCTCCGTACTATGATGAGCCCGGAGAAGGCAAATGAGCAGGGTGAAGCAGCTCGGCTACCTGGTGTTCGAGGTCGCCGACCTCGAAGCGTGGAAGAGCTTTTCCACCAGCATTCTCGGCCTGCGGTTGGTCGATCCGCGCGGCGATGAGGGCTTCTCGTTGCAGATGGACGCACACAGGCAGCGTTTTTTCATCGAGCACGGTCCGGCCGACGATCTCCAGGCGATTGGATGGGAGGTCGAAGATTCGGCGGCGCTCGACGAGATCGAGAAGCGTTTGTCCGCCGCTGGTCACCGAGTGACTCGGGGCAACGCCAAGGACGCAGCACGGCGACACGTCGAAGGGCTGATTCGCTTCGAAGATCCGGCAGGAAATCCGAACGAGGTCTACTTTGGTGCGGCCATGGCTTCCGAGCCGTTCGCGTCCCAAGTCGTGCCGTCGGGGTTCATCGCCGATGATCAGGGGCTCGGGCACGTCGTCGTGCTTTCACGCGATCAGAGCGAGCACGAGGCCTTTTACGCTCAGATGCTGGGTCTTCGGCTCAGTGACTACATCCGGTGCGAGTACTTCGGACATCAGATCGACGTGACCTTCATGCACGCCAACCCGCGGCACCATTCGCTTGCCTTTGCCAAGGGTCAGCACAAACGCATCCATCACTTCATGGTGCAAGCTCGGTCGATCGACGAGGTTGGAAAGTGCTACGATCGCTTTCTCTTCGCGGGCGGCATGGTGCACCAAACGCTCGGCCGTCATCCGAACGACAAGATGTTTTCATTCTATGGCTACACGCCCTCGGGCTTTCATTTCGAGTTCGGGTCAGGCGCAATCGAGATCGACGACGCAACCTGGGAAGCTACGGTCCACCGGAAAGTCAGCGAGTGGGGCCATCATCCGCCGCAACTGCTCACCAAGGCCCATCGCCGCGCCAAGGAAGCGCGCGAAAAGCAGGGCTGAGCGCCGCTGCTGGCTCGCATCGGTGGGTTGGGCTAGAACATGTTCTAGTCAGCAGCACGCAGGTGAGGCCATGGTCGTAGAATCAGTTCCCGAGGGTAGTTACGCCGAGGTGGGCGGGGGAATCACGATGCACTACCACGAGTCCGGGCCTGGCAGCCGCGGCGTCGTGTTGTTCATCCATGGCAGCGGACCGGGTGCTAGCGGGTGGAGCAACTTCAAGGGCAACTACCCGTTTCTCGCCGAGCATGGATACCGAACGATCGTGCCCGACACGATGGGCTACGGCTACTCCACCAAGCCCGAGGAGGGCACGTTCAGCCTGAGTGACGTCGCAGGGCAATACAAACGTCTGCTCGATGCGCTTGGAATCTCGCGCGCCACGGTCGTCGGCAACTCGCAAGGAGGTGCCATCGCCATCACGATGGCGCTCGACTACCCCGAGCTCGTCGAGAAGCTGGTCCTGATGGCTCCCGGAGGTCTCGAGACCCGCGAGACCTACATGGAGATGGAGGGTATCAAGGCGATGATTCGCGTCCTCTACAAGGAGGGCATCAGCAGGGAGACCATGCGCAAGGTCTTTGCGCTGCAGCTGCACGACGCATCGAAGATCACCGACCAGATCATCGAAGAGCGTTACCAAATCGCGAGAACGCAGCACAAAGACAACATTGCCCGCATCCAGGTTTCCAATCAGGAAGACCGGCTGTCCGAGATTCGATGCCCCGTGCTTTGCTTCTGGGGCGTCGACGACAAGTTCTGCCCCGTCAGCGGCGCATCGAAGGTCGCATCGCGTTGCCATCGCTCCCGCACCATGGTGATCGGCGCTTGCGGCCATTGGGTCATGGTCGAGTATCCCAAGCTTTTCAACGAGCTCACGCTCAAGTTCGTCGACGGCGATCTCGGCTGACGGCCCGGCGTCAACGCGTTTCGGCCCGAATCAGTCGGGCAGCGCGGTAGCCGATCAGCATGCTAGGCGCGTTGAGCGCCGAAACGGGAGTCCACGGAATGACCGAGGCGTCGGCGACACGTAGACCGCTGACTCCCCGCAAGCGAAGCCAGGGATCCACCGCATCGTCTTTGGTTTCTCCCATCTTGCAGGTACCTGCGAAGTGATAGGTGGTGATGGTGTTCTTCCGGATGTATCGCTCGAGCTGAGCGGCGCTCTGAGCCCGTCGTCCGGGCATGAGCTCCTTTGTGCCCCAGGCGGCGAGGCTTTCGCTGCTTCCGATTGTGCGGGCGAGCCGGACACCTTTCATCATGGTGGTCATGTCCTCGGGATGCGAGTAGTACGCGGGGTCGATGTGCGCCTGCTCTTTCACGTTCGCCGAATGAAGCCGCAGCACGCCTCGGCTCTTGGGCTTTCCGAGAATCAAGATGATTCCGAACACGTGATCGGTGAATCGCTGCAAGGCGCCGATCTTGAATGCTCCGCCGATGAAGGCCCGCGCCCACGCGCGTGAACGAGGGCCGTACAACGCGCGCGGGATCATTTTGGGCGGCAGCATGCGTTGCATCATCTGGCGCATGGCCGACGGGGCAGGCCAATAGACGTAGCAAGTATCGCTTTGCGTGGGGGGCAAATCCGAGTCCAGATTGGTGCGAAAAAAGCTGTAGAGCTGAGGGTAGAAGCAATCGATGTCTCGATCGGTCTTGAAGAACACCGGGACGTTCGGGTGATCGTGAAGGCCGCTGCCGATGCTCGGACGATCCCGGACGATTGGAATGCCGAATGCTCGCAGATGCTCGCCAGGCCCGACACCCGAAAGCATCAAGAGCTTCGGTGTCTCGAGAGCGCCGGCGCAAAGGACAATCTCGTCGTCGGCTTCCGCGCGTTTGAGCTCTCCCTCATGCTCGAACTCGACTGCCCTCGCCCTTGCGTCCACGGTAAAGACGACCCGGTGCGCCCGGGCTTCCGGCAGCACGGTGAGATTCGGCCGCTCGCCCGCATCTTGGATGAATGCGACGTAGGAGCTGCGACGATGGTCGTCCTCGTACGACATCCATTCGTATCCGATCGCGTTGTGCATTCCGCCATCGTTCAGATCTCCTTTGCGGCTGAAGCCATGCTCCTCGGCAGCAGCGATGCATGCCTCGGTCCACGTCGTCGGCGGTCGGCGATGAGGGCGGAGTTGCTGCTCGATTGCCTCGAAGTCTTCCGTCACGTCGCTCCAGCGCCACCCAGTCGGCCATTCCGCGTAGTCTTCGCGCGCGCCGCGCGTGTACACCATGCCGTTGACCGATCCGCTGCCTCCCATGACGGTGCCCGTACCCGCAAACACGCGTTGCCCTCCCGCATGCTCCTGAGGTACGGAGAAGCGCTCCCCCATCACCGCGTCGTTGATGAAGGCCTCTTTGTAGCCGCTTGCACTGAGCGTCTCGGGGTGCGCCTCCGCCGGCGGCCCCGCTTCGAGCAGCAGCACCCGTTTCGCCCCGTCTTTCGCGAGTTCGGCTGCGACGATGCACCCCGCCGAGCCGCCGCCGATCACGATGTAGTCGTAGCGCTGCATCAGGGCTTGCGGCGCAGCAACTGCATCAGGCCGCGCCAACGGCGCTTGAAGCCTCGCCCGTAGATGAGATCGATCACGGCGCCGAACGTCGGATAGAGCGCGGGTCTCACCGGATACATCTCGTTCGCGCGGGTTAGGGGAATGCGATCGTCGATCACAGCCTTCACGTTGCACATCGAGCGTAGGCCTTCGCGGCCGTTCATCCGCCCGTAGCCGGACTCCTTGACGCCACCAAACGTGAGATCCTGTGCCATGTAGGTGATGCCGGCGAACTCGTTGATGGCCGACATGCCGGCCTCCAGCTCCCGGGCGATTGCTCGGGCGCGGCGCCGATCCTTTGAAAACACCGAGGACGAAAGGCCATAGGAGATCCCATTTGCGATTTCGATGGCATGCGCATCGTTTCGAACGCGCATCAAGAGCATCACGGGCCCGAATACCTCTTCTTGCGCGATGTCCATGTCCGGCGTGACGTCGGCCAAGATGGTCGGCTCGAAGTAGTCGCCCTGGTCGGAGAGCACGCGCTTTCCACCTGCGACCAGACGAGCGCCCTGCGCGATCGCCCCTTGCACGGCTTTGTCGATGATGTCGAGCTGCAGGGGCGTGATGATCGCGCCGACGTCGACAAGCCCCTCGCGGCTGTTGCCCTGTCGAAGCTGTCCGACCAGCGATGCGGCGCGTTTCTCGAACGCTTCGCAGATGCGCTCGTGGACCAGAATCCGCTCGGAGGCGACGCAGTTTTGGCCGCAATTCACGTAACAGCCGGCCATCGCGGCGTGCACCGCCTGCTCGAGGTCTGCATCGTCACAGACGATGAACGCATCTTTGCCTCCGAGCTCCATGACCACGGGCGTGATGCGCTCCGCGCTCCCCTCGATGACCCGGCGTCCGTTCTTGACCGAGCCGATGAACAGGATCATGTCGACCTCTGCCCGCACCAGCGCGGCGCCGGTAGCGCCGTATCCTTGCACGGCTTGAATCAAGTCGGGGTCGTGACCGGCATCTGCCAGGACCGCGCGGAATGCTTCGATGAAGCGCTGGCTGGACCATGCCACCCACTCGGAAGGCTTGAGGACGATCGCATTGCCCGCCATCAAAGCCGGGATGATCGGATTCACGATGTTCTGAAACGGATAGTTCCAAGGAATGATGGCAGCGACGACACCGATGGGATGAAACTCGAGCCGTGCCTTTTTGTGAAGCAGGAGGCCCGAAGAAACGCGCTCGGGGCGAAGGTGCTTTTCGCCGCTCTTGATCATCCAGCGAAACTTCTCGCACGTCGGCCAGATCTCGCCGATGAGCGCGTTCTCGCGGGTCTTTCCCGTATCCCGCTGGATGTCGAGACAGATCTCGTCTTTGTGCTCGACCGTGTAGGCCATGAGCTTGCGCAACACCTCGCGACGCTCCGCGAACGAGCTCTTGCGCCACAGCCTCTGGGCCGAC
Organism: Myxococcales bacterium SG8_38; assembly: GCA_001303415.1. Taxonomy (GTDB): domain Bacteria; phylum Myxococcota_A; class Polyangia; order Polyangiales; family Houyiibacteriaceae; genus SG8-38. The sequence goes on from LJTN01000026.1 coordinate 29,434, forward strand.
TTGGCACGGGCTACCGCCCGGGCGACATCCTCGGGCGTGTCGACCCTGACCGAGCCCAAGACCTCTTTGGTCGCGGGATCGACGCAGGGAATCGCGCCGGGCTCCGCGGCCCGCAGGCCTTCGCCGATCTGCATCGGAATCGTCATTCTGGTTTTCGTTCCTAGCCTTCCGCGGCGGAGCTGTCAACGGATTCGGGCCCGGCGAAACGGGTGATCATCAGGAGGCCAACCGCACGCCATGGGCCTCGCAGTAGCCGGCAAACCGCTCCCGGATCGCACCGATGTCGAGACCGAAATCCTCGAGCGAGTAGTGATGCGTGCCATGCTTGCCTCGGGGGTTTTGCGCGAGGAAGGCGCGCATGCGGTTCTCTGCCTCTGCCGACCACGGCATCTCGAAACGATCGTAGGCGCGCTGAAGCGCCGCGATCGGATCCGCAATCACTTCTTCGAAGTGGATGTCCATGAGCTGCCCTGCCTTGTCGGCGTGCCTCGCGCGCACCTCCATCGCGTGATCGAGCGCATTGCCCCACCAAGCGAGTTGCTCCGGGCCCACCTTTTTCGGATCGACGGAGTCCGTCACGATGCCGCGCACTGTGTAGACCAAGCTGGCCAAGGAGGGAATCGTCTTGGCTGGATCTCGGTGTGTGAAGATCAGCCTTGCATCCGGGTACTCGGCAAGCAGCGAGTCGAGCGTGGCCAAATGCACCGGGCTCTTCAGCACCCAGCGCTCCTTCATGTGACGGCTCTGCAGATGCTCGAGGAAGTGCCGGTGATAGGTGTACGCGGGCGCTGCGTCCTGACGGTCGACCCAACTCTGATAGCCGGGAATGTTGTAGGCAATGCTGGGCTGCGGGCTCAGCAGGGTCTGGGCCATGATCGGCATGCACTCCTGCGGAAGCTCGGCACCCACCTCGTGGATGGAAGCCAGCGCAGGCGCCATCGCATCCATTTGGCCGAAGTACTTGCGCGCCTGATCGATCCGGGGATCGCTCGCATAGGTCGCGGTTTCGGGGGCGGGGTCGGGGAACTGCACCTCCCATCCGAGCGGCGCCCGATTGGCTGGATCCTGGGCGAGCAGATTGAAGAGGATCGTCGTTCCGGTCCGAGGAAATCCAACGATGAATAGCGGCTTGTCGATGGGCACCCCTCGAAGCTCCGGGTGCAAGGCCCGATGACGGTAGATCGAGAAGCGGCTCTGCAATCCGGTCACCAAGGACTGACGCACGGCGACTCGCCCGATCCAGTGCAGCCTTGCCTCCCGCTCGACGGCCTCGACCAGCACGGGAAGCCTGTCCACGAATCCGCGGTCGCCGAGCTGGTCCGACTTGGCCTTCTTTGCTGCCGTGCGGATGATGTCTTCCGGGTCGAGCGAAGGCCACCGGGGCGCCGCCAGAGGCGCAAGTCGGTTGAGCCATCGCACGAGACGAGGCCGATGTGGCGGAGGCGCGGCCATGGTCAACGGCTTGCGTCGGGTAGCACGGGACATCATAGCCGGCAAAATCCGGAGCCGCATGACCGAGGATGCAAAGCCCATCAAATCAGCGATCGTGACTGGCGCTTCTTCCGGGATCGGCGAAGCGACGGCTCGCTGCCTCGCGGAAGCTGGTTTCTCGGTGGTGCTTGCGGCGCGGCGCAAAGACCGATTGGAACGGATCGCAGCCGAGATCGAGCAACAGGGGGGCCGTGCGCTCGCCGTCCCCACGGACTTGAGCAGCGCGAAAGAAACCTCCGCCCTGGTGCGGCGGGCGCTCGACACATTTGGTCGCGTCGACGTGCTCGTCAACAATGCCGGCTACGGGCCCCCTTATGCGCTCGAGCAGCTCGATCGGAATGCCCTTCGGCACGTGTTCGACGTCAATCTGCTCGCGGCAATGCAGCTGATCGGTGAGCTGGCCCCGATCATGAGAGAGCAGGGCGGCGGCCGCGTCATCAACATCAGCTCGCTCACCCGATACGTGGGCGCTCCGTTCGCATCATCCTACGCGGCAACCAAAGGCGGCATGGAAGCGATGAACGCATGCATGCGGCTCGAGCTCGCGCCCTGGAACATCGAGCTGAGCGTGGTCGTGCCGGGTTTCGTCGATACGCCGGCCTTCGACATCAGCAGAGAGGCCGGCAAGCATCTTCGCGAGGACCCGAGCAACCCGTACCGGGAGCTGATGGATCATCTCGATACGTTTGCAAAGCAGCAATTGGAGAGCGCCATCAGCCCGGACGAAGTGGGCGCTTTGATCTTGCAAATCGCCACCTCGAAGCATCCGAAGGCTCGCTACTTTTCGCCCCGCTCGGCGGGAACGGCGGCGCGGATGTTTGCCCTGATGCCCCACAAGCTGGCTGAGCGCGTCCTTCACAAGATGTACAAATGGGGGCCTGGAATGACGCACGGACGACCGACAGATGACTGACGAAATCACACCCAGCCAAGCCGCATGGAACCGCTTCGCCGACGGCCTCAAGCGGGTCGGCGAGAAGATCGTGGGCCCCCTCGGCGCCCGCAGCGCCCGCGAGCGGGCCGACGGCTTTCGCTATCTCGCCTCCCTCATCGCAGGCGGCCAAGAGCTCGAGATGGAAGCCGACCGCGCCCATCCGGTTCTAACACGCATGTTCACTCCGATTCGCAGTTTCGTGGGGGACGGCCCCGACACGCTCTACCACGAAGCCAAGCTCGACGAGAAGCTTAGCTATCGGTTCACGATGCGCCGGGGTGACGACATCTTCTTTTCCATCGTGGTGTATGCGAGCGACGACGAAGGCATGCGCTCCATGGTGAGCTTTCTCATCGACAAGGACATCGCATTCGAGGACGAAGATGGCGCGGAGGTGGCGACCATCCACATCGGCGCCCAGCGCCCCGAAGGCGCCAAGAATTGGTTGGAGGTAAAGGGAAACCGGCCGTTCATCATGACGCGTCAGTATTTCCCCGAATGCGTGGTCGAGGTGGACGAGGGCAAGTATCGCGCGGCCACTATGAACATCGAGTGCGAGCAAGACGTGCCCCCGCGCGAGCAGTACACCGAAGCAGATCTTTCCTCCGGCCTCGAGCGAATCATCGATTTTCTCGATGACACGGTCGATGCAGGCCTCGGTGTGTCGGCCATCGTGGGCATGAGCACCATCGAATACGACAACGACGACAACGCCACTCCGACGCGGATCGGTGAGGACGGGACGCTTGTCGTCGACGAGGAAAGCGACGATCGCTATAGCCCCGATGAGATCTTCGATATGATCGATCCCAAAGTCGTCGCCAACAATCTTCCCGGTCCCGGCATCGGATACGCGGGCGTGTCCTTCAAACTGGCCGACGACGAGGCGATCTTGATTTGGGGAAAAGACGTTCCGTGCCGATATTGGTCATGCCAGATCTTCGATCACTATCTTCGTGCGGGTGACTATCGGCACTACCCGGTCGCACTCAACAATCGCCAAGTCGTGCTCGACCAGGATGGCTCGTTTCGAATCTACGCGAGCCGCCGCAACCCCGGCGTGAAGAACTGGATCTGCACCCAAGGGCATCGCCGGGGCCAGGTGGTGCTTCGCACCCTGCTCGCCGAGGAGGAGCTGACGCCCGAGATGTCGGTCATCAAGGTCGCGGACATTCCGGAGCCCGACCGCCTTTGACCGGGCGCCTCGCGCGGCCTCGAAAGCATCAGAATTGACATTCCGGTTTTCCGCACTACCATTCCGGTCATCGTGTCGACCTCGATCTCCTCGGAAAACCCGCAACAGAGCCTCAAGGACAGAAAACGCCAGCTCTACCGGGAGGCGATTCTAGACGCCGCGGAGCGCGTCTTCGGCGACGATGGCTACGAGGCGACCAAGGTCCAGCGCATCGCTGCGGACGCTGGCGTGTCGCTCACCACGCTCTACAGCGTGTTCGAATCGAAGTGGGAGATCTACCGCGCGGTCCATCGGCGACGGCTCGCCGAGGTGATGGGGCTCGTGCAGGGCGTCATTCGAAATGACATGCCCGTGCTCGAGCAGCTGGTCGCCGGCAGCCGCGCCCAGCTTCAGTTCTTCATGGAGCGCCGCGACTTCACGCGGATGCAGCTAAAGGAGGTCACCGCGTGGTCGGCCGTCGAGCTCTTGCGAAGCCCGGAGCAGGTCGAGGCGCTGGGCGCGGGTCTGGCCTTGTTCGCCGACTTGTTCCGCCGAGGAATTCGGGAAGGCGTTTTCGTCGATGACGATCCCGAGCTGATGGCGAGAATGACCATTGCCACGCAGCAGGTGCGGCTCGCGCTATGGATGAACCGCGGCGCCAAAGAGCCCACCGACCGCGTCGCCGATGCGGCGATCCGGCACCTTCTTCGGAGCTACTGCAAGCCAGAGCACCTCGCCTTCGCTCTCGAGGTCGCTCGCGTTTCGGAGGCGTGATGGCAGTCGAGCTGCATGCGCTGACTATCTCCGGCGTGACTCGGGAGACTTCCGACTGTAGCTCCTTCGAGCTGTCGGTCCCCACAGGGCTCGCCGCGCAGTTTCAGTATCGGGCAGGACAGCACCTCACGTTCAGCCTCCCCTGCGAAGGCGCTGAGATCAGCCGCTGCTATTCGCTCTCGAGCTGCCCGGAGCTCGACGAGCCCATGGAGATCGCGGTCAAACGAGTCGAGGGAGGGCGCGCCTCGAATTGGATGAACGACCGCCTTCGGGTGGGCGACTCGATTCGAGCGAGCGTTCCCCAAGGCCGCTTCGTGCTCGATCCCGACACGCGCTCGGGCAGGCCGCTCTTCTTGTTTGCCGGAGGCAGTGGGATCACGCCGATCATCTCCCTGCTCAAGAGCGCGCTTGCGACGACCAAACGCCCCATCTCGATGCTGTACGCCAATCGCGATCGAGAATCGATCATCTATGGTGCGCAGCTCGATCGTCTCGTGGCCTCGCATCCGGGAAGAGTCGAGCTTCGCCATCATCTCGATTGTGACCGCGGACACCTCCGTGCTTCCGACGTTCGCGCCATGATCCACGATGCGGACATCGCGGAGTTCTATCTGTGCGGTCCCGAGCCGTTCATGGAGCTGATCGAGCGCACGCTGGTCGCGTCTGGCGCTCACGAAGAGCGCATTCACATCGAGCGTTTCGTTTCTCCTGCAGACCGGGAGCGCAAGGGGGAAGCCGAAATCGAGACCTTCGACGCTCCCGAAGCGTTCAGCCTCTGGCTCGAGGGACGCTCCCGGACGGTGCCTTACATTCGCGGCAAGACGCTGCTCGAGTGTGCGCAGGCGGTTGGCTTGCGGCCAGCTCATTCGTGCCAATCGGGCTTTTGCGGTTCCTGTATGGCCCACGTGAAGACCGGCAAAGTCCACATGCGCACGCACGAAGCGCTATCGGACAAGGACGTCGCACGAGGTGTGACCCTCCTTTGTCAAAGCGTCCCTGCAGCGGCTGAGCCACTCGAGGTCGATGGGGATTCCACCTCGTTCCGCGCGGCTTCCGCCGTGAGGTCTTCATTCGGCAAGCGCGCTTCTCAGCTCGCTGCAGGAGCCGTGTTTGCATTCATGGTCGCAGGCACGCTCATTCTCAGGCTGGTGCATTAGGTGATAACATGACCTTACGGAAACCGACATGAAGGCATTGCTCGTCATCCTGGCCAGCTACGCATCGGCTGGTCTGGCCATTGCCGTGCTCTTGGCTGCGTATCGCTCGAAGAAGGCGGAACGGTATCTGATCAGCGACGATCCGCACCGTTCGAAGAGCGATCGGGAGCTCTACTGGAGGGCCGCTCTCAACTCCGCCGTTTCCATTGCGTTGATCTTCTCGGTGATGTTCGGCCTCGCCGACTACTTGTACTACGACTACGCCGTTCCCGCGTGGCGATACCTGCTCGAGGCGGTGACCGTCATCCTGATCTACGATTTCGGCTACTATTTCATGCACCGATATCCATTCCACGAGTGGAAGATCCTTCGGGGCGTCCATTCGGTCCATCATGCGGCTCGAAACCCTCGCGTCATCGACAGTCTTCTGCTCCACCCCGTGGAGACCGTGCTCGGGCTCGGCTTGTTCTTCGGATCGGTGGCGCTCGTAGGCGGCGTGCACATCTACACGCTCGGCGCGCTCTTCGTGACCTACACGGCGTTCAACATCCTCAACCATGCCGGGGTCGACGTTCCTCAGTTTCCCTTGAAGACACTGGGGATCCTGGCCGCGAAGCACGATAGACACCACCACAGCATGCGTTCCGGCAACTACGCATCGATCACCCCTTTGCCGGACATCATCTTCGGCACCGTGGAATAACCCATGACGGTCAGCTTGGTCACTGGGGGCTGCGGTTTCGTGGGCTCGGCCATCGTTCGCGGGCTTCAATCCAGGGGCGATGAAGTCATCGTCATCGACGTAGCCCCGCGATGCCCGATCGAGGGCGTCGACTACCGCCGCATCGACATCACGGACGAGGCTGCCGTGCGGGACGCTTGCCGTGGTGTCGATACGATCATCCACAACGCTTCGATCGTCCACACCAAGCAGAATCGAAAGGACCTGGTATGGGCGGTGAACCTCGGAGGCACCGAGCACATGCTCGAGGCGGCGCGCCGAAATCGCGTGCCACGATTTGTGTACATCAGCTCGGGAAGCGTCGTGTATGAAGGCAAGGACATCGAAAACGGCGACGAGAGCCTGCCATACTCGTCCGTCTCGCAGGCGCCCTACGCAGACAGCAAGATCGAAGCGGAAAAGCGGGTTCTCGCCGCCAATGGCAAGGATGGGGTCGCGACCTGCGCGCTTCGCCCCCACGTGGTGTTTGGCCCGGGCGACAATCGTTTCATGCCCGCTTTGCTGGACAAGGCGCAGTCCGGCCAGCTTCGGGTGCAGGTCGGCCGGGGCGTTTGGTTGTCGGACTACACCTACGTGACCAACTTGGTGGACGCCGTGTTGCTTGCCGATCAGGCGCTCGCGGCTGGCGGCCCCGAAAGCATCGCCGCGGGGCAGGCGTACTTCATCACCAATGGCGAGCCGATGCCGTTTTGGGACTTCGTCCGGAAAGTGGCGGCGCGTCTCGGGTTTCCGCCGATCAAGTATCGGGTGCCCAAAGGGCTGGTGTACGCCATCGCCGCGGTCAAAGAAGGCATCGACACGCTCAAGGGCGGCACGCTCAACGCCGAGGACGGCCTGACGCGATTCGCAATTCGCTACATGTGCACGCACCACTATTTCAGTATCGAAAAAGCAAGGCGCGAGCTCGGCTACAGTCCCTCGGTCAGCGTAGACGAGGGAATCGAACGAACCTGCAGGCACCTCGAATCGACGGTGCTGCGCGGTCAGGCTTGACCGAGGGAAAGCCGGAGCTGCAGGGCGGGCCGCCGTCCCCCCGAACGCGACCCGCCCTGACTATCTCCGAAGGACCCGTCACCGCTCGCCAAGGCTGGATGAAAGGTCTTGAGACCCCATTTCCCTTTTCGGTTCTCCCCATCCGTATGAACCCTTTTGGGTGTAGGTGTCCAGAGACGCCGACAGTTGTTTACAATTTTATTCGTCCCTAGGGGCCCCTCTTCCCTTTCGCCCGTGCTGGCGCGATCGAATGTACTGCGGTACTGGATTTCCGACGCAGCTCCACGGCGGCATCACCCCGTGGACCTTGCTG